>NZ_JBYLHY010000140.1:0-231 GCF_057749925.1 Paenibacillus sp. sgz302191
TCAGTGGCAGTTTGACATTTGGTGGGGCAAGTGGGGCTGCAAGTGGGGCTAATTGACCGGGCAATGCCCGCCAGCCCTTATATACCGGGGATTTTTGTCGTCAACGAGTTCTACAGCCGTTAATAAAATTGACGCGCAAGATACTACGATAAAAAGCCCGAATACCCCTGTTTATCAGCGGTTCCGGGCTTTTTTCATTTAATCAATAATGCAAGTTAATGCACTAAAATG
>NZ_JBYLHY010000141.1:0-227 GCF_057749925.1 Paenibacillus sp. sgz302191
GTTGACGCCGTCGTACATGTACTCGCTTTTCTTGATCAGGTACTTCACTTCCGTGCCGCTCACCGGGTCCGTATAGCCGCTCGGCTGTTCGGACGTGTATGTCTCGCTCTGGGATTGCCGGTTGCCGCTTCGGTCATACGCGTAGACGGTCGTTTTGCCCGGCGCCTCGGCTTTTTCGATTCTTCCCGCCGCATCGTAGCTGTAATTCGTTGTGCCGTAGCTGTCGG
>NZ_JBYLHY010000142.1:0-223 GCF_057749925.1 Paenibacillus sp. sgz302191
ATTTTTGGTTCAAATTACAAATAATTGGTTGCTAATATAGTAAAATATAACTATAATTAAACAGTCGGAACGTGTATAATTGTAGTATTATGTAATATTATGTCGTATAACTGATATTGTACGACATTATAGCTGTTATATGGCACTTTCGCGCAAATTTTGCATGCTGGAATTACAAAAAAATGCGTCCAAATCGGCTTGGAATTGTTGACCGCAAGGGGAT
>NZ_JBYLHY010000143.1:0-222 GCF_057749925.1 Paenibacillus sp. sgz302191
TGGTCATCGGAATAGTTTTGCTTGCTCTCTGCATGGATAGCGAGTTGAGATAGGCTCATTGGCGTTGGCATGAGAGATTGTTCCTCCTTAAATATTCGAACAACGATAATTGTGCGAACCCCTATTTACAGCATAAGAGAAAGCTATAGTTTTGCAAGGGATTTTATGTAAAAAAGATCAAAAGCATGCCTTTGGAACGACGGGCGCACAAAACTTAAGGGG
>NZ_JBYLHY010000144.1:0-222 GCF_057749925.1 Paenibacillus sp. sgz302191
GGGGTGAAGTCGTAACAAGGTAGCCGTATCGGAAGGTGCGGCTGGATCACCTCCTTTCTATGGAGTCCATGACAACTGCAGGTTGTCGGACAAACAAGTTTCTTCACTCGTGTTCAGTTTTGAAAGGGCAAGATCCTTTCGGGCAGCTGTAGAAGCTGCACTCGTTTGGTGATGATGGCGGAGGGGATCCACGCGTTCCCATCTCGAACACGACCGTTAAGC
>NZ_JBYLHY010000145.1:0-222 GCF_057749925.1 Paenibacillus sp. sgz302191
TGGTCATCGGAATAGTTTTGCTTGCTCTCTGCATGGATAGCGAGTTGAGATAGGCTCATTGGCGTTGGCATGAGAGATTGTTCCTCCTTAAATATTCGAACAACGATAATTGTGCGAACCCCTATTTTATTGCAGTTCAAGAAACAGAGATGCATTTGCTAGAATATGGCTAATAAGTAAAGTACAGGTCAAGGTTGCACCTGTCAAAAGATGTTATAAGCA
>NZ_JBYLHY010000146.1:0-201 GCF_057749925.1 Paenibacillus sp. sgz302191
TCCTTGAAAACTAGATAACGAAACGAAACGTAAAGCGTGAAACTTAGAAATCCTTTTCGTTGACTGTGTCACAGCAGTTAATGAAAGTACATTCTAGTGGTTAAGCTAGAAAGAGCACACGGAGGATGCCTAGGCGCTAGGAGCCGAAGAAGGACGTGGCGAACGACGAAATGCCTCGGGGAGCCGTAAGCAGGCTTCGAT
>NZ_JBYLHY010000147.1:0-201 GCF_057749925.1 Paenibacillus sp. sgz302191
ATCGAAGCCTGCTTACGGCTCCCCGAGGCATTTCGTCGTTCGCCACGTCCTTCTTCGGCTCCTAGCGCCTAGGCATCCTCCGTGTGCTCTTTCTAGCTTAACCACTAGAATGTACTTTCATTAACTGTTGTGACACAGTCAACGAAAAGGATTTCTAAGTTTCACGCTTTACGTTTCGTTTCGTTATCTAGTTTTCAAGGA
>NZ_JBYLHY010000015.1:0-175405 GCF_057749925.1 Paenibacillus sp. sgz302191
TTTATATATATATCGAATTATAGTAAATTGCAACCAAACGACACTCAACTACATGCGTGCCATCTCATCACGAATACCTTTATATGGATTTCATCCCACAGTTAGGGTTTTGTTTGCAAAGCCAGTGGGAATTTTCGACGAAAATGAATCTGAGCCCCTGTTCGCCGCGAAAAGCCTGCACAATTGCAGGAATTTTTCGTGGCCAGCGTATCAACCGAGCAAAAACTGCACTTTTGCAGGTTTTCCTCGCGCTACCAGGCAGATTGTACGACCGGCTCTAGCGTGTGGGGCTCACAACAGCCTGGCTTTTTCGAAACCGGACCACCAAGGAGCAAAAGGGTGCACTCACACAGTAGACCTGATTATTTTTGGCGTCCACGACGCCATGGGAGTTTTTGCAGGCTTTCGACGCGTTGCCAAGTAGATAAACTAGCTCTTGTGAGCGGTTTTTCTCGCAGTCTGGCTTTTTCCAGTTTCTACGCACAACGTTACCTATGTTCCCAAGCCCTTACGACCGGGGTTCTCGGCAATCCGGCTTATTCGGTCTACGCACAATGTTACCGGCGGCGTTGCCCCAGCTCTTGCGGGCGCACCTCCACACTTTAAGGTGCCTCGGCGGGCACCTTTTCTCGTTTTTCCGCGGCCATCTCCGAATTTGGTTTGACAACCCCGGTCCTTTTGCACTATTCTATATTTAGTTAAATACTTAACTATATACGTAGCAGGTGATTTTGATGTCGGATCTTCAGCAGTATGTGCTTGACCCTCCACTGCATACGCAAGCTTTTTTTGCTTTGGTCGATACGACGGCTCATTTAGTCGGCGTTTCCGAAAAATACTGGAGTTCCCAAGGGCTTAACGGCGCCCGAATACGGGTACTGGTTGAAATCTCCAAAGAAGGCGGAACGATTCTGCCTTCCAAACTGGCGCAAAAAATTGGCGTGACCAAGCCGAATATCAGCACTTTGCTGGTCCCTTTGGAAAAAGACGGCTATATCAGCCGCTCCAGCCACCCGGAAGACGGCAGAAAATCGGTGATCGCTATAACCGCCGAAGGCCGGGAACTTTTGCACAAACACCTGCCGGGAAATCGCCGGGAAATCGCCGAAAAAATGAAAAGCCTGAGCGAAGCGGAGTTGAATCAGCTTATTTCTTTGCTGCGCAAGCTGACGAAAGCAGGTCAGGAGTAGCCTTATTTTTTTCACTAATTAGTTAACCATTTAACTATCACCCCACCATCAAAAGGAGCGATCGTATGTCAATTATGATTACTGGCGCCAACGGCCAATTAGGCAAATTCATTATCAAGCATCTCCTGCAAAAAGTCGCGGCGAGCTCCATCGTTGCATGTGTGCGCCAACCGGACAAAGCGGCCGAATTCGCCGACCAAGGGATAGAAGTCCGATATTGTGATTATGACCGGCCCGAGTCTCTTGAACCGGCTTTTACCGGAGCCTCGAAGCTGCTGCTCATTTCCAGCTCCCACACCGATGATACGACCCGCATCCGTCAGCATGCCCACGCCATAGAAGCGGCCAAAAAAGCGAATGTCGGGCACCTCCTTTATACCGGATTTGCTTACCCGGAAAAAGGTTCCGTTTCGCTAACACATCTGCACTTGGCCACAGAATACGCGATCCGCACCACGGGTCTTCCTTACACGTTTTTCCGAAACGCTTTGTACACCGATTTCATCGCCTCTCTCGGTCTGAGCGAAGCTATTGCTAACGGCGAACTGGTCACGTATCCGGGCGAATGGCGGTTTAACACTGTGACGCGCAGCGATCTCGCGATGGGCATCGCGGCTGTTCTGGCGGCGCAGGGTCATGAAAATCGAACGTATGAGCTCACCGCTTCCCGTTCGTGGAGCTTTAGCGAGCTTGTGCAAATTTTATCGGAGCTTGCAGGCAAGCCGATCGCACATCGTGAGGACCCTTCCGTCAAAAGCTGGATTTACGGATTTTTGGCCCGAATAGACACGTCCTCCACCTCGCCCGATCTGGAAAAATTAAACGGAGGAACATGGGTCCCCCTAAAAGAAGCCGTCGGCAGTATGCTCAAAAAGCAATAATGCGCTCGACACAAAAAGCGCCTGCTTCGCAGTCGAAGCAGACGCGTATTACGTTTTCGTGCAAAAGGGGCCCGTCACCTCAAGTAGAAATTTCTGCTTTTGGGACAACCCCTTTCCCTCTTTACGGCAGCAGCTGCAAATACTTCAGCATGCGCTTCAGCATGACTGCGGCTTGCGCGCGGGTAGCCAAATCATTTGGAGCAAAACGGCCTCCGCTTGTTCCTTCAACAATGCCTGTCTCAACCATGTGAGACACGGCAGCTTCGGACCAAGCCCCGATGAAATCCCTGTCTCCGAATCGGGCCAACTGCCCGCCGGCGGCCGCCTTGGGGGCACTGCCTTTGAGCTTCAGCGCCCTGGACAGCATGACGGCCATCTCCGAGCGCGTGATCGGCGCTTCCGGCTTGAACGTGCCGTCATTGAAGCCGCTCACGAGCCCGGCCTGAGCCGCCGCACCGATGCTGGGCGCAAACCATTCTGTGCCGGCAACATCGGCGAAAGCGCCGGCTTTGGCCCCGGTTCCAGCCAGGCCGAGCGCCCGAACGAGCAGCGCCGTAAATTGGCTGCGGGTAATCGCTTTGTCGGGCTGAAACTTGTCGGCGCTTTCCCCGTCGATCAGCAGCCGAGATGCGAGCAGCTCCACATCCGTCTGCGCCCAATGGTCTTTCAAATCCGCAAAAGATTTCCGGATGACGAGAACGGCCAAAGCTTCCGAGGTCTGCGCGGGAATCGAAATCCAAGCTGCGCCGTCCTGCAGCGATACCGGAACAGACACGATCCTCAGACTTCCATTAGTAGTATCGTACGATACAACTACAGCCTGTTTGGGATCGATCCCGCTTTTCAGCTTCCATACTGCGGCCAGTTCCTGGGCTGAGCCGAACTCCAGCGCTTTGACGCTGCCACCGCTCTCCAGCAAAAACGATGCGACGAGCGGAATTTCCGTCACTGACGCCCCGGCTTCGCGGGCTTTATTAGTCAGCAGCTCCGCCGTTTGTCCGCCCGCCGGCACGAGCCTGATGCGAAGGAAAGCTTGCTCCGCATCGCGGGCACCGACTGCTTTCTTAAGCAGAGAGGCCAGCACCGACAGGTTCAAACGCAACAGCGCTCCGTCAGCGGTTTCCGCTTCAAGCGTTGCATCGCCGGCGCTCTCGACGCCCTGCAATTTTTCCGCGGTTGAAAACGAATTTTGTAGAATTTTAGAAGTTGAATGGTACGGGCCCACAAAATGGCCGGCTTGCCACACGTCCCGGGCGGCTGAAAACTCGCACTTTTGAAATGCTACAAAGAAAAAGAAACCGCTCCTTTTGCAATGGCTGCTTGACGCTTCCATTTTAACAAAGAACGGTTATTTATCGCCTTGTCTTTTAACCTTTTGTGTCTATTTCACCGTACAACTCATTCAAATGCTCGATATGAGCCACTCCCCAATCATTCAATGCCTGCAGGACCGTATGCATACCTTTGCCGTATTCCGTAATGGAATATTCAACTTTTGGGGGAACTTGCTGATAAACTTCGCGATGAACGATATCGTGATACTCCAACTCCCTTAATTGTTGGGTAAGCATTTTTTTGGTTATATCCGGTATCGCTTTTTGAAGTTCGCTAAATCTCATTGTGCCGTTTGAAAAAAGGCGAAGCAGAATAACAGGCTTCCATTTCCCGACAAAAATTTCTAACGCCGTTTCAAATTTACAATAGTTGGCCATTGGTCATCTTCCAATCCTTTATTTTCCCAAGGTATATTTTTGTATACTATGTTTAATTTAAGTAACTACTTCTCAAAAGAAATCCTATAGCTTATTATGCACCTATCGGTCAATGGTTACAAGAGGGACATCACTAAGGGATAAGGAGTTGGCGGAATTAATGAATGCTGCGTTATGGATTATGCAGGGGATTTTAGCATTTGGCTTTATTTATTCCGGTTGGATGAAGGCGTTTCAGTATGAAAAAACAAAAACGTCCTGGACTTGGGCGAATGATGTGCCGAAAGGGTTTGTTTCCTTTATCGGGTTAGCGGAATTGTTGGGGGTACTTGGGTTGATTTTGCCTCAAGCGACGAACATCGCGCCTGTATTAACACCGCTTGCGGCAATCGGGCTTGGCGCAGTCGTTTTTTTCGGGGCCTTATTCCATGTTATGCGTAAAGAATACCGGAAAATTGGCGTGAACATCGTTTTCTTGGCGTTAGCCGCGATTGTTGCGATTGGCCGGTTTTAACGGCTAAAAAAATACGCTCCGCCTTGAATTCGACGGAGCGCGTGCATATCCTACTGTTTGGCGGCCCGGTAGGCCTCGATATATTGGGCGGCTTTTCTCGCCACAAGGCTGTAATCGCCGGATTTGACCGCTTCACTGGTCAAATCGGAACCGATGCCGACCGCTACCGCGCCTGCCTTCACCCATTCGCCGAGGTTGCTCAGCGATACGCCGCCGGTCGGCATGATGTTGGCCTGCGGCAGCGGGCCTTTAATGGCCTTAATCATTCCCGGCGAGTAGAGATTGCCGGGGAACAGCTTTACAATATCGACGCCGAGCTCAAGCGCCGTCTGGATTTCCTGGATCGTCATGCAGCCCGGCATGACGGGCACCCGGTACCGGTTGCATAGCGCAACCGTGTGCGGGTTCAGCGAGGGGCCGACGACGAACTCGGCCCCGCTCAAAATCGCGGCTCGCGCCGTCTCGGGGTCGAGTGCGGTGCCGACCCCGATGACCGCGCGCTTCGCCGCGTCCTGCGCTGTGCTCGAGTAGCGCTTCGCCAGCTCCTCGATGGCGCGCAGCGCAAAAGGCACGGTCATCGTTACTTCGATGACCTTAATGCCGCCGGAAATGGCCTGCTCGGCCATTTCCACGACTTCGTCAGGCGTGTCGCCGCGCAGCACCGCGACCACGCCTTCCTCGGATATTTGCTGAATCAGTCTGATTTTGTTCATCGGATTCTACACCTTTCTGCGAATAAACATTTAGCGTTCAATATGTTTAACGTCATTAAGCACGGCCTCGACCTGCTCCCAGGTCGGAGCGCCTTCCCAATCGCCCTCGGTCTGCACCACGAGCGAGCCTACCAAATTCCCGATGCGCACCGCTTCGGGATAATCATAACCCTTGAGCACGCCGACCAGGAAGCCTGCGCAAAATCCGTCCCCCGCCCCGACCGTATCCACCAGATGCTCCGCGCGGAAATACGGCACAGCGGTCACGGACTCCCGGTCGACGACATAAGTCTCGTCGTCTCCGCCTTTTACAATAGAAATGCCGGGCAATTCGCGCAGCCTGCGGACGATTTCGTTCCAATCCTCCGTCTCGTAAAGCAGCTTCAGCTCGTCCAGCCCCGGAAGGAAATAATCGGCCTCCCGGGCAAGCTCCAGCAGCGTTTCGCGCGCTTCATCGATGCTCCACAGCTTCAGGCGGAGATTCGGGTCGAAGCTGACCTTGACGCCGTGCCCCCGCGCAATGCGGATAGCTTCGGCCGCGGTCTGCTTGCAGGATTCGCTCAAAGCCGGCGTTATGCCCGTCACATGCAAAATTTTCGCCTGAGCGATGTAAGACTCGTCCAGATGCTGAGGCGTCATGCGGCTGGCCGCCGAATTTTTGCGGTAATAATAGACGGAGGTTTTGCCCATGAGCACCTCGCGCATCATAAGCCCCGTAGGCGCCTCCGCCGTAAGCTCGGCACGCGATACGTCGACGCCTTCGCCGCGGATTTTTTTGAGGATCATCCGCCCCAGCGGGTCTTTGCCGAGCCGTCCGCACCAGCCGACCCTGGCTCCGAGCCGGGCCGCGCCGATCGCCAAGTTGCTCTCCGCGCCGCCAAACAAGCTGTGCAGCTCGGAGGAATATTCCAAACCTTTGCCGTTCGTAGGCATCATAAGCGCCATCGTTTCCCCGAAAGTGACGATCTCCGGAGCGTTCGTCTGCATTTGCTGATTCGTCATGCGACCTCCATCCATTAACCGGAACGCAGCGGGGCGTACCGGCTAATTGAAACGTTTAAACTGTTAATATAGTTTATATTATAGTGCATGCCGGCTCTTTATACCAGAGCTGTTTGAAGGGCTGTGAACGGCTGCAAGGGTTTGACCGCCGCCATGCGTCGGCGGCACAATGCGCGTCAGGGATTCGTGTTTTTTCGAAAACCGGCCGCCGGAACTTGCGCATCTGCTTGTTGGCAATGCGGTGAGCGCCTGCAGAGGCAGAGTGCCTGAAAAAGAGCCGCTCTGTTAGGAGGGCATGGCGTACCCTCTCTGTGGTCGACCGACCGCACGAAGCGGCTTGACGAGCCAAAAACCTGCGAAAGTGCAGGCTTTTTCTGTGTTTACGGTTCATTTTTAGGAAAAGCCTGCAAATGTGCAGGAATTCCCGGTAAAAATGAGCCTGAGCTCAAGTATTCGTCAAAATTGATGCACATTTGCAGGAATTTTCAGTTGCAAGCGTATCAACGCGCAAAAAACTGCACTTTTGCAGGTTTTCTTCACGGAACCAGGCAGATTGTGCGACCGGTTCTGGCGTGCAAGTTTCTGGGCTGGTTCTCCCCTCCTCATCGCCAAACAGATGTGCCGCCCCCAAATGTTCGAGTTTTTCAACAGTCTGAAGCTCGTATTTTTTGCTCCTTGCTGCGCTTGCGGAGAAATATTCCTGCGAATCTGCGGCAATTACAGCTGCTGCGCAGAGTTCTGATAGTCGCAGGCTCTCCCTCCAACCGAATCGGTTCCATTCAAAAAAGCAGCAGACCTGAATATTTTCATTCTGTGGGGTGACATCCATGCGCCATAAGAGTTTTTACGGGCCTTCCCTTTTGTTGACCGCCATGCCGCATAACGAACGACTGTGACGTCTCAGACGACAAAACGAAACATTTTTGCTCCGGACGTACCTTGCCCCATATCAAAAATTTGAGCTACCGCGCCCAGTTCCTCCTAATAAAATATCAAGACTTCTCAGGCACTTTGAACGCTTGCTGCACAAACCCATTCGCCGCTCCAACTGCTGCGCCACATGCACCCGCGCACAAAAAACGAACGGCGCACGCGGTCCCCTAACTGCCACGCCACATGCACCCGCGCAAAAAAACGAGCGGCACACGCGGTCCCCCGGCTGCCGCGCCACATGCACCTGCGCACAAAAAAACGAGCGACGCACGCGGTCCCCCGGCTGCCGTTCGTTTTTTGTTCATTCGTTGTTACACTCCCTCGTGTCTAGGAGTCTGTCTGACGGAGTTACTTTGTGCATATCCCAGTAAATCATGACTGCAAATATGCCGTTAACGCTTCGTAGAAGCCGTCATTTGCATGCACACACCTTCTACTGGAGTTCATCGGACAGACTCCCTAGCAGAACGTTTCAAAAAAAACATTCATACAGGACAACCGGTTCGTCTGCGTTATGATCCGTAGGTTCCCGGCGATAACGAACTGGGCGAGCGTTATTCGCCCTTATTTCTTCGTAGCTGCGTTTTAACGAACCTGAGCGTCGTTATCGGGCTCACCCATCGTTCAAACGGGCAGTTTATTTCGAAGTAAGGGGGCCTCAGTTCGTTAGATTCACGTTTTAAGACTTGTACGGTTCATTACAGTTTGTGTGGTCGTATGCTAGAAGCCGGTAGCTTCCGCTTGAGCGAGTTCCTGCTGCAGCTCCTCGTGGATGCTGCCGTTCGTAGCCAGCACGTTGCGCACGGACAGACTGTACGGCCTGCCCGCCGTATCCGTAACTTTGCCGCCCGACTCCGTGATCAGGAGAGCTCCCGCAGCCATATCCCAGGCGCTCAATCCAATCTCCCAAAATCCGCTCAAACGGCCCGCGGCCACGTAAGCCATATGCAGCGCCGCCGAGCCCGCTACGCGGAGGTTTCTCACTTTGGGCGCCAAGGCTTGGGCGCCTTTCATATTGACGGGAAGCGCACCGTCCCGATCGGCCGGGAATCCGGTTGCGACCAAAGAATCCGCGAGCTTGGTTTCCCGCGATACGGCCGTTACTTTGCCATGCCTGTAAGCGCCTTTACCTTTTTCGGCGACAAACAGCTCGTCGCGAATCGGGTCGTAAACGACGCCGACGATGACATCGCCTTTGTGCGCGAGAGCAATCGATACCGAGAAAAACGGGAATCCGTGAACGAAGTTCGTCGTACCGTCGATCGGATCTACGATCCACAAATACTCCGCGTCGCTGGCTTCCTCCAGCGCTTTTGCCGAAGCGGCAGGGCCGGGCTCAACCCCCTCCTCGCCAAGAATCGAATGATGCGGAAAGTGCGTCAAAATAAGATTTCGAATCATCGTCTCCGAACCCTTATCCACTTCCGTCACAAGGTCATGCGGGGTATATTTCTGATCGATCCGGTTGATGTCTCCCAGCTTGCTTTTGATCCATTCCCCGGCTTTGGCCGCCGTGTTAATTGCAACTGCAGTAAAGCTTTTGCTCCCCACCACAAAGGGCTCCTGGGTTCCGCTTGCCATTTATATCAACTCTTTCTTGAATATGAATTTGATACACTTAGTATAGTAAATTATACGCAGAAATTACTAGAGCGTTTCATCCCAATTTATTTGTGCATTTTTTACATAAATATATATAATTACATTTTTGTCCATTATTCCTGTTTTTTTTAAAAGATTGCTCGGCGCATCACTTTTCGTATGCGACCGTCCCCTATTCGCACGGCTTGGTGCTTGTTGTCCATCGTCCCCGAGAGGAAAAGGCGGCTTGGCAGGGAGAAAGCCTGCGAAAGTACAGGTTTTTTTCGTGAAAATGGTTCATTTTGGCGAAAAGCCTGCGATTGTGCAGGAATTTTCGATGAAATCGAGTCTGAGCCCATGTTTGTGGCGAAAAGCCTGCACATTTGCAGGAATTTGTCGCGGTTGGCGGATTAACCGGGCAAAAACTGTACTTTTGCAGGTTTTCTCCGCATTTCCAGGTAGATTTGCTATTTTCCAGCGTGTGTACGGGTAATCTCGACAGTTTGATTTGCAGGCTTTCTTCGTGCAACCAGGCAGATGGCGAGACCGGCTCTGGCGTGTGGGGTGGGGGGTGGGGCATGGGGCGTGGCGTGTGCGTGGGGCGTGGGGCATGGGTGCGGGGTGGGGCATGTGACGTGTGGGGTGTGGGGTGTGGCGTATGGCGTGGGGCGGGTGGGGTTCTGGGCAGCCTGACTTTTGCAAGTTTTCTGCACACTGTGTTCCAAAGTAGATGCGCCGACTTCTGGTAGGCGGGTTTGTGCGCAGGCTGACGTTTACTAGTGTTCAGCACGTTGTGCTCCCAAGTAGATGCATCAGCTCTGGCGGGCGGGTTCTGGGCAGCCTGGCTTTCTCAGGTTTTCCGGCACCTTACCGGCGGTATCGGCGGTGTCTTTGCGGGCAGGGGATGTTTCCACATCGTGCCGCCGCGGGAGATTGGAACGAAAAAAATCCGCACGCCTGTTAGGCAGTACGGATTTGTTGAATTGAGCTTTACACGCCTACGATATGGTAGCCGCCATCCACATAGATGACTTCACCGGTAATTCCGCGGGACAGGTGGCTCATGAGGAACATCGCCGTGTCCCCGACTTCGGCTGTTTCCGTCGTGCGGCGGAGCGGCGCTTTTTCCTCTACTTGGCGGAGGATCGAGTTGAAATCCTTGATGCCTTTGGCCGCCAGGGTGCGGATCGGGCCGGCGGAAATGCCGTTTACGCGGATGCCGTATTGTCCGAGGTCGTTCGCCAAATAACGCACGCTCGCTTCGAGCGCAGCTTTGGCAACGCCCATGACGTTGTAGTTCTTCATCGCGCGCTCGGCGCCGAGGTAGGTCATCGTCATGATGCTGCCGCCTTCGGTCATCAGCGGGTATACGCGCTTGGCTACAGCCACAAGCGAGTAGGCGCTGATGTCGTGCGCCAGGGCGAAGCCGTCGCGGGACGTATCCACGAACAGACCTTCCAGCTCTTCGGTTTTCGCGAACGCGATGCTATGTACAAAACCGTGAAGCACGCCGAACTGCTCTTTCAAGGTGCTTGCAAGCGTATCGATTTCGGCGTCGACGGTGACGTTGCACGGCAGCAGGATCGATCCCGGGATCGTATCGGCAAGCTTGCGCACGCGCTCCTCGACGCGTTCGTTTTCATAGGTAAAAGCGAGCTTTGCGCCTTGCGAAGCAAGAGATTGGGCGATTGCCCAGGCGATGCTGCGGTCATTGGCGACACCCATGACCAATATATTTTTGCCGGATAATAATTGACTCATTTTTTCAAGAAACCCCTCTCACCAATGGTTTGTACTTCGAGTATCCCAATCTTCAAAGTACCCCATTTTTCCAAACATTTCAAGGACAATTCTCACCGATCGCCGAATGGGGTCCGACCACCCGCCGTGCAGCGCCGCAACGCGCACCGGGAGAGGCGCGCGCCTCCCCTCCCCTGCAAGCACCGACCTTCACAGACTCACAGCTCGATAGAAGCCTGATTGACGACGGAAACGCCGCTTCGCTCCCGCAAATCGTCCATTAGCCGAAACAAGGCGGAGTCCTTCATTTTGGCTTCGATCATAACGTCCAGTCTGGGCGTGATCGGCGCAATTTTTTTAAGGAAGGCGAGCAGCGGCTCCGTTTCTACATAATCGGCATGACTTCGCGGATCATGCTCGCTTTTCGGGCTGGAAACGTGAATTTTCGGCGGCAGCATAGCGGCAGAAGCCGGATCGGACCGGGAAGCGTCTGCATAACTCCACGTCCGCAATATTCTCGGCCACAGCTCGGCGGCATCCTCCCCGTTGTTGTTCACTTCATGATGATGAATATCCAGCACCATGGGCGCCTGTACCCGTTCCGCGAGCTCCAGCGTCTCCATGGCCGTGAACGTTTTATCGTCGTTTTCCAGCGTAATCCGCCGCCGGACTTCGGGACGCAGCGCCGCAAAATTCCTCGCAAACCGCTCGCCCGCCGTCTCCTTATCGCCGTATGCGCCGCCGACATGAATGTTGCACATGGCCTCGGGGCCGAGCCCCATCGCATTCAGCATCGCGTTATGACGTTCCAGATCCGCTCCCGACTTCCGCAGCACATCCTCCTTGGGAGTGCTCAGCACCGTAAAATGTTCCGGGTGGAAGCTGACCCGCATCCCATGGCGCCTGACGTAATCCCCCGTCTCTTTGAATTCGGCCGCCAGCACCCGGATCGGATCCCAGTCGGCCAGCAGCTCATGACCGATCAGCGGGATCAGCCTGGAGGAAAAACGGTACACCATAATGTCATGCGCGCGGTTATGCCGCAGCAGCCGCAGCGAATTATGCAAATTTTCGGCGCCCAGCCGCTCCAGTTTGCGAATAGCCGCCTCGCGGTCCGCCAGCTTGCTGAAACCCGAAACCGTCATTGTCTTGGACGGAGAAGCGCCTGCGACCACAGTCGACATAGCCACGTACCCAAAGCGAACGATCATGCGCGCGTACCTCCCGTGCTTTTTGGCATAGGTTTCCCTATCCATGAAAAGGACATACCCGGCCGGCGCGGCGCCTTAGCCTTCCCCCTGCCTATGCCCTCACTGCTACATGGAGGAGACAAACACGACGAACCTGTAGCTCAAAAAAGCGGAAGCTCCGATTATCAAAGGACTGAGCGCCTGCAAGCCGATTCTGGTGCCTGCATCTTCCTTGCGCAGACAGAAATAATTTCCCGCAAACCAGATCGTCAAATAGGCCGCCAGCACGCCCAAAGCCGCCAGCCGCTCCTCCTGCCCGGGTGGAGACATAAAGCCGTAATACCCCAAAATGATCCATATGAGCGCATAGGGAGCCGGAATCCCCAAAATGATATTAAACAGCCAATATGCCGAAAAACGGCCGCCTCTCACATCCATCCCCTTCACTGTACACCACTCCCTGCCCGAAACTCGCCTATTCCAATAGTGTAGTCCCCGGACGCGGCGAGAGTAAGTACTAACTTCACATAGTACCATGACCAACCCCTCTGAAACTATGAGATAAACCTCTATCGAAGTCTTTCGAAGATGAGCGACCGCGTTTAGAGGTAGGTTTATTCGCCAATAAGAATGCTGTTCTTCGCGCTGTAAAGAACTTTAACATTCTTATGTAGTGAAAAAACACCGCCTCTCGCAAAGTCCTGCCGACAAGCCGGGTTGAGGATCGTGCCCTCCATCCGGTTTGCCGTCAGTCCCATGCGCAGGGACGGTGTTATTTTCGTCATGCCGTTTTATTGCTGCTGCTCGCCAAAAAACATTTCGTGCGCCAGCGCCGTTTGAATGCGCGCTTCCTCTTCGTTCAGCCGGCGCACCAGCTCCATCTCGACCTGCGTCACTTCTTCGCCCTGGAAATTGATTTCGGCGATGGAAGCGACGATTTTGACGATCGCGATAGCCTGGTTGTCAGGCGTGTAGGCGATGACCTTTTGTCCGGTGGGAAATACCCGGAACCCGCTTTTCACCATTTTGCCGCGGCCGTACTCAAGCAGCTCGTAGAGCTCCTGACCGGATTTGAATTTGCAGACGGAATTGAACTCGGTTTGAAATCCCATAGCTTCATCTACTCCACATCAAAAGTATATTGAATCGCTTGCTTCGCTTGATGCCGCTCGATCGCCAAATGGATCAAATCGTCCAGCAGTTCGCCGTAAGGCTTGCCGGATTCTTTCCATAATAGCGGGTACATGCTGAATGGGGTGAAACCCGGCATGGTGTTGATCTCGTTGACATACACTTTGTTATCGGCTTTGCCGAGGAAAAAGTCAACGCGGGACAAGCCGCTGCCATCCACGGCCTGAAAAGTGCGGATAGCCAGTTCTCGAAGCTGGTCCGCCGTCTCCTGGGGAATTTCCGCAGGAATGATCATGGCGGATTTGCCGTCAATGTATTTTGCTTTGTAATCGTAAAATTCATTCGAAGAAACGATCTCGCCCGGGACGGACGCCTGCGGCTCCTCGTTGCCGAGCACGCTGACCTCGATTTCCCGCGCATCGATGTTTTCCTCGACGATCACCTTGCGGTCATATTGGAAAGCGAATGCAACGGCTTTGATCAGCTCCTCCTGATTTCTCGCTTTGGTGATGCCGACGCTGGAACCCAGATTAGCCGGCTTGACGAAGCACGGATACCCGATCGCGGTTTCGAGCTCCAGCAGATGATAGGTCCGGTCCTTTTCCCATTGCTTACGGGTGAAATAGCGGAACACGCACTGCGGCAGCCCCTCCTGCGCGAACACTTTTTTCATCATTACTTTATCCATGCCTACGGCGGAAGCAAGAACGCCCGCCCCCACGTACGGAATGTTCGCTATTTCCAGCATTCCCTGAATCGTGCCGTCCTCGCCGAAGGTGCCGTGGAGCAGCGGAAATACGACATCAAGGCCCGCAGACGGAGCCTGTGCCGCACTATCGGCGCTTTTTGCGGAAATGTGGACTTCGCCCTTGGCTGACAGCGAACCGAAGATTGGGGCCAGCGCGTTGGAGCCCTTGGCGCCGGAGGAGGCCGCGGATTGGCCGAAAGTCAACGCCTGCACATTGGCCGGAGGGGCTTGAAGCTGAGCCCCGCTCTTCCATTCTCCCTGCTTCGATATATAGAATGGAGTTATTTCATATTTATTGAAATCCAACGCTTTCATAACGGCGAGCGCGGTTTGCAAAGACACATCATGCTCTCCCGATTTTCCACCGTAAATCAGCCCTACTCGTATTTTGCGGTTCATTACGTACCTCCGTCTAGTATTCCTACTTCATAATCTACTACATGTCATCGGCAATTCGAACAAATACGTAACGCGTACGTTCGTTCCAAGCCGGCGAATCCCGGTAGTCCCAATAACGGTCGCGGCTGTTATAGGTATGCGCATTGACCAGCGGCATGCCGTTGGCATCCATGGACGTGACGAACGTGTTGTGTTGACACCGTCCGTTGCCGTCCCAATCGTAGCTTATCATATCGCCGGGTCTCAGCTCTGTGGGATCGGTCACCGCAACACCTTGCAATCCCCGTCGGCTGTTCGGCACGAACGATTGCAGGCTGTGGGCAACAGCCCAACTGTAGCTCCAAAGCTCCTGGGAGCCCTTTTTTCCCGAGTACCACCAGCCCGCTCCCCTTTTCCCAGTATAGTCCATCGGCGCCCCGCCTGCAAAGAGGCACTGAGATACATAATTCGTACAATCCACTTCATATTCCAAATATTTCGGATTCGCCGTACTCCACCACGTTTGCGCGTATTCGACCGCTTTTTCCCGATTGTATCGGATTTTCCTTGGAAGGGTTTCACCGCTGTTGAGTATACTATGGTTGAGATACGGGAGCGACGGAGAACGGTTCGTAAGGACCGGTTCTTCCACCTGGTCGGAAAAGAAAGTTCCGGGCTGCCCCGCCGGCATGGATTTCTCGTGTCCGAGCATTTCCGCGCTTCTGACAAGCCATTTTCCGGCGATCGGGTCAAGCAGCACTCGTTCCGCTTCAATCCGCTGTTCGGTATGCCGGGCGGAGCCGATCCGGTAAAGCAGCTGACGGCGCAGCTCGATATCGGCGATGACGCCGTGCGCCGTTTCTTTGACGCGGGTAAGGCGAAGCTTCGTTTCACTGCGCAGCGGAACCGCGTTGCGGTCCTGATAGCTGCGGGACAGCCGCCCCAATCTGGCCTCCTGCATCCCGATATAAGCGCTGTCTGCGACAAAAGCTGTTAGCGATTCGGCCGAGCATCGCAGCTCCGCCTGATTTTTGGCGTGAACGTAGTTATAGAGCGCCGGTTTCCAGGACATGGCTTTGTACCTCCGAGCAAGCATGAATTTGATTCAATATATGTTTTTTTTAGATGAAAAATGATTTAAACATGGAATAAACGAAGAGTTACTTTACAAAATAGTGCTAAATAATCCTTTACGGGAACAATGTAAGACGGTATACTTGAAACAGAGGGTATAATGAAATTCAGTTTCATCTAATGAAACGAATGAAGTTTAATTGAGGAGGAAACATCATGTCTAACAAGGACTCTTTTTCCGTACGCAAGCAGTTGAACGTCGGAAGCAAGACTTTCCAGTATTACAGCTTGCCTGACTTTGAAAATCAGGGCAACGGCACGATCAGCAACTTGCCGTTTTCCATTAAGGTACTGCTCGAAGCGGCTGTCCGCCAATTCGACGGCAGAGCGATCACGAACGAACACGTCAAACAAATTGCCGGCTGGGCTAATGGCCGCGATGAAAACAAAGAAATTCCTTTCATTCCTGCCCGTATCGTTCTTCAAGACTTCACAGGCGTACCTGTCGTCGTTGACCTTGCGGCAATGCGCGCGACAATGGCCCGTGAAGGCGGAGACCCTAAACGGATCAACCCGCTTGTACCGGTTGACCTCGTTATCGACCACTCCGTCATGGTTGACGCTTTCGGATCTCCGGACGCTTTGAACACGAACATCAACCTGGAATTCGAAAGAAACGAAGAGCGCTACCGATTCCTCCGCTGGGCACAAACCGCATTTGACAATTTCCGTGCCGTGCCTCCTTCAACTGGTATCGTTCACCAGGTTAACTTGGAGTATTTGGCATCCGTTGCAGCGACCAAAACCGTTGACGGCGAAACCGTCGTATATCCGGACTCGCTCGTAGGTACCGACTCCCATACAACGATGATCAACGGCCTTGGCGTCGTAGGCTGGGGCGTCGGCGGTATCGAGGCGGAAGCCGGCATGCTCGGACAACCTCTTTACTTCGTAGCACCTGAAGTTATCGGCTTCAAATTGACAGGCAGCCTGGCTGAAGGCGCAACTGCAACCGACCTGGCGCTGACCGTTACCCAAATGCTGCGCAAAAAAGGCGTAGTAGGCAAATTCGTAGAATTCTACGGCCCTGGCCTCAGCAACATCTCCCTGGCTGACCGCGCAACAGTTGCCAACATGGCTCCTGAATACGGCGCGACAATCGGTTTCTTCCCGGTTGATAGCGAAACTTTGAACTACCTGAGAGGCACAGGCCGCGAAGAAGAGCAAATCGCGCTGGTCGAAGCTTACTATAAAGCGCAAGGCATGTTCCGCACGGACGCTACTCCTGACCCTGTGTTCACAGACGTCATCGAGCTTGATCTGAGCCAAGTCGTACCAAGCTTGGCAGGTCCTAAACGTCCTCAAGACCGCATCGAGCTTACGAACATGAAGGAGTCCTTCAACTCCATCATCCGTACGCCGATCGACAAAGGCGGATACGGCCTGACTGAAGAAAAAATCGCGGAAGTCATCGATGTAACCTACCCTAACGAAACGGTAAAAATGGGTACGGGCGCAGTCGTTATCGCAGCGATCACTTCCTGTACGAATACATCCAACCCTAGCGTTATGCTTGGCGCAGGACTTGTGGCGAAGAAAGCCGTTGCCCTCGGCCTGAAAAAACCGGCGTACGTAAAAAGCTCGCTGACTCCGGGTTCCCTGGTCGTTACCGAGTACCTGATCAAAGCAGGCTTGCTCGAGTCTCTTGAAGCGCTCGGCTTCCATGTTGCAGGCTACGGCTGCGCAACTTGTATCGGTAACTCCGGTCCGCTTCCGGACGAAGTAAGCAAAGCGATCGCAGACAACGATATGACGGTAGCTGCCGTGCTTTCCGGCAACCGTAACTTCGAAGGCCGCGTTCACGCTCAAGTAAAAGCGAACTACCTGGCTTCTCCGCCGCTTGTAGTTGCCTATGCGCTTGCAGGAACAGTAAACATCGACTTGGCAAAAGATCCTATCGGTTACGACCAAAACGACAAACCTGTATACCTGAAAGATATCTGGCCTACAAACCAAGAGATTCAAGAAGCGCTGAGCACCGCTCTGAATGCAGACATGTTCCGCGACAAATACAACAACGTATTCCGCGCGAACGAGCGCTTCAATCAAATCGCGGTTCCGGAAGGCGATCTGTACGAGTTCGATACCAACTCCACGTACATTCAAGAGCCTCCGTTCTTTACGGATCTGGGTACGGTTCTTGACGATATCGCCGATATCCGCGGCGCGAAAACTTTGGCACTCATGGGCGATTCCGTAACAACGGACCATATCTCCCCTGCCGGCAACATCAAAGTTGACAGCCCTGGAGGCAAATATCTGATCGAGCACGGCGTGAAAAAAGAAGACTTCAACTCCTACGGCTCCCGCCGCGGCAACCACGAAGTGATGATGCGCGGAACGTTCGCAAACATCCGTATTCGCAACCAAGTGGCGCCGGGAACTGAGGGCGGCGTAACGACTTACCTGCCAACCGGCGAAGTTGAATCCATCTATGACGCTTCCATGAAATATCAAGATGCCGGCACGAACCTTGTCGTTATCGCCGGTAAAGAGTACGGTACAGGTAGCTCCCGTGACTGGGCGGCCAAAGGTACGTTCCTGCTCGGCGTAAAAGCCGTTATCGCAGAAAGCTTCGAGCGTATTCACCGCAGTAACCTGGTCGGCATGGGCGTACTGCCTCTCCAATTCGTGAACGGCGAAAGCTGGAAGTCTCTCGGCATCACAGGCCGTGAAACATTCGACATCACGGGCCTCAGCAACGACGTTCAACCGGGCTCCACTGTAAAAGTGACAGCTGCCCGCGAAGACGGCTCTACATTCGCATTCGACGCCCTCGTGCGTCTGGACAGCATGGTTGACGTAGACTACTACCGCAACGGCGGTATTCTGCAAACCGTTCTCCGTCAAATCATCGCTGAAAAGAAATAATCGTTCGACACGCAAAAAATCCGGGATTGCCGTTTTGGCAAACCCGGATTTTTTTGTGTTCAGGCCCTGCGCTGGGAGTCTGTCCGATGAACTCAGTGGAAGGTATATTTATGCAAAATAGTCGGACAGACTCCTATTTAGCCGGACGAGGAGCCGTGGATTCGTCTTCGTACCACGGGTTCAGATGCACAAGCACCTCGTCTACGTCCGCATGCGCGTCCTGTATTTTCTTTTTGATCAAACGGCTGATATCGTGCCCTTCCTGGATCGTCAAATTCCCCGAAACGCCGATCCGGGCGTCTACCAATATGTAATGGCCGTGCTCCCGCGCACGCAGGCGATCGATTCTCCGGACCTCCGGCACAGAGCGGATCAGCGCGGCGTACTGTTCGATTTGCTTCGCGCTCACGCTTCGCTCCATCAGCACGTCGAACGATTCGCTGCCCATTCCATAGGCCAATTTCAGCACCAGAAACGAGACGATCATCCCTGCGACGGGATCCCCGTAACTGAGCAGCCGGATATCGAAACGGTCTCCGAGCAGCGCCAGCCCGATCCCCACGGAAGCGGCTATGGAAGCATACACATCCGCAAGATGGTCGTAAGCCGTGGCGATCAGGCCTTTGCTGTTCGTTTGACGCCCGACGCGTATGGTATACATGTATAAGAGCTGTTTCCAGATCAAGGAGACCACTGCGGCTGCAAAAGCGATAACGTGCGCCTGCTCCGGCGTTTCGAACAGCGCGCGAATGGAGTGATAGCCCATGTACAGAGCCGCGCCGCCCAAAATAATCGCCACGATAAAAGCCCCCAGCACCTCCGCCTTGCCGTGCCCGTAAGGGTGATCTTCATCGGCCGGTTTGTTCGACACGCGCATGGAGCTGTACGCGGTGGCCGAAGCAATAACGTCTCCCGCGTTATGGATACCGTCGGCGATCAGCACCTGGCTTTTGAACACGATGCCGACGACGATTTTGATGGCGGTCAGCACGATGTTGCTCGCCAGGCTGATCCAGATCGCCAGCATGGATGCCGTATTGCGCATCGGTGAAGCCACTCCCTTCCATCTTCTAGTATGGCCCGCCGGAAGCAAAACATCCCTCATCCCGCCTTCGGATGAGGGAATGCCGACGATTGACCGCCAACTCCGCCGGACAGGCTCCTGCGAGTCTGTCCGATGAAACACAATATGCAAAATGACAGCAATTATGCGGCGTGAGCGGTAATGTATGCAGTCATTAGTCACCCGGTATGCACAAAAGCAACTCCGTCGGATAGGCTCCTAGCGCAGCATCGTACCCATATGCCGCGCCGCTTCCATGATCAGCGGCGCCTGCTCTTGCATCAGCTCCAGCGTGAGCCTGTTCGCTGGGCCGGACACCGCGAGGGCGGCGACAAGGCGCCCCCCGCGGTCAAGAATCGGTGCGGACACTGCCGCCGCACCGGGTTCGCGCTCTTCGACGCTCGTGGCGTAGCCGAGCCGTCTTGTTTCGCCGAGCTGCTGCCGGAACGCAGCCTTGTCCAGCCCGGCCGGCCAATCGGCCGAGGACAACAGGCGCTCCTGCAGCGCAGGCTCGGCAAAGGCGACGAGCACCTTGCTCGAGGCGCCGACGTAAAGCGGCATTCGCGCCCCGACAGGGGCAACGCGGCGAATGGCGTGGTTGCTCTGCACGGCCTGGATGCGCACGCGCTCGAGGCCGTCCTGCACGTACAGCGAGATCGTCTCGCCGAGCTGGGCGCGCAGCTGCTCCATCTCCGGCAGCAGAATGAGGCCGGGGTCGCCGTCCTGCGACAAATTCGCGGACAGCTCCCAGAGACGGTAGCCGAGCCGGTATTTATCCGTCGCGGCATCGCGCATGATGAAGCCCTTGCCTTCCAGCGAGGCCAGCAGGCGGTGCACGGTGCTTTTGTGCAGTTCTACCCGGCTGGCGATTTCGGTCAGCGTTAATTCGGACGCCCCCGTAAAACAAAGCAAAATATCTAAAGCGCGCTCAACGGCGCGAACTGTCAGCTTGCCATCTTCCATTACTAAACACCGCTCTCATAGCAAGGTTGTTTCACCATATGAAACTGAGTTCCTTCTAGTATACCAATAACAGCCGCATATACGCAACCATTGTTAATCGGCCGTCGAGCAGCTCCACAACAGCCATATTTCGGCACTTCCATGTCCGTTTTGCAGACATTCTCGTCCCGTTGAAAACATCGAATTAAACGGCTGGCTCCGACAAGTTCATTGCCCACTCGAAGCCCTGCGCGGGCTGTTTGTTTGTGAAGCGGCTTGCCAGCCCGGGTGCCGCCGGGTAGCAAGCCGCGAAAACCCGCCTATTGAAAAACTCGCTTGCTGGGAGACGGCACGTCCACTTAGGCACGTAGAAAACCTGTAGAAATCAGATGCTTGATAAAACGGCGGGATTGAGTAACCTGAGGGACGGCCTTCTTCCCCAACATACTCATCTCTTGCACGGGTTGCGGCTCTGAGGAAGGGGGCACAAGACGATTGGTTGGGGAAAACCTGCAAAAGTGCAGGTTTTTTCCGCAAAAGTAGTTCATTTTGGCAAAAAGCCTGCAATTGTGCAGGAATTTTCGATAAAAATGAATCTGAGCCCATGTTCGCGGCGAAAAGCCTGCACATTTGCAGGAATTTATCCTGGTCAGCGCATCTATCGAGCAAAAACTGTACTTTTGCAGGTTTTCTTCGCGCAACCAGGCAAATGGTGCGGCCGGCTTTGGCATGGGAGGGTCTGGACAGATGGTCCGCCCGGCTCTGGCGTGGGAGGGTCTGGACAGATGGTCCGCCCGGCTATGACGTGGAGGGGGTCTGCGCAACCCGAAATGTGAGAGTTTTTCATCCCACACTCGTGCTTCAGCTTGCGAAAATTCCTCCACAATCCAAGCTGTTGAGAAAGTCCCATGGATTTCCCCGCCGCGTCCTGCACATCTTCGCAGGTTTTCCCCGAGTTGATAAGCAGATTTGCCTCCCTGGCTGTTTTTTTTCAACACTCTCGCTTTCGCAGGTTCGCGCTGCTATGATCGCTTAGCACCTTCACGAACGGCCTCACCCGAAATTGCCTTCTTCTTCTTCTGGCTACCTTAAAACAGAGTGCCGCGATTTTCTCGAGCACACTGACTTTGCGGGTTTCCTAGGTGACGCCAGCGATTTTGGCGTACAAGTGGCCACGGCCTTTCAATCCCCAAAATATGTATAAATTTCACGGTCAGGTGCAGCATATTTCCTGTAGTCAGGCCCTTGGCAATGTTGCCAAGCTCCTTGGTACTGTAGTCAAGCTCCTTGGTGCTATAGTCAAGCTCTTGGCGCTGTAGTCAGGCTCCTTAACGATTACCGAATTTTGGCTGCATAGCGCAAATTCCGGAGGCTTGACAAAAGATAATCCGCAGTGAGATGATATCTCTTGAAGAGACATTAAACAAAAGCCGGGTGAACTTTTATGAAAAATAACGACATAACGGAGCCGGCTTCAGCATCGGCGCGGCCGGCTGCGGATAATTTCGAACTTACCTCGACTGCATGGACGATATTGGGTTTTCTTTCTTTGCAGCCGCGAAGCGGTTACGAAATTCGCGAGGCCGCGAAACGATCGGTTCGCTTTTTCTGGGGCATCAGTGACGGGCAGCTGTATCCCCAGCTGAAAATACTTGAGGATCTGGGGCTGATCGAAGCGCCCAACGGCGTCGAGGGCCCCAGGTCGCGCCAGCGGTGGCAGTTGACGGGCACGGGCCGAGAAGCTCTCCGCAAATGGCTTGTCAGCCCGTCCGCCCATTTGCAGATTCGCGATGAGAATCTGGTCAAATTTTTATTTGCCGCCCAGGAAGGGCCGGAGCTGCTGCTGCATTTGATCCGGGAAAGACGGGAAAGTTTCACCTGGTTTTTGAACGCAATTAAAGGAACCCAGCCGGGAAGCACGTGGGAAAGTCCGAAGGAAGACTCCTCCCTCGCAGGACCGCTGCTGCTGCAGCGCTATGGAATCGGGTTCGCGGAAGCGGTCCTGGATTGGTGCGACCAAGCCGAGGCATCGCTGCTCGGGGAATCTGTTAACGGCAAGGAGGAATCCGTATGACAAACGGAATGCAGGCCAGCGCCAAAAAACCGGCAGCAGTCACGTTCGCCCAGGTTTTGATGTACTTGGCGGCGGCTGTGAACATTGTGAACGGCATCTATTCGCTAGGCAGCGAAGGAGCGGTTAAAAAAATGCTGTGCCTGGCCATGATCGTCGTCGGCGCCGCCTCAATATGGGTCGGAGCCCGTCTTAGCGAACCCCACGCGTCCCGGCGCAGTTTTGCCGTCTCGCTCTCTATCGTGATGATCGCGCTGCGGTTAATCGAATTTGCCGTCTGGCAGAGTCTCGGGTTTTTGCTAGGTGTTATTTTGCCGGTGCTCGTTATTTGGAGACTAAGCGGCTCAGAAGCGAAAAATTGGTTCGGCTTAAGATGACAATCTGACAATCGCCGTGCGCAGAACCCAAGCCACGGCGGGGAGGAGTTGCTGCAACGATGAAACTGATCAAGCGACTGCTGCTAATCATCCTTGCTATTATAGTTATCGTCTCGATCGCCACAATCACTTACGCGGCTACCCCTCTCTCTTCCTGTACGTTTTCTGAAAACGTAGTTTCCGACGTGTCGACAAGCGGCCTCGGCCAGTCGGACTCGAACGGCGGGAAGCCGTCCGCTGCGGATCATGTGCAATATGCGGACGCGAATGATCATATTCGTCTGGCTTACCGGGCGTACGTTCCCGCAAACCCGAAAGCTGTTGTCATTTTCTATCACGGTTCGGGCGCGAATAGCGGAGCAGGCTATCAGCCAATAGGGGAAGAGCTGAGTCAAAATTTCGGAATTGCCACGTATTTGCCGGACATTAGAGGTCATGGCTTGTCCGAAGGTCCCCGGGGAGACGCGCCAAGCGTCCAGCAGGTGTACGATGATGTCACAAGCATCATTGACGCTGCGCACCGCCAATTTCCCTCCGTGCCTGTATTTTTGGGCGGGCATTCCGCGGGAGCGGGGTTAGTGGTCAATTATATCAATTCGCCGCATCCCGAATCCGTGAACGGCTATTTGTTCGTCTCGCCGGATTTCGGTCCGAAATCCAACACCATGAAAGAGGGCAACGGGAATTTCGCGACCGTATGCGTCAAAGCGTTCGTAGCCAACGCTCTGACCGGCGGGCTGCTCAAGGGGCATGCCGTCGGTGTCCGGTACAACTACTCGGAGGAACAATTGAAGTCGAGCATCGGGCTCGTCCAGTACAACAGCGTCAATATGGCGCTGGCGCTCAATCCTTCGAAGCCGTCGCAGGAAGTTGCCCGAATCGGCAAGCCTTTCGGGTTATGGGTCGGGGCTGAGGATGAAATCATGGATCCGCAAAAAGTAGCTGCATTCGCCGGTCTGGCAACGCAGGTAAGCCGGCAATCATCGACGGAAATCGTGCCCGGCGAGAAACATTTGACGATTTTGAACGATACCGCCAAGCTGATGGGCCCTTGGATTTTACAAGCGTCGGCGCATTGATACGAGCCTCCATCTCCACCCTTTTACGGTGGTTGTGGAGGTTTTTTTCTGCCCGAGCCAATACTCCTCTCCCTCCCCGTTCGGAAGGTTCCATTATTACAGGATCGTTACAGCAGGCTTACAAATTCCGTGCGCCGATTGACTTGTAAGCGCATACAGATTAACATTAAATTAAAGAGGTACTAATCAGAATATTTTGTAAAATCGAATATTTTTCATGCAAGGAGGGACGCTTCATGTCTACTACTTCTGTAACACCCGGATCTCTTCACCCTCCTTTGGAGCAGGCGGCAACAGTACCGCTCCTGCGCAAAAAACGGCTGATTACGACCATCCTGATTTCATTTTTGCTGCTCTGCATGAGCTTATTGCTCTCTTTCCACGCTTATATCGCCTGGACTTTGGCGCGGCCGCACATCGATCCGCTGCACTCCAATCCAATGCAGGCTGTCGGCCTGCACTACTCGAACGTGAGTTTTCCTAGCCGCAACGGCTCCTCTACGCTTGAAGGCTGGCTTATTCCCGGCAATTCGGATAGAACCGTTATTTTCTCGCACGGCTACGGAGGCAACCGCGAAGAACTATGGGTTCCGATCTATACGTTAGCCCGCGAGCTGCATAAGCAGCAATACAACGTTTTGATGTTCGATTACGGTTATGTCCAACCGGGCAACAGCCGCGTTATGACCGGCGGCATTCAAGAATCGCAAGAGCTGCTGGGAGCCATCGACTATATCAAACAGCTGTCCGGCGGGCAGATTTATATTTGGGGCTTCTCCATGGGCGCCGGAACTGCGCTGCAAGCCGCTCTGCAAAGCGGCAGCGACATATCCGGCATGATTCTGGACAGCACCTTCCTGCTGAACCCCGATACGCTGTACCACAATATGAAACAGTACGTCAACCTTCCCAGGTTCCCTTCGCTGCCGCTCGTCCGCTTGTTTTTTCCGCTGCTTAACGGGGTAAGCCTTAAGGAAGTGCCTTACAACAAGGTCACAAGCACTTCATACGACATGCCGATCTTCTTCATTCACGGAACCGACGACAGCAAGGCGCCTTATGACCTGATCGAGGACATGTACGCGAAGCAAACCGACCACTCGAAGACGAAGCTGTGGATTTTGCAAAATGCGCAGCATGAACTGCTCTATCGTGCCGAGCCCCAAACTTATTTGAGCAGAACGCTCGGCTTTTTGCGGGGAATTTCCAATCCCGCGCCCATTGATTCCGGTATTTCCTCCTCCCTATAAACCTCGGCCCCTGATGGGGTCAATTTTTTTGCCACAAACATTTTCAATGTCACATGATCCGTTGATTATCTTACATGCTCGACTTGCTGCTATCGTTTTTAAATGGTAAGTATTTACCATAGCATAATTTCAGGAGGACTAGCATGTATCGAATTTTTAAGACGATGAAAAAATAAGCACTTATCTCTTCTGATAACACGTCTAATCGTAAAGAAATGGCTATAATCCAAGTATATATTCCTTCTTTTCATAAGTTCCTCCAGAGAATAATATTCACTGATTTGTAAATTGAAATATAAATCAAACTCATAGTACTATATGCAAATTAAATTCATTACCTTCATTTGTAGTTAAGAGCTGTATAGTTCCTTGATATTTTTTTACTAGTTTAGTTACAATAGCTAACCCCAATCCAAAATTCCCGTCTCCTTTTGTTGAAAAGCCTGATTCGAAAATTTTCTCGCTGATTTCTACAGGGATTGGCTCGCCAGTATTAAATACGCTAATTTTAAGCCGACCATTTACTATGGAACCAGTAAGTATTACCTTCTTTTCTTTCGACATAATTGTTGCATCAAAGGCATTGTCCAGTAGATTACTAATTATTTTAACTACATCAGTGGCTTTTACTGTGCTTTCACTTAGGTCTCTCATATTGGCAAGTTCATGTTCGAATATGATCTTTTTATCAATCGCTAGGGCTGCCTTTGCTTGAACTAGAGCACAAAGTGCTGGATTGTCTATCATGATTATATCGTTTAGCGCCACCGTTTCTCCAATAATTTCCTCTGTATAACTCTTCAATTCATCATATTTTCCAAGCTCGATCAAGGAGTGAATTGTACTTACGTGATTATTGAAATCATGCCTTTGTTCCTTAATTGCATTAAAAAGGCCAAGAATGTTACCTGTATATATACCTTGAGCGCTTAAAAGAGCTTCCTCCTTGGATCGGTTTGTAATTCGAAATATTGTTACAAAAATAATCAGAGCTATTAATGTAACTAATGAGGTAATAAGGAATAATTTCATTTGTTGCTTGTATAATGATTGTTGAATACTTTTGTAATCAGAAACTATGCACAAGAGTAAATCCGTATGATATGCACCTAAAGTGACATTTTTTATTGGAACATATGTCCTCATGATATCTTTATCATTAACTTGTCCAAAGGTACTGACTGTTTTTCCGTACTTCATTCCGTCTAAAGCTATATTTACCACGTTTTCGTCTGGGTACGAGTAACTTCCGAATAATATCTTTCTTTCTTGGTACCAATTTGGTTTCTCGGGATCTTGATTAATGAGTCCTCCAATAACAACGGGATTTAAGACTCCAATTTCGATAAGCCAATTATTTTTTTTAATCATTTCAGAGATTGTTGTTTCTACGCCTGTGGCTTTTTTATATTCCAAAAAATGTGTATCGTGAACATAAGGATCTATTAAGTAATTTGTATCTCCATCATTGTAATAACCCCATTTATCTATATTAATTCTGTTCGTTGAAGATGTATCAAAAGGCCCGCTCCAATAATCGGGTAGAAATTGCCCGAATGTTAATGATCCGCCAATTTTAGCCTCATGCTCATTCAATAATTGATTAAAGGCATCAAACCAACCATTTGTCCACCCCCTTGTACTCATGCCAATTTCTTTTGGGTCTGTTGATTTATAGCCAATAATATCATCATCTTTTTTCTTTAATAAAGTGATACCATCAACCATTAATTTATTTTTTATTTCAATAAGTTTGTTATTGTCGACTTTCTCAATATCTGGGGGAAGTGCGTATTGTACAGCTATTGATGCTGTTCTAAGGTTAAGGCCTAGCATATCCTCAAATAGTTGCTCCCCAATATTAGAATTATGTATCGATATGGTAATGCTATTAACCATAGTTGTTATTTTATCTTGTTGTTCTTGTATTAAGGTATTTTTAGTAGTCGAATAATAAGTAATATTTATAGCGAAAATGCCAACTAAAGCCAGGGTTATCGCGATTAATCTAGTTTTCTTCAAAGGCAGGCCATCCTCCCACTTTAGTTTGTTAAAAAGGCAAGCTTCGAACCTTGGTTCTACGGTGGCGCAATCGTCAACCGCACCTAAGAGTAGTTAGCTAGCGCTAGCCAACAGTTCTTTATTCATCAAGCAATCCCCTCCTTTAAAGGCAGAATAATGTGGAATTTGATTATATTCATATCGGAATCAACCTTAATATCGCCGCGATACTTTTGGATTAGATTATGAATAATAGCTAACCCTAATCCTTGATGCCCCTCAGTTTTCGAACTATAACCGGCTTTGAAAAATTGGGTTCGCTGATTCTGATCTATCTCTCTTTGGATGGGATTTGTCACAGCGAAATGAAACTCCTTCCCCTCAACCAAACACTTACATTCAATCCAGAGATTGTCACCTTCAAGCTTCTCAACTTCATCAAAAGCATTGTCAATCAAATTTCCAATAATCCTCACAATATCTACAGACATCGCTCCCGAAATAGTGTAGTTGATACTCTCAAAATCATGGATGAATTGAATTCTTCTATTCATTGCTGAAACCATCTTAGCTTGGATAATTGCCGCGATCTCAGGCTGTCCACAGAAATATCCGCTTGGGCGCAATTTTTTAAAAAAAAACGATCCACAACGTTTCGCTCTTGCTACGCTGCTGCAAATTTTATTATGAAATTAACTCCCTTTACTATCACATTATTTTCCATTATACTAAATGTAGTTGCACAACAAAAAAATGTTATTAGAGGGATTATTTGGGATGTTTAAAAATGTGATTAAGTTTTTACTGTATTCGCAATTATTTTCAGCATGATTCTACCTAATAGACTTGTATACGCAACTACAGACGTTGATAGCAACAATTTTGATGGTGTAAGTAAATTAGTTAAAAAATATGTAGTAAAGTCTCAGAACAAAGGGGTTTACTTTGATATTGAAAGAGCAAAAGAAGACGGTGCTTCTACAGATTTGATTGAAATCGGCAGAATATTGAATACTTACATTGATGCTAACAAAGAATTTAAGTCGCGATCATCACAGCAAGGATTAAGCATAAGTTTTCCTGTGTATGGGAATTGGTGTGGGCCTGGCTATGGAAGTGGGACTCCAATTGATATACTAGATACCGCTTGTATGGTACATGATAAATGCTACGACAGCACAGGATATTTTGCTTGTAGCTGTGATAGAGAATTGATTACAACTATCGGTGACAACTTGTACAGAATGGGTACAAAAGAAAAATTAGCAGCATATGCTATAGGGACATATTTCAATCTGGCACCTTGTAACCCTTTTAAAATTATTTCGGATGAAGTCCTAGGTGAATTAAATCAAAATAATTCATGTTCTGCTCCAGTAGGTGATAGCCATATTGAATAAACATCTTGTATCGGTCATCTGCATAATTTTGGGTCTAGCAAGCTATGTGCCCAACATTATCTTAAAATTACCCTCTATCTGGTGTCTTTATTCAATACCTTTAGGCGTTATTGGGTTGATCTATGCAGTAAAAGCCAAAAGTAAATTACTTGCATACGGAAATCTGATTGTAATCTTTAGTTTTTTCATTATGTGGTTTGGTGGATATGTTATTGTGTGGTTTGGAACATTATTTTGACTATTCTGATCAAATCGAAGCAATCCCCGCCAGCCCATAGGCCGGTAGGGGATTGCGCTTTTTGAAACATCATAATAAAAGAAAGCATTATTTGCTATGATGATAATAATTGCGATTATGGAAATCATCATCATTCTTGTGTTTTTCTCCACATTTGTTCCCCCATCTTTATCGAAAAAATCGATTTTTGGCGTTCCAACCCATCTTTAGTGGAAATATTCATAATTATTTAAAACCTTCCTAGACTGACTGAATTTCTTAGCTGAATTATATCAAATTAATTCCTTAATATTAACGGTATTACGTTGATAAATAGAAACAAATGTAATAATTTCGAATTAACAAAATGGCATTAATGAACAGGCGGTGTTGAATTGAACATTGGCGAGAAATAAAGAGGCTGTGGGAATATCCCCCTCTATTGCGGCCATTTACTATATTCCTCTAATATACTCCCGGTTCGACTCATTCCTGCAGAATGTGCAGGTTTGCGCGCTCCCATACCCGTCCGTGAACGGCTGCGCTGTCTTCGTTTTCCCCGGCGGCGGCTTCGCCGAAAACAAAAAGGCCCTGTCCGCATCCTGTGCGAACAAGGCCGTAAAACTAGTCCATCTCGTAAATGGAGCCCGATTTGCTTGCAAACAGCTCCGCGTATACTTTTTCCGCGTAGGCGTCCGTCATCCCCGAGACATAATCCGCGATAAAACGCGGCCATGTCCATTGATCCTTGTGCCGCTCGTAGCTGTCCATCCAATCCGGCGGAATGATCCATTGGCCTTTCTCCGGATCTTTGAAGCTGTTCCACAAGCTTTCCACGATGATCTCGCTGCGCTTTTGCAGGCGTTGGACACGGAAATCTTTGATCAGCGTCACCCAGGCGAGCTTTTTCACAATTTCCATCGTCCTGAGCAAATCCATATCTTCCGCTCCGTCTTTGACGAGCGTCACCTTTTTCCAACCTTTATCGGGGTCGTCCAAAATGTCCAGGCGGTTCGCAAAGCTGCTCACCCAGCGCGCCTTCATCTCTCTGCGGGTTCTCGACTCCTCGCGGTGGCACTCGATAAAAATTTGCTGCCACTGCTCCAGGTAATCGGACAGCACTTTGCGCACCATGGTCTCGATATCGACCTGTTCCCAGCCGAATTTCTTGCTGTTGGGATCGCTGACGATCTCCAGCACCAGATGCTTGATCAGCCGCTGATCTTCGAAAAAGGTCGCGTTCATCTGAATTTTTCCGGCGCGGATGCCGTCTTCGATGTCGTGCGTGGAATAGGCGATGTCATCGCAAAGATCCATGAGCTGGGCTTCCAGCGTGGAGCAGCCTGCCGGCATCTGCCACTGCTCCCTGAGCTCGCGAATGACTGCCCATTCCGACGCGTACACGCCTTTGATCCGCCCTTCTTCTTCCAGCAAAAAAGGGTATTTGTTAATGCCGAGCAGGACGGCTGACGTCAAATCGAGGCCGCTGTCGCTGCCCGCTCTTTTTTCCAAAAACATCAAAATGCGGAAATTTTGCGCGTTGCCTTCATACTTGAGCCCATGTTCGCTGAGCAAAATATGATTCAGCACTTCTTCCCCTTTATGTCCGAACGGCGGATGCCCGAAATCGTGAGCAAGCGATGCGCACTCCACGACGGTCGGATCAATGACTAATCCGGGATGCTCCTGCTGTTTCAGAAAAGGATTCGTCCGCTCCAGCCGTTTCGCCACTTCTCTGGCGATTTGCGCCACTTCCAGCGAGTGGGTAAGCCTTGTCCGGTAATAGTCGCCGGAACCGGCGCCGAACACCTGCGACTTCCCCTGCAACCTGCGAAAAGCCGGCGATTGAATCAGCCGCGCGTAATCCCGTTCGAATTCGTCCCGTTCTTCACTCACTTTAGAGGAAGCCGCTTCTCCAGGTCGAAGCTTTCTAAGGTTCATCATAAGCGTTCCTCCAAATCTTCGATGCAGCTGATATATATATTGCTGTCAAAAGCTTTCTATATGTTTCGTAATTCAGAATACTATATTCAATTGCGGTGCAACAAGTCATACACGCCTGCCAAAGCAAAAAAAGGGAATGCCGCACAAGGCCTTTGTCACCCGTGCATACACTCCCCCTGAGAGCCCGATTATTTCAACAATGAGAGAAATTCGGAGCGCAGCGTCGCATCCGTGCGGAATGAACCGCGCACCGCGGAAGTCACGGTCTGGCTGCCGTATTTTTTCACGCCTCTGGAGCACATGCACATATGCTCGCCTTCAACGACGACCATAACGCCGTGGGGCTTCAGCACATCGTCCAAAATGTCGGCGATTTCGGAAGTAATCCGCTCCTGCACCTGCAGCTTGCGGGTAACGACATCGACCAGACGGGCGAACTTGCTCAGTCCCGCCACTTTGCCGCTCGGCAAATAGCCGACATGCACCTTGCCAAAAAACGGCGCCATATGGTGCTCGCACTGGCTGTAATAGATGATGTCCTTGATGATCACCAGCTCTTCGTGCTGCTCGTCAAACGTTACGCCCAGCACATCGCTTGGATTGGCGTCGTAGCCCGCGAATATTTCTTCATACATGCGGGTTACCCTTGCCGGCGTGTCCAGCAGCCCCTCCCGGTCGACGTCTTCGCCGATCAGGCGCAAAATTTCTCTGACATGATGCTCGATGAGCTCGCGGTTTTCGGCGACTCTTGTATTTCTGTATTCGATGGATGCCACGATTCGTTCGCTCCTTTTTCTCTACTTCATAAAAGCCTGAATCAGCTTGATGCTGTCCCGCATCGCGGCGCCGTCTTTATGCGCTTTGGTCAGCAGCAGTCCGCCCTGCAGCAGCGATACGATCGGCAGCACAAGCTCGGACGGCTGCATGCCCTGCAGCTTCAGCTCTCCCCGCCGGCAGCTTTCCTGCAAGCACGCTTCCACCATCTCTTCCAGCTCGTTAAAAAAACGGCTGAGCGGTTTTCGCAGCTCCTCCGAGCGGTCGCTCAACTCCAGGGACAAATTGCCGAAAAAGCAGCCTCTGCGGCACTCATGCTCCTCGCAGAAGGCCAGCATCCGCTCGAACAACGCCATGACGCGCTGCTTGGGCGACAGCTCCGGGTTGCCGAGGCTCGGCTCCATCACCGATTCCCGCATGTGCTGCACCTTGCGCTCGATCACTTTAACGCCAAGCTCTTCCTTGCTTTTGAAATGGTAATAAAAATTGCTCTTGCATACCCCGCTGCTGGACAGAATCTCTTCCAAACCGGTAGCCCGAAAACCGTTGTCATGAAACAGGTCCATGGCCGCTTCCAAAATTCTGTCTTTATTGTTCGCCATGAAATATGCCACCTCTTGATAGTACTGGTACGTCCTAGTCACACCGGACGGCAAACGGAAGGGCCGCCTTGAAATCCGTTCATACGGTCATCGGAAGCCCTCCCGGCATTCCATGAGATTATTTCCACTTTTGGTTCTTCATCATGTTCTGAACTTTCGTCATTTGCTGCTTATTCATGTTGTAGCCCATTTGTTTGGCCATCTTTTGCAGCATTTCCGGATTGCTCTGCATCGATTCGATCTGCTTTCTCAAGTAAAACACGCCGATGAAAAAGCCCCCTGCCAATCCGGCAATCAGCGTCAGAATCGGGATGATGATATTCCACATACATGTGCCCCCTGCTTGTACAAAAATAGGATTCCCTTATTTGCTCATCATAGCATTTCTGCTCATTCGTTTACAAATGGACGGCGCGATTATTACGAGAGCACCTGCTCGATAAATACGGTGGTGTGCTTCGCCAGATCCATTTCCTTGACCTCGAATTCTTTCTCGCCCGCTTCCTGCTTGATGATTCTGATAACCGGGCGGCTCGGCAGGCCCCTGTGCTGGCCGACGACAACGCCGGATTCCCGCGTAGAGAGCCGAACCGACGTGCCGGTCGGATACACGGAGACGATCCTCAAAAAGTGGATCAGCACATCGCGGTCCAGCTTCGTTCCGGCGAGCGCCATCATATGTTCGCATGCTTCGTGAGGCTGCATTTTGCGCCCTGTGGACGTATCGAAGAGCAAATTATCGTACATGTTGGCCACAGCGGTAATTTTCGCATAGAGGTGAATATGGTCGGCTTCAAGCCCTCTCGGGAGACCTGTGCCGAGCAGGTCTTCATGATGCTGGAAAGCGACGTGCGCGATCAGCAGGCTGAACTCACGCTTGTTTTTGAGCAGCTCGAAGCCGCGCCAGGTGTGATGCTTTTTCAAATCCGCCGAATCGTCGTCGCAAATCGCCTCGATTTTTCCGACATCGTGCAGCAGCGCTCCGATCGCCAGCTCTTTCAGCTGCATCGCGTTCAATCCCATGTTGATGCCGATCAGTACGGACATCATGCAGACGTTACTCGCATGTACGTACATCGTGTTATCTTCGGTGCGAATATCGGATAACTGAACGAGCACATCCTTGTTCTTCATCACTTCTTCCAGCAGCGTATCGATGCTGATGCTCATAGAACGGGTGCTGAACTCTTTGCCCGAACGAATGGCGTTGAACGTCTCTCCCATCTGTTTCATGACGGCCCGCTTCGTCTCATCCGAAATGATCTCGGGAATTTCCACATCTTCCATCAGCGGATCTTTGATATAGATCATGGAAACTCCGATCCGGTTCAGCGTATTGATCATGAATACGGTCAACTGCACGCCTTCCGAAAGCAGAATAGCCCCGTTGCTGGAAAAAATCGTCCGTCCCAAATATTGCCCTGGCTCTACGGAATCCAATTGCACGTACTTCATATCGTTCACTCCATGATAGTCGTATTGTGGTTCAGTCGCTACTTCCGAATCCCTTCCAGTTCGAGCAGGTTCACTTTGATATCCAGCCCTCCGCCGTATCCGACAAGCTGGCCGTCCGCCCCGATAATGCGGTGGCAGGGAACGATGACAGGCACCGGATTGCGGTTGTTGGCTCCGCCCACCGCTCTGACCGCTTTGGGGGAACCGATCGCCTCGGCTATATCTTTATAGGAAGCCGTCCGGCCGTACGAGACGGCGAGGAGTGCATTCCACACCCGTTTTTGAAACTCCGTTCCGCGCAGATCCAGCTTGTAATCGAACGACGTCCGTTCTTTGCGAAAATACTCTTCAAGCTGCTCCGCTACCGGCTTCAAAGCCTCTTCATCCTCAACCAGCTCATAGGAGCCGAACCAGCGGTTTGCCCAATCCATGATCCTCGTCCGGTTGTCCCCGAACGTGCCGAATTCGATCAAACACAGCCCCTGCTTGCCGGAAACAAGCACCAAAGGCCCGATTGGGGCCGTTATTTCAAAGTACGTCAAAACGGCTGCCGTTTGCATGAAGCTGTCTCCTTCCCATGTATATCCATCTGTCTTGCTGCTTTAATTCTCTAAGCCTATCATATCCGAAATCGCGAGAACGTGCAGTGACATATTGTAGCATTGGCTCTTACCAAGCCCCCGGGGCGGAAAATAAAAACAAGCCAGGGATCGCCGAGGCTTGTTTTGTCGATGTGCGGGCCGCGGTGGCCGCAAGCCCGATAGGCGTGGCCGCGGCGGTCGCGAGCCCGGCGACGCGGACCGGCTGGACCGCGGCGGGCACGGCCTACGGCCGGGCCTTGGCATGGCCGGGCCGGGCGTCACGGCCCGCTGCCGCCGGGCCGCGCCGGCGCGGCCTGCGCTTTTTCCAGCTCGCGGATGACGGCAGGCTCCCGCTCTTCGTCCAGCGCCCGGTCGAGCGCGGCGCCCGCTTCTTCCCCGCCGATCCGCCCAAGCGCCCATGCGGCGGTCGCGCGAATTTCCGGGCGCGGATCGGCGCGCAGCAGCTCGGACAAAACCGGCACCGCCGTCTTGTCCTTAAAATTGCCGAGCGCGATAATCGCATTGCGCTGGATCGGCTTTTTCCCCCGCCAGGACGAGGCGCTCTGCCCGTACTTTTCTTTGAACTCCTTATTGCCCATCGTCAATAGAGGAATAAGCAGCGGCTTGACCTTTTCCGGATCGGGCTGCAGCTCGGGCTGGTGCATCCAGTTCTTGCCCTTGTTTTTCGGGCACACGATCTGGCACGTATCGCAGCCGTACAAGCGGTTGCCGATTTTCAGCTTGAATTCGTCCTCCACGTACCCTTTGGTCTGCGTGACGAACGAAATGCAGCGGCTGGAATTCAGCTGCCCCGGCCCGACCAGCGCACCGGTCGGACAAGCGTCGATGCAGATCGTGCAGTCTCCGCATTGGTCCATGATAGACGTATCCGGCGGAAAAGGGATATTGGTGATCATTTCCCCCAAATATACCCACGATCCCCATTCGGGAGTAATGACGGCGCAATTTTTGCCGCTCCAGCCTATGCCCGCACGCTCGGCGACAGCCCGGTCGGACAGAGCCCCCGTATCGACCATGCTTTGCATTCTGGCCCCGTCGACACGCTCGGCGATGAACGCCTCCAGCTTCGCCAGACGGTCCCGCAGCACATGATGATAGTCGACGCCCCATGAGGAGCGCGAGATGATTCCCCGGTAAGCGCCGGGCTCCGAACGCGGTGGATCGGGCAGCTTGGACGGGTAAGCGATTGCAATCGAGATCATCGACTGCGGCTCCTCCAGACTCAGCTCGGGCCGCACCCGCTTCTCGATATCCGGCTCCTCGAAACCGGACTCAAACCCCTGCTCCCTGTGCCGGAGCAAAATTTCTTTCAACTCGTCGAACGGCGCCGCGGTCGTGAAACCGATTTTATCAATGCCCAGCGACGGCCCCGCCGCGACGATCTCCTGTTTTAGCCTAAGCCAATCCTCCCGTGTGCCCGCATGTATGGAAACGCTCATCCTGCTCACCTCCCGCTGACGCAAGCTCCCCTACAGTCCGGACATTTCGTCAAAAGGCCACAGCACCCATTCCGCGCGCCCTTCGATCAGGCTGACCGGGACCGTGCCGAATCTGCGGCTGTCCGAGCTGGCCTGCCTGTGGCGGTTGTCGCCCATGACGAACACGCTGCCTTCCGGCACCTCCGTGAGGCCAAAATCGCCGTCATTCAGCATCGTATCGGTATACGGCTCCGCAACCATGCCGCCATTAACATACAAATAACCATCTCGGCCTTCAATTCGGTCCCCGGCCACGGCGACGACTCTTTTCACAAGCAGCGGATGCTTTTGCTGCCCATGACCTGCTCCGGGCTCGTGCAAAATGACGATCTCGCCCCGATGAGGCGCCCGGATATAAGCAATCGCCTTATTTACAAAAAGCCATTCCCCCTCCTGCAGCGTCGGCTCCATAGAGCTTCCTTTGACCGTCGAAAGATTAAACCCGAACTTGTGAACCAAAATAACGACAAGCAGCGCGACGAGCATCGATTTGGTCCAATCCCACAGCTCGTGGCTCAAGCTTTTGCTTTCCGTTTGCCCAGCCGTGCCGGATACGATCTTGTTCCTTTCATTTCTTTGCAGAAAGAAACTCAAACTACGCCCCTCCGTTCTTCCGCTTTTCCCAAGTTTCAAAATAGCGCATGACTACGTCGTCCTGAAAAGGCGGCTTCCCGCCGCGGGCTATTTCCAATAATGAGGCAAGCCCGGCCTGTACCTTCTCCTGAACCAACGGGGAGTAATGGTAATTCGTTTTGTGAAGCTCGTATTCTTCCTGATCCACGACATGAACCGCTCCCCCCGGCATGCGGATGACATCCAGATCGTAATCGATATAAGTTATAATATTCCCCGACACGTAAGGAGGAGATGCAATATTGCAATAATATCGGATACCGCTGTCTTCAAGCAGCGCCACGACATTGAACCACCGCTTCGGGATAAAAAAAGATACCCCCGGAACCCGGCTGACCCATTCCTTACCGTCCGCCTCTTGAATCTTGGTCTGGCTGTTGATAAAAACCATCATGGCCTCCTTGCGATGATCCGGGTGGAGCACGCCATCAGGCACGAGCCAATTCGTGAGCCACATTCGGTGAAGGTGCCCATCGTGTTTGAAGCTTTTAATTACGTATGGCGTAAATTCCATGTCACAATGCCCCTCTGCTCATCCAGCCAAAATGATTCCGATATTATATAGAAAAGCATATCTTACCCCCAATTGCAACGGCGGACAAGATATGCTCCAAAGTTCGAACTTATTGATCTGTATATTTCTGCACTACGGTCAACAACTGACCTTCTTCAAAATGCTCAGGCGATGAACCGCCCGGGAAAAATCCGACGTGCTGTAGCCCGCCGATTCGTACACAGGCAGCACCATTTCATTGTGCGCATCGACAGTTACCATAATTTTGTTAACTTTCCGTTGGAGGAACCGCTGCTTCATCGCTTCGATCAAAGCTTTGCCGATGCCTTTACGTTGATATTCACTAGCAACCGCGATTCTATAGTAGTAGCCGTTGTTGTTATCAATGGTGCCGATAATTACGCCTAAAATCTGCCCTTCCTCTTCAGCGATCAAGACAAGTTCAGTATCCCAAGATAGCTGGCGTGCAAATGCTTCCATCGTTTCCTCGTAACAGATTTCCGACAAAACATCTTCCAAGAGTTCAGTGACCGATGAAGAATCTGCAAGCTGAAATGAACGAACGTGCATACGGTTCTCTCCCAATTCCAAAATTTTTTTGTACCGAAAATTTTTTTGGTAACGTCAATAATACGACAAAAAAATGCGAAATCCTGCTGAAACGGTGAAAAAACTCACAAAAACTTAAAGTTTTTTGTGCTTTTTTGCTGAAATCGCTTTATTTTAAGCGCTTTCAAGGAAATTGCAGGACTTTTTTACTGCTATCGCCCAAAAATGAGAATAGTCCTGCCGGAAATCCAGCGCAAATTTCAGCTGCGAATACCGCAGATCAGGGGCACCGTTACCGCCGCAGGACCGATTATAGACAAACCAGTACCTAGGAGTCTGTCCGATGAACCACGTAGAAGGTATATATAAGCAAAATGACAGTCATTATGCAGCGTGAGCGGCAATATTTGCAGTCATGATTCACCCGGTATGCACAAAAGTAACTCCATCGGACAGACTCCCGACACTCGCCAAAACCTGCGAAAGTTGGAATGCTGAAAAAGTCCCGACTCGCTATTAGGCCCGTTTAATAGACAACCCTCCACCCGGCACTCGACAAAACCTGCGAAAGTGCAGGTTTTTTCCGTCAAAGCGGCTCGTTTTGGCAAAAAGCCTGCAATTGTACAGGAATTTTCGCTGAAAGTGACCCTGAGCCCGTGTCCCCGCTGAAAAGCCTGCACTTTTGCAGGAATTGTTCGTGGACAGCGATCAAGGACGCAAATTCATGTATTTTTGCAGGTTTTCTTCCTGCAGCCAGGCAGATTGCGGTTATCTCCTCTGATGCGGAGAGGTTTTTGGGCAGCCTGATGCAAGAATGTTTCGTTTTCGTCGTATCAGCAAGAAAAAAACTGCACTTTATACGAAAATTGACTCAGTAGACCTGTATTATTTTCATTCTGTGGGGTAACGTCCTCGGCATCATGGGGGTTTTTGCAGGTTTCCCCCGTTCTCCCCGTTTTCCCACGCTATCCCGCTATCTTCGCTATCCTCACTATCCCCGCGTTGCCAAGCAGATGGGCGCCTTTTGGTGTTGCGTGTTTTTTCGACAACCCGGAAAGAAAGTACAGGCTTTCTCCCCGTTGCCAGGTCGATAAGCCCGCCTCTGGCATGCAAGTTATTCATGCTTCAATGTCGAATTCTCCCTCGAATCACTCTCGAATCCCCCTCGCACCGGATTATTTCATTTGTTCTTTTTGCTCCTTCACGATGTCCCAGACATCTTTGGCGAGAAACGCCTTGTCTTTATTTTGCCGGTACCAATCGTCCATGTACTCCTCCAGCTTCTTGCCGCCGGCTTTGTCCCATGCCGCCTGCGCATCCTTGATCGCTTGCTCGGGGCTGTATTTGCTGCCGCTGATGATCGCTTTGACATAAATGTCGGTAATTTCCTTCAGCACGCTCGTGTGAATGACGTTCAGATCGCCCGGGAAAGAAGGCATATGTTCGCCGATCGTAATGCCCGGATATTGGCGGCTCGGGTCCAGGTACGTTTTTTGCGCTTCTTTGTACATCTCCAGGCCGGCCTTTTGCTCGGGAACGTCCGGATTGAACTGGTTGACGACGTAACTGCATTTGTCGGCCGCGCGGGTCAGGAACATTTCGTAGTCCCCCGCATAGTTGACCTCATTTTTCGATTTTGTCGGATTGATAATTTGCGGACAGCCGTTTGCGCCTTTTTTCCAATGGACGCCTTCGTCACCGTAGATGATTTTGCCGGCCGCCTCGGGCTGCATCATGAACTCGATATAACGGGCCGCCGCCTCCGGGTCCTTCGCCTTCGCGTTGATCACGGTGCTCATTTGCACCGGATTGTCGATGGCGCCCGTGAACAGGCCGAACGGCGATTTCGGAAAAGCAAGCGGAGCGATCTCGGCGCCCGGCACATTTTTCTTCAGCGTCGCGAGATCCGCCGTCGTAAATTCGAACCAGCTTACGCTGGAATTCACATAGATGCCGATTTTGCCGTTAAGGAAATCCTGCTTCGCTTTCATCCCGTCTTTGTCGTTGATGTAATCCTTATCGACGATGCCGCCGTCGTAAAGCTGCTTTTTGAAGGCCAGCGCAGCAAGGTCGTTGTCCCACAGCATCGCCGCTTTGCCGTCTTTGACGCCCCAGGAAAGCATGCTTTTGGACATCGAGCCGCCGAACATTTCGTTCACGGCCGTCTCCGAATACGTGCTGATGTTCATGCCGTACGTATCCTTTTTGCCGTTGCCGTCAGGGTCCCGCTCGGTGAACGCCTTTGCAACCTGCAAAAGCTCCTCGGTCGTCGCCGGGGCTTGCAGGTTCAGCTTTTTCAGCCAGTCGGTGCGGATGAACATCGCATGCAGCGGCACCGCTTCTTTCAGCTTGCCGATTTCATACAGCTTGCCGTCCGGCTTCGTGCCCGCTTTCCGCAGCTGCGGGTACTGCGCGAGCAGCTTTTCGTAAGTCGGCATAAATTGTAAAAGATCGTCCAGAGGCAGCAGCTGCTTCTGCTCATAAATGCCGTTGCGGAGCGGCGTATTGTATTCGTTGACGACATCGGGGGCCGAGCCGGAAGCGAACAGCACGTTCAATTTTTTCGTCGATTCGCTGCGCAAAATAGGCACGAACTTGACGTTGACGGGACCGGTCCGATTGATCCACGCGGTCCAGCGGTTCTCCTCGTATGAGCCTTCGGAAGCAGGAACCGCTCCGCGGTCGTACATCGATACGGTAATATCTCCGCGCTTGGCGGGCGTCTGGGCGGTATCCGGCTTGCCGCTGTCCGCCATGCCGCCCGAGCAGCCCGCGAGCAGCGCCCCGACAGCCGCAGCCGCAGCAATGGCAAGACTTGCCTGCTTCATCCGTTGTCTCATTCCAAAATCCCGTCCTTTTTTGGTGGATTAGGAGATGCCCGGCATCTCGATCGGTCGTCGTTACCCTTTTACGGAACCCAGCATAACGCCTCTAACAAAATATTTTTGCAGAAAAGGATAAAACAGCAGCATCGGAACGATCATCGTCACGACGCCGGCCGCTTTAATCGTCTCGTTCATGACCAGCTGCTGCGCAGCTATATCCGTCGTCGCCGTCTGGATGATGTCGTTTTTTTGCAGGATAGCCTGGACGACGACGGTTAAATTTTGCATATCGGTTTTGTTGATGTACATGAGCACGCTCATAAATGCGTTCCAGTAGTGCACCCCGTACAGCAAAGCCAGCGTGGCAAGCATCGGCAGCGACAACGGCAGCATGATGCGGACCAGCAGAGCGGTATCGCCGCAGCCGTCGATGGTGGCGGCTTCCTGTACCTCATGAGGGATGTTCTCAAAATAGCTGCGCATAAGCAGCATATTGTAGGTGCTGATCAGCCCCGTCAGTCAAATCGACCAGTAGGAATCAATCAGCGACAAGCTTTTTACGACCAGGTACGTCGGGATGACGCCTCCGGAGAACAGCATCGTGAACACCATTGCCAGCGTCACCAACCGTCTTCCCGACAAGTAAGACCGCGAGAGCGGATAGGCCGCAAGAATCGTTGCGAGCATGCTGAACAGGACGCCTCCGCACGTAATCAGCGCGCTGTTTTTCAAGGCTTTCAAAGCGGGCGTTGCGATGAAAAAAAATTCATAAGCCGTCGTCCGGAAGCCTACCGGCCACAACGAAACGCGCCCCGCTTCGACGGCGGCCCTGTCGCTGAAAGACACCGCAACCGTATGTACGAACGGGAGCAGACAGGTTAAACCGAGCGCGATCAGCAGCACGCCGTTGACGGCGCTAAACATTCGTTCTCCTCTTGTCGGCTTCACGCTTCCCCTCCTCGTCAAAATAAAGCCTGGTCAAACTTGCGGGCGATCCCGTTAGCCAGCAGCACGAGGCCGAAGCTGACGGCCGATTCGAACAAGCCCATCGCTGCGGACAGACTGAACTGCGCTTGCTGGAGCCCCATTTTGTACATATAGGTGCTGATTACTTCGGACACGTCGGCGACGGCCGGATTTTGCAGGTTGTACACTTGATCGAAGCCGACCTCCATGACCCGGCCGACGGCCAGAATAAGCAGCAGCACGATGGTACTGCGGATTCCCGGCAGCGTGACGTGCCAGATTTGCCGCCATTTGGAGGCGCCGTCCATGCACGCCGATTCGTACAGGGAAGGATCGATGGCCGTGAGCGCGGCCAAATAAACGATTGCGCTGAAGCCCATTTCTTTCCATATCCCCGATCCGAGAAAAATGGCGATCCATGACGCAGAATCGTACAAAAACGTTTTCGGCTCGATCGCCAGCAGCTTCAGCGTCTTATTCACGGAGCCGTAGTCGGCGGCAAACAGCGTCAGCACAATGCCGGCCACAATGACCCAGGAGAAGAAATGGGGCAAATAGATGATCGTCTGCACCCAGCTTTTCAGCCACCGGGTCCGCACTTCATTCAGCATGACAGCCAACAGGATCGGAACCGGAAAGCCGAACACGATGCCGAGAAAGCTGAGCCAGAACGTGTTCCACAAAATTCGCACCGTGCCCGCCGAAGAAAACAGCAGTTGGAAATGCTTGAAGCCTGCCCACGGACTATGCAAAATGCCGTCTGCGAAGTTGTAGTTTTTGAAGGCTATCAATAACCCGCCCATCGGGATGTATTTGAAAATGATGTAAAAGGCAAACACTGGAAGGAGCATCGCGTACAAGGGGATGTTTTTCCTCAGTTTCCTTTTCCGCCGCATTCCCCGCCCGGCAGTCGGGGCCGGACTTTTCTCCATCGCGCTGTTCACGGCAAGCTCACTCCTTTCCTGCACCGGACAGACGGTTCCGGATCGCGCCGTCCGGCATGCCGACACACACGGCCGGCACGCCGGACGAGCCCCTACGACACCGCCCAGGGACCCCTAGCCATGCGTCCGGCACCCTACGACAAGCCTTACGGTACCCGCTACGGCATCCTCCGGTATTCTTTGGGCGACATGCTGTACTGCTGCTTGAACACATTCGTAAAATAATTCGGCTCGTCAAAGCCGACTGCGCAGGCGATCTCGAAAATTTTCAAATCCGTGCTCCGCAGCAGCACAGCGGCTTTGTCCATCCGCACGCGGTTCACATAATTCGTGAAGCTGTCGCCGACGGCCTTTTTGAACATGACGCTGAAATAGCTCGGATTCAGGTTTACGCGGTCCGCCACATCGGTCAAGCGGCACGCCTTGTCATAGTGCTCCTCAATGTACTTGAGCGCCTTCTCGATGGCCGTATCGCTTTTGGACGCCTGCCACTGTTCCAACAACCGGATAAAGCTCTCGGCTTGCTCGCCGGCCCAACCGACGATGTCCCCTGCCGTTCCGTTCGCAGCCGGCATGTTCCGCGCCGCGGCCGCCAGCGAGCCGTCGTCCAGGTCGGGGAACTGCTTGCGGACCGTGCCGTGCAGCGCCGCCGACAGCGTCAGCGCCCGGAGCGCCTCCTCGTCCGGCGACAGCTGCCGCAGCTCGCCGACCATTTTGCGCAGCTGCTGCTGCACATACCCCGCTTGTCCTTGCAAAATGCCGGACATCAGCTGCAATTCCAGCTCCTTGACCCCCGCCTGATTCAGCGCCAGCTGCCCTTCCGCCACAGGCTGATTGGAGCCGGACAACCTGGTCAGCCTCTGGCTCTCCCGCGCCTGAATATGCCTCGACGCCTTGCCCAGCACGCTGCGGATATCCTCCTCCGTGCACGGCTTGACCAGCAGGTCAAGCGCACCGTGCCGCACAGCCGCCTGCGCGTACTCAAAATGCCTGTACGCGGTAATGACGATCACCATCATATCCGGATAGCTCTCGCGAAGATGTCCCGTAAATTCCATCCCGTCCATAACCGGCATGCGGATATCCGTCAGCACGAGGTCCGGCTTGAGCCGATGAACCAATGCCAGCGCGTCCTGCCCGTTGCCGGCCTCCCCGACCACTTTCCAGCCGAGCTCCTGGCTTTCCAGCATTTTGACCAATCCTTTGCGAAAATTAGGCTGGTCCTCCACAATAATTACATTCCCGCTCGTCAGCATGCTCTGGGCTCATCCTTTCCAACGGAGTTATACGGCAAAATCAGGCGCATCCCGGTCCCCTCGCCTGCCGTGCTTTGAATTTCAAGCCGATACGGAGCGCCATGCAATAGCGCAATTCTTCGCATCACGCTGCGCACCCCGAGGCTTTCCCGGCCGTCTTTGCGTTGGGGCAGCGCAGAGCCGTCAAAATCCAGCAGCCTGACAACCGCCTCTGCTTCCATCCCGCAGCCGTTGTCCTCCACGACAATTTCCAGCGTTTCTTGTTTGCGCCTGGCCCGGATCGTCAGCTTTTTCTCGGACACTTTGTTGCGGAAAGCGTGCATGAACACATTCTCTACTAACGGCTGCAAAATAGATCGCATCATTTCACAGCCCAACACGTCGTCGTCCGCCTCGATCCTCGTTTCCAGATCGGTCTCGAACAGCTCCTGCTGGATTTTCACATAATTCCGGATCTGCTGCAGTTCCTCGCCAACCGTCGTCAACGTCTGCACGGGCATCAGCGAATATTTGAGCATATCCGAAATCGCGGCAATTAATCCGGCCGTCTCCTCTTCGTTGCGAAGGTACAGCTTCCAGTAAATTTCGTTGAACATATTGTGCAAAAAATGGGGATTCAGCTGCGCCTGCAGCGCTTTAAGCTCCGCCTCCCTCTCGCTAAGCTGCGTCAGGTACACCTCTTTGATCAGCCGTCCCACCTGCTCGGTCATCGCGTTGAAGCTGTCGCCGATAAAAGCAAGCTCGTCCTTCGTCCGAACCTCGATCCGCGTATCAAAATCCCCCGAGCGCACTTTGCGCAGCCCTTGCAGCAAATCCGTGAGCGGCCGCAGCAGCTTGCCGGTCGACAGCATAATGAGCACGCTCGTTACCAGCGCGATGATCAGCCCGGACACCAGAATCCGCTCCAACTGCTCGCGGTTCTTGGCGCGTATCTCGGTCAGAGAAGTGCCGCTGACCAGCTTGAAGGAGATCGTTTTGGAAGCGTTCTGGACGTACAGATGATTGTCGAGCACCTTGGTCTCCTCAAGGCCGTTCATCACCCGCAAATCTTTACGCGTATCCGGCGTCGTATTCGTGTAAAGCAGCTCCTGCATCTGATTGAACAAATACACTTGCCCCAGGCCGTCTTTCGTAATTTCCTTGAGCGAGCTCGAAAAAAACGTTTCATCGATCGCCATGACCAGCACGCCGTACGTCGCCAGCATATTATTTTTCATAAACCGCGCCACAATGATCGTATTGCGGTAGCCGCTCGGCTCGATCGAGCTGGGCACAGCCATGTTCATCCACACCATGTCGCCGGAGCTGTTGTTGATTTTGGAACGGATCGTCCGGAACAGGCTCTCGTCCAAATGATTGATCGACGAAGTCGTGTAGCTGAAATACGACGGATTTCCGTTCAGGTCGTACAAGTAAAGCCCGGTCATATTCGGAACGTCGAGCTTGATTTGCAGCATCTGCTCTTCGATCTGTTTTTTATCGAAATAAATGTGAAAAGGGTCGGAAGGTGTATCCGAATTGTTGCTTTCGTTAATGCGGCCGATCATTTTTTCAATCTGGGGGTTGAAGACGATCGTTTGCGAAATGCGGTTGATTTCCTGCACCTTGAGTTCCAGCTTGGCGAGCGCTTCTTCATTCGTCTTGGAGAATTGCTTGCTGATCTCTTGCTCGAACAAGTCGAGATTGTTCCGGTATGTGAGGTATCCGGTAATGCCGAAAGCGAGCAAAATAATACAGGCAAGATTCACGATCAGCTTGACCTGGAAGCTGCTGTTGATTCCTGTAATTAATCGAAGCCACAATCGCACGCTTTTTCGCCTCCATGCTTGAAACTGCATCGCCATTCATTATTGGCACGATTTATTATGAGAATATGAAGTTAATATGAAGTTAATTTTAAGATTATTTGAACGCGCCGGGCGGCATAATGGAAATTTTGGCCGGACAGACGCATAAAAAAGCGGAAAGTTTCGGAATTTAATCTAGGAGTCCGGCGGTAAAACTCAGAAGAATGACGGAGTAATGCGGCACCGGCGGCAACTCCGCCCGCAGTCTCCCGGGGATATCCGGACAATCAGGAGGTGAATGGACCAGTTTCGCCACTGAGCAAAATCGAACGCCTCGGCGGGCTGACTTAGTAAACATAAATGTTGATTTATTATACAAAATGGGTCATAATGAAAGTGTTGAAATTACATATTATTTAGGAGGTATTTTGAAAATGGCACATCAATTACCAGCATTACCATACGCAACCAACGCGCTGGAGCCTCACATCGATGCGACGACTATGGAAATCCACCACGGACGTCACCATAATGCATATGTAACGAACCTGAACGCAGCTTTGGACAAACACCCTGCGCTTCATGACAAATCCCTGAACGACCTGATCGCCGACCTGAACAGAGTACCGGAAGATATCCGCACTGCCGTTCGCAACAACGGTGGCGGCCATGCCAACCACTCCCTGTTCTGGGAAACGATCGGCCCTAACGCCGGCGGAGCTCCAACAGGCGCACTGGCAGCAGCTATCGAGAGCGAGCTTGGCGGTTTCGACAAGTTCAAAGAAACTTTCGCGGCAGCGGCTACAACTCGTTTCGGTTCCGGCTGGGCTTTCCTCGCAGTAGGCAAAGACGGCAAACTGAAAGTGTACAGCTTGCCTAACCAAGACAGCCCGATCTTCGAAGGCGAAACTCCGATCCTCGGCCTGGACGTATGGGAACATGCTTACTACCTGAAATACCAAAACAAACGCCCTGACTACATCGCAGCGTTCTGGAACGTTGTGAACTGGGCTGAAGTTGGCAAACGTTACGAAGCAGCAGCGAAGTAATGTAAACGCCGGGCGCTTCCCCCTTCGGGGCAACGGCTATGAAAGAACCTTCAACACCACTGTCGCAGTGGGGTTGAAGGTTCTTTATTTTGGGGCTTCGCTGCGCGAGCGAACCGCCCGGAAAGTCCGCGGCGGCACGTACAAATTCCGCGCCTCCTTTTGCGTGATAAAAGTCGCCCCACGGCGGTGCAGTTGGCTGTGGAGCGTCTTGGCAAGCCGAAAAGCCTGCGTTTGTGCAGGCTTTTTCAGCGAAAGCGGTTCGGGTTGGGGAAAAGCCTGCAATTGTGCAGGAATTCCCGCTCAAAATGAGCTTTCGACCGAGTAGCCGACGGAAAACCTGTATTTTTGCAGGAATTCTGCCTTGCAAGCTCATCTACGGGCAAAAAACTGCACTTTCGCAGGCTTTCTGCGGACGGTTGGACTGGTTGTTGCCCGTCAGGTCGGCGCAGCCGTTCATCTAGCGGCTTGGCAACCAAAAAGCCTGCATTAGTACAGGCTTTTTCCGCGGAAGCGGCCCGGTTCGGGGAAAAGCCTGCAATTGTGCAGGAATTTTCGATGAAATTGAATCTGAGCCCTTGTTCGAGGCGAAATGCCTGTACAATTGCAGGAATTTTTCATCGCCAGTGCATCAACGAGCAAAAAGCTGCACTTTTGCAGGTTTTCGTCGCGCAATCAGGCAAATAGTGCGACCCCGGCGGCTCTGGCGTATGGGTTTCTGGGAAGCCTGCACTTTATTCGGAAATAGTACACACAGTAACCCTGATTATTTTCATTCTGTGGGGTGGCGTCCACGACGTCATGGAAGTTTTCGCAAGTTTCCCGCACAATGCGCGCTGCAGCACCATGAACGGACGGACGGCAGCGGCTATCCTTACAACTTACGGGGAGAGCAGATTCACCCTTACTCCAGATGGATCGGTCTGCCGGACTACTACGACGCCATGATCCACGCCAGGTCCTGCCGTCCTGCCGTCCTGCCGCAAGGCCCTTCCTCCCCGCGATGCTCTCGAAGATGCTCTCGAAGTGCTTTACGCGAACGCCGGAAAGCTGTACGATATAGATATGGTCAAGCTGTTCCGCAGCAACGTCGCGATCTACCCCGTGGGTCTGAGCGTCTCCCGGTTGAACACCCACAGTATGCAGCGGCCTGTCGTACGTATACTAAGAAGCGCATCCGGACAAGAACTGAGAGACCCTTACGAAGTCGATTTGTCGCGTACGCTGAACATAATGATTGAAGAAATCGGAGAACAGCTGGTCGTTTGATTATGACCGAAATGAGATGAGCGCCTGTTGAAAACGATTGTTCAGCTTCTTCAAAATGTCCCCCTCTTTCAAGAGCTGTCTGAAGAAGAGCTCTTTGGTCTCGCCCCTCTTTTTACAGAAAAGAAAGTGAAGAAAGGCAGAATCCTTTTCCTGGAAGGCGAAATCGGGGAGGAAATGTATTTAATCAAGACGGGTGTCGTCAAAATTTACCGGTTGGACGATGCCAAGGAGATCATTCTTGCCCTGTTCCGCGAAGGCGACTTCTTTGGAGAAATGGCATTGATTCAAGAAGGTCTCACCCGTTCCGCTACCGCCGAAACTTTGGATGCCTGCGTCATGTACACCCTCAAACGCTCGGTATTTGCGCAATACTTGGAAAAGAGCCCCAAGCTGTGCTTGAAGCTCTTGGAGACGACGATGGAACGGCTGCGCAAAGCGAACGAGCAAATTTACGATCTTACTTTTCTCGGCGTCCGCTCGCGCATTATGAAAACGATCGTCCGCCTGTCCGAAGAACACGGAACTCCGACGAAAGACGGGCTTCTGATCGATGTGAAGCTCACCCATCAACAATTGGCCAACATGGTCGGCACCGTTAGGGAATCGGTCACAAAGGTTTTGCAGGAGCTTCTGGACGAAGGGTCGATCGAAATCGATAAGAAAAAGATCACGCTCAAAAATGTGGAAGCAATCCGGCGGGAAATCCGTTAACGGATTTCGGGAACACTGCGATTCGTTTGTCGTGACTGCTTCTGCCAAGCTTTCATAATCCGCAGAAAAACATTAGGAAACGCATACTGCTGCAGCTCATCCGCACCTACCCAGCGATAATGGAACGGAATCCATTCTCCCCCATCCCTCTGGCGGCCCATCTCGCCCAATTTGGCCCGATACACCTTCATGTCCCAAAAAATGTGGCTGAATGTGTGATTCGTATCCGCCAACCATTCCAAAGGACTTATTACGATCTGCTCTTGCTCCGCAAGCGTCTCCCGAAGCTCGTTCATCGTCTCGGCATCCGAACTCCACGAGGCCGCTTTCAGCTCGATATGCGGCAGCTCCCACATGCGGGCCAGCAAGCCTTCCTGCGGGCGCTGCCTGATCAGCCATTTGCCCTCGTTCTCGCCAGTGCCTTCAACCAAAGCTACGGCCCGCAGCTCGGGACGGGGCGGTTTCGCTTTCTTTTTAATGGGCAGCGATTCTTCCATGCCTTCTTCGCGCGCGCGGCAGTGCGCCATTACCGGACACGTCAGGCAGTGCGGCGAACGCGGCGTACACACCATCGCACCGAGCTCCATCAGTGCCTGATTGAAATCGCTAGCCGTTCCTTCCAAAATGAGCTCCCGCGCCAAATGCTCCATTTTTACGCGAGTCGCAGGCTTCATAATATCTTCTTCGATGAGAAAATAGCGCGACAGCACCCGCATCACATTGCCGTCCACAGCGGGCTCGGGCTTGTTATAAGCGATGCTCAGGATCGCCCCGGAGGTGTAGGGACCGACCCCTTTTAACGAGGAAATTTCTTCCTTTTCCTGGGGCACGATTCCCCCGTATCTTTCGTGGACTTCCCTGACGGCGCTCTGCAAATTGCGTGCGCGGGAATAGTACCCGAGGCCTTCCCACGCTTTCAGCACGTCCTCTTCGGGAGCGTTCGCCAGCGCCTCCACAGTCGGAAATTGCTCGGTAAAACGGTGAAAGTACGGGATTACCGTATCCACTCTCGTCTGCTGCAGCATCACTTCCGAAATCCATATATGGTAAGGATTTTTGCTTCTTCTCCACGGCAAATCCCGTTTGTTCGCACGGTACCAGTCAAGCAGACCGGTTGAAAAATAATGCTTTTGCTCTTCACTGTACATAAGCTCTTCTTGCTCTCCTTCTCTATCGGACCGGATCAAGTTATAATGGAACAATGGACATGACTTCATTATAAGAGAAGTGTGCAAGAGAAAACCAGAGGTGAAAGTATGCAGAACGCAAAGCAATCGGATTTGGCAAATAAAAGGAAAGCTTGGCTGGCCGGAGCAAAGCCGCTTATTCCGCTGCTCTTTATTTGGGGAGCCGAATGGATTTTCAGCGCCGCAGTCGATTTTATGATCATTTGGCGGGATTTTGACTGGCTCAAGCTGGCCGGTTTGATTACGGCGGTTGTCGCAAGTTTGATTCAGATCGGAGGGATGCGCAGGGAAAAAGGCGCCGCGGATCCCGCATCGCAGGATGCGGATCGCATAGGCAATCCGCTGCTTCTGCTGCTGCCTGGAGCGCTGCTGATCGCGGCGGTCGCACTGCTGGAAGCGATCGGCGCCGTAGGGCCGTTATTCGCGCCCGTGCTGCGCTCGTTCCTGCTGGCCGTCGGCTTCGTGCAATTCGGGCTGGTGCTGGGCAGACCGCTGGTCTACCTGGGGCTGTGGCTGTTCGCCTTATCCGCCATTATGGGCGTATGGTATTTGGGCTATTCCGGCATCATCCTCGAAGGGATGGGCGGCATCAGTCTGCTGGCCGGCGGCTACATGCTGCGCGTGTGGGCCAAATAGTATTTTGAGGGATGGAGGTTCGAGTGAAGTGATGAAGCAAAAGTGGTTAAAAAGCGGCGGCGCCCTGCTGATGGGGCTGCTGGTCATTAGCCTTGCCGCGTGCGGCGGCGGCAAGTCCGGCTCCCCGGCCGGATCGGCCGCACCCGCTCCTACCGCAGGCACGGAAAGCAATGAGGCGTTCGTCAAGGCGCAGGAGATGTTTACAACGAACAAGTGCATCAGCTGCCACGGCGTCGATCTCGCAGGCAAGGTCGGACCCAGAACGAACCTGCAAAAGGTCGGCGGCTCGATGAGCAAAGAGCAGATCGCCAACAAGATCAAAAACGGCGGCGGCGGCATGCCGGCCTACAAAGAAAAGCTGTCCGATGACGAAATCGGACAGCTTGCGGATTGGCTCAGCTCGAAGAAGTAACGCCTGCTTGCAATTGTTCCACGATGACATAAGCGGCAGCCATCGTCTCCGTATGCGTAATGCTGATATGGATGCGGGGGCTGCCGCTTATGCATGCCCGCTCCAGCGCGGCCGCCGCGACGGCGCATTCCGGCTTGCCGAGCGCATCCGGCAGCACCTCCACATCCTGAAAGCCGATCCGCTTGCCGATGCCGCAGCCGACCGCTTTCACGACCGCTTCCTTCGCGGCGAACCGCCCTGCCGCAAATTCCGCGAGACGCCCGCGCCGCTGCTGGGCAAGCTCTCTCTCCCGCGGCGTCAAAATCCGCTCCAGGAAGCGGTCCCCCACTGAGCTTTCGAGAATTTTGCGCAGCCTGGAAATTTCAACCATATCCATTCCAACCCCAATAATCATGGACTGCAGCCCTCCGTATCGATTCCGATATCGCTTTGCTGTTCAGCGTACATGATTCCATGGTGCAGGTCAAGGTTGTCCCGGCATTTTACACGCCCGAGTAGGCCATGAACCCGCCGTCTACCGGAACCGTGATGCCGGTAACGAAGCCCGCCGTGCTGTCATCGACCAGCCAAAGCAAAGTGCCCAGCAGATCTTCCGGCTTGCCGAACCTTCGCATCGGCGTGTGCGTAATGATTTTGTGCGATCTTTCCGTCAAGGAGCCGTCCTCGTTCGTCAGCAGCTTCCGGTTCTGCTCCGTCAGGAAAAATCCCGGCGCCAGCGCATTGACCCGGATACCGACATCGGCCATATGTACGGCCATCCACTGCGTAAAGTTGTTGATGGCCGCTTTGGCCGCGCTGTAGGCGGGCACTTTGGTCATCGGGCTCGGAGCGCTCATGGACGACATGTTGATCACGACGGCTCCGGGTTTGTTGATCATTTGTTTGGCGAATACTTGCGTAGGTATAAGCGTTCCTAGAAAATTCAGGTTGAACACAAATCCGAACCCTTCTTCGCTCAAGTCGAAAAAAGTCGTGATCTCCTTATTCAGCAAATCCTCCGGCTTAAACGTTTCGTTCGTCGTGCTCCCCTTCGGGTGGTTCCCGCCCGCTCCGTTAATGAGAATGTCGCAGTCGCCGAGCTTGCCCGCGATTTCGGCTGCCGCCTGCTTCATGCTCTCGGCATCCAGCACATTGCAAGCGACCGCGATCGCTTCGCCCCCCGCCTGCCGGATCGCTTCGGCGACGGCTTCGCCTTTTTCGGCTGTGCGGTTCAGAATCGCGACTTTGACGCCCTGCCGTCCAAGCTCCTTGGCCATAGCCGCGCACAGCACCCCGCTGCCCCCGGTTACGACAGCGACTTTGCCTTTTAGATTTTCATGAATGGGTATCATTTGACGACCTCCCGCTTTTTCATGCGTTCCAGCGAATCCCACACGCCCCACAAATACATAATGCCCAGAGCCCGGTCGTAAAGCCCGTACCCCGGCCGGCATTCCTCGTCCCAAATATGCCTTCCGTGATCCGGCCTTGCGTATCCGGTAAAGCTGTTGTCATGATACGCTTTGACAATACCCGCAATATCTACGGTACCGTCGCTCGTCCGATGGGAAGTTTCGATAAAATCGCCGTTCTCGTACACCCTTACATTGCGGATATGCGCAAACGGGATACGATCGGCGAACTCCCGCACCATCGCCTCAATATCGTTATCGGGATTGGCCCCGAGCGAGCCGCTGCACAATGTAACACCGTTGTACGGGCTGTCTACGAGCTTGAGCAGGCGCCTGATGTTCGTCTGGCTTGTCATAATTCTCGGCAATCCGAAAATCGACCACGGCGGATCGTCCGGATGAATCGCCATGCGGATATCATGCTGCTCCGCAAAAGGGATAATCTGCTCCAGGAAATATTGCAGGTTGCTCCACAGATCCTCTTCCGTCACATTTTTATACGCTTCCAAAAGCGGAGCAAGCTTGCTGAGCCTTTCCGGCTCCCAGCCCGGCATCGTGAAATCGGGATTGTCGGCGATGATCCGGACCAGTTCGCTCGGGTCGTCCATCCGTTCGACTTTGGCTTTTTCATAAAAAAGCGCCGTGGAGCCGTCCTCCATCTCCTTGAACAAATCGGTGCGCAGCCAATCGAAGACAGGCATGAAATTGTAGCAAATCGTTTTCACGCCAACTTTCGCCAGCTTTTCGATCGTTTTTTTGTAATTCTCGATGTACCGGTCTCTGGTCGGCAGCCCCAGCTTGATGTCTTCATGCACGTTGACGCTCTCGACTACCTCCAGGTGCAGGCCGTAAGGATCAGCCAACTGCTTATAGGCGAGAATTTTGTCCATCGGCCACTCTTCGCCCGCCGGCACGTCATGCAGTGCCCAAACAATGCCCTCAACGCCCGGAATTTGCTTGATCTGCTTCAGCGATACCGTGTCGTTGCCTTCCCCGTACCATCTGAATACCATCCTCATCCTCTGGTCCCTCCATCTCCCTTTAATCGGTAAAATATTGCGGATAGATCGCATGAAGCTCCGGAAGCTCCACATCCAGCTTGCTGATATGAGCCTCCAGTCTGGCGGCCGTCAGCGCCTCATCCCCCTGCTCAATCGCCGCAAGCAGCCCTTTGTGCTCCTCAATCACCTTATCCAGGTAATGGAACTGCTTGAGCGCCAAAAACCTCAGCCGGTTCAGATGCCCGCGCATATGATTGATCACCTGAAGCAGCGTGGCATTGCCCGTCACTTCCAGAATTACGCGGTGGAACTCTTCGTCCAGTTGAAGAAACAGCTCAATGCTGCCTTCGTTCCCCGCAGCTTGCTGCCTCCCGATCAGGTCCAGCAGCGTATTCTTCGTACGTTGGTGCTCCTGCGGGTCCCACATTTTAGCAGCAAGACGAAAAGCCCCGAGCTCCAGATGCTCGCGGATAAAACGGGCCTCGCCCACTTTGCGCTTGGAGATGTGGGCAATGCGCGTCCCCCTCTGCGGAAGCACCTCCAGCAGTTGCTCGCTCACGAGCAGCCGAATGGCCTCTCTGATCGGCGTGCGGCTTACATGAAGCGTCTCCGAAAGCTCATTCTCGTAAATCATGCTCCCCGGCTCCAGCCGCAGGGAAACGATGCTTTCCCGGATGGACTCGTAAACCTGGTCCCCGAGTGATTTGCGCTGCTGCGGCGGCAACGGCGACAAAAATGTCATATGACCACCTCACTGTTTTATTTAAGTATACTTGTGTTCTTGTATACAAATCAATATTTACCTTTTTTAATCACCCCTAAGCTGGAGAATGCAGGAAAATACTATGATTTTGTCGAAAATTACATGCTGCTTCTACTGCCCGCATCAACTGCAAAAAAAAGAGACTGTCGAGAAACTCTCGCCTGCCGGCACCGGCAAGTCATTAGCAACGAGCAGACACTCCTAAAAGTCAGGCTGTTGGAAAATCGCACGTCAGGAGCCAGCACATGTGCTTGAAACGCAGGAAAAAACTGCAAAAGTGCAGGTTTTTTCTCCGTAATTGGCTTATTTTGGCGAAAAACCTGCAAAAGTGCAGGAATTTTCGCTGAAAGTGAGCCTGAGCCCATGTCCCCGCTAAAAAACCTGCACTTTTGCAGGAATTGTTCGTGACAAGCGTTCAATGCCACAAATTCATGTATTTTTGCAGGTTTTCTTCGAGCAGCCAGGCAGATTGTGGTTATAGCCCCTGACGCGGGGATTTTTGGGCTGCCTGCACTTTATACGAAAATAGAACACAGTAGGCCTGACTATATTTTCATTCTGTGGGTGAGGTTCACGACGTCATGGGAGTTTTCGCAGGTTTTTGCGGGCTGCCGGGACCTTTCACGAATGCTGGCACCCAAAATTCAGGCCTCCTCGGCCGCCTCTAACAAAAAAAGGAGTTATTTTGACGATGCAACAAAAATCTTGCTTTTTACTGCTTACATGTTCAGCACTGCTTTCACTCTCAGTGGCGAATGCTCAAGCTGCGGAACCTTCGCATGCGAGCCGGCACGTGATTACGCTCAAACTGAACGACCCCCATGCGGTCATGAACAGCCAAACCGTGGAACTGCAGACAGCGCCTGTTCTTATCAACAGCACCACGATGGTTCCTCTGCGTTTTGTAGGCGAAGCATTTGGCAGCAGTGTCACTTGGGATGACCTTACAAGGACTGTTACCTTGACAGCCGAAAAGAAAACGATCTCGCTGACCATAGATAAGCCGACAGCCGCGGTCAATGGAAAAGAGATAGGCCTCGACCAGCCCGCTTTGATCGTGAACAATACGACTATAGTCCCCCTTCGCTTCATTGCAGAGAACATGGATATGAACGTAACGTATGACGCGAACACCCAGGCGATTTCTATGACAAGCAAGCAAACGGAAACGAAGCCGCCGCAGCCCTCACCCGCCGTTCCTAGCCTCATCAAGCTGGAAAAGCCCACGGTCGATAATCTGAGCATTGCCGAAAAGACCGATATTCCGGGATATTACATAAGCAGTAGCTATTGGAGCGCCTCCGTTTATGGAACCGTCATGTCATCGGATAATTCAGGAAACTTGTATTTTTTGACGAGGGGCAATTCCCCTACTTTCTCCATTAAAAAATTTAACCCCCGCACCGATGCGGGAGGACCTTTGCAACCCGCGGTAAGCATCGATGAGCGTTTTAATTTTACCTACAAGGATTCGAATGGGTTCACGAACCATTTGATGCATTGGGAAGTACAGCCCACTGCCCTGTTTTACGATGAAGCCCGCGACGAATTGTTCATTATGGCGGAGGCGGACGGCCCTTCTGCAAAGATATCCATTTTATATAAAATACTACCTTCGGTGAAACTAATCGGCTACGGTCTGGATCATGCCCTAGACCCTGCAAGCGACTTCTTTTCCAAGATCGACGAGAATCGCTATTACTTTAGCGACAAGTTCCAGAAAGAAATTATGGAAGCCGGAGCGGATGGGACCGTTCACTCGTTCGCGTCTCTGCCGCGGGAAACGCAAGGCCGCCTATCGTCGATCGTCAAGGATGGAAAGCTGTACTATTTGAATACCGACAGCAAAACGATTAATGTTGTAGAGTCCGGTTCGACCCGAGTTAAAACCACCTTAAACATGGATGCCATCTCCGGCGCAATCGCAAAGAACGGGTATTTTTACGCTTACGACAGCAAAGGCTTTTACCGGATCGATTTGAACGGTACGGTTGAAAATTACGTCAAGCTCGATCAATTGACTTATAACAAAGGGGTATATAATCCTGAGACCAACTCTTACGATCCGGTACCTTTTATTAGACTAAGCGTTCCGACGCCGGGAGAGGCCATCCCGGACAATCCGAGAGAACCCGGCAAGCTGATTCTCGGAAACAGCGAACAGTTTACGGTCGATACAGATGGAAACATCATCATTTATGACAGCCTGTCAAAGAACCTGCGAAAAATTAATGTTTACGGGAAAAAGCAATAGCACGGCTTCCTGGCGCGCCATTTCTTGAAATTCCAAAAAGACCGTTTCCGCCGCTTTTTGGCAGAACGGTCTTTTTTTATAAACAAGCTTGACCTTATCTCAGCGTCAACCTTCACGAGATTACGACAGAAATAATGCAGGTTCTTCGCCCCAATGGCATGGTCGTTATTATGGACTGCACATGCTCAAAATATAAAGGCCCCCCTCTATCATTCTCATGACTTAAGGGGCAGCCCACCTAGTACCAAGCCGCTCTATTTCGAATCCATCTTGATGTTATATTTTTCGGTAATAGGCTTCAATTTCGCCACGAAATCTCTTTCGGACTTTTGTGCATCGGACAACAATTGGTTGGCATGTGTAATTTTTGACATATCGTCTGCCGCAATTGCAGCGAATATTTCAGAAAAAGCTTGTTGATTCTTCTCCAAAGATGCAATATAAAGCTCATGTGCTTGACGAACCTCTTCTGTAGGCGTAGCGACTTTTTTCACTTTTCCCGCTAGTTCCGTAGTAGCCGGTAAAAACTTTTCCTCAACCAGTTGGCCGAAAGTATCGTTGTCTACCGCTCCGCTCGCAGAAGACTGGCGAAGTTGCTCCCAGGCAGTATTGACTTTTAAAACTTCCGCGGTTAGCGATTTAATATCATCAATATATTTGCTGACAGCTTCTTTTTCTTTCTTCTCTGCCTCTTCTTTTGCTTTCTTTTCTTCTTCTACTTGTTTGTTAGCCTCGTCCAGCTTTTGCTTCGCCTCCGCATTTTTAGGTTCTTCAGCTACAGCAGCGGAGAAAGCCGTAACGGCATCGCTATATTTTTTATCAGTCAAAGCCTTATTGCCGGTGTCCATACTTTCTTTAAACTTTGCTGATGTACACCCGGATAAAATGAATAGCAGTACAATCGAACCAATAAGCAATTTCTTCATAACAAACCACTCCCTCTGTAATATATATACAAACAAATAATATACTAGCATCATTTTCCAATAAAGTCATGTAAAATTTTGTATGATAAACAAGTAAATTGTCGAACATTGCAAACAACTGACGAAACCAAATTCCTTCGGGAAAATTATGACAACCTGTCAAAAAACCTGCGAAAAATTAATGTTTACGGAAAAAAGCAATAGCACGGATTCCTGCGCACCATTTCTTGAAATTCAAAAAAGACCGCTTCCACCGCTTCTTGGCAGAACGGTCTTTTTTATAAACAAGCTTGACCTTATCGCAGCGTCAACCTTTATTGTTAGGGAAACAAAGGAGGAACAACGATGCCGAACCATGATGAGATCTATAAAAATGAAGCTGAAACGTATCACCGATTAATTTCCAGGCAGCCTGACTTAACCGGATACTTTGAAGATATTAGGGGATTTAAGGGACTCGATATTATCGATCTGGGAGCAGGTTCGGGGAGAGTGACAACTCTACTAGCCCCACATGCAAAATCAATCATCGCTTTAGATGCTTCAGAAGCCATGCTTCGCATCACTGCAGAGCGCTTGGAAAAAACCGGATGCACGAACTGGTCCACTCAAATAGCCGATCATAGAAGGCTCCCTCTAAAAAACGCAAGCGCAGATTTACTTGTAGCAGGTTGGACGATATCGTATTTAGCAAATTCAGATGTTCCAAACTGGAAACAAAACATCCAGGAAATAATGGCAGAAATAATGCGGGTCCTTCGCCCCAATGGCACGGTCGTTATTTTGGAGACCATGGGTACAGGAACAGAGACGCCCAACCCGCCCCAAATGCTAGAACAATACTATAAAACGTTAGTTGAAGAGTATGGGTTCCATCACAAATGGATAAGAACTGATTATCATTTTGAAAGTATTCATGAAGCCGAAGAACTAACCGGATTTTTCTTTGGAAAAGATCTGGCCGCCAGAGTTGTTGAAGAAAATCTCGTATGTTTGCCGGAATGTGCAGGCATCTGGTGGCTTCAGCTGTAGTTCCACGCTATGATGGAATGAGGCTTCCGGCCGATAGTACACTGCGCCGTTTCGCGAAGAAAACCTGCAAAAGTGCATCTTTTTGCCCGTTGATACACCGACCACGAAACAATTCCTGCAATTGTGCAGGCTTTTCACCGATCCCATGGGCTCGGGTTCATTTCTTTCTAAAATTCCTGCACAATCGCAGGTTTTTCACCAAAATGAACCATTTTCACAGAAATTCCTGTACTTTCGCAGGTTTTCTCCCCGTTCTCGACCTGCTTTTGTGAAGCTTCCGGTCTCGACTATTTTCACAAACAATTTCAATTGTGAATGGGTCATAACAAATTTGTTATCTCCCCGATAATAAACATTCATTTTATTTATTTTAAAAGTCGTTGTATCATGTTTTAAGAAATAAAACGACAACAGGAGTTGAAGAACATGCCGCAACTTTCGCGAACACGTACAACTGTTTATTTATTGTTTCTTGTTATTATGTGGGGAGTCAACTGGCCGCTTTCCAAATATGCGCTCGAATTCACGCCTCCGTTGCTTTTTGCAGGTTTGCGGACGTTGATAGGCGGGCTTTTATTAGTTTTCTTCGCTCTGCCCCGTTACAAAAGGCTTGCTCTGAAAAATACTTGGCACATCTATCTCATCTCCTCCGTGCTGAACATTATTTTATATTACGGCTTTCAAACCGTAGGGCTGAAATTTCTGCCCGCAGGGCTTTTTGCAGCGATCGTTTTCCTTCAACCCGTGCTCCTGGGCCTCTGCTCTTGGTTGTGGCTGGGGGAAGAAATGTACGGTTTGAAAATCATCGGCTTGATTGTCGGCTTTATCGGAGTCGCCGCCATCAGCGTAAGCGGGGGTTCCGGCCATATTTCGGCTGCCGGGATTTTGCTTGCCATCGGCAGCGCGATTAGTTGGGCTCTCGGCACCGTATATACGAAGAAAACGGCAGCCCGGGTAGACGCCATCTGGATGGTTGCCGTGCAGATTACCGTTGGGGGCATCGTCTTAATAATTACCGGATCTTTCACTGAAAGCTGGTCCGCTATCGTTTGGACAACGCCGTTCATATCGACGCTGCTGTTTATTTCGATTTTCGTCATAGCCTTAGGCTGGCTTGTTTACTTCAGACTTGTCAATTCGGGCGAAGCAAGCAAGGTGGGCTCATTTACTTTTCTGATCCCGCTCATTGCGATTATGATCAGCGTTCTCTTTTTCGATGAGACGATTACTTTTAAACTGGTGGCGGGGCTCGTTCTGATTGTGTCCAGCATAGTCCTCGTTAACACTAAGCCGAAATCGTTGCGCAGGACAGGACATGTATAGTGCATAGAGGTTTATCTCATTGGCATATATCCTTCAGTTTGGCAACCAACCGATACGTCCCACGCATGGGCTCATAGCCTAGGCGGCGATTGATCCGCAAAATGGGCTCGTTCGTGGATTCATTGTCCGTGCGGATGTAGGCGGCTCTGCGCTGCTTGGCAAGAAGTATGGCTTTCATTTTCAGAGCCAAAGCAATTTTACGGCCGCGGTAGTCTCTGCCGACACCGGTATATTCGTGATACATGCCGTTTGTCAACTTATTGTACAGAACATTGGATACACCTACAAATTTGTCGCGATCTGCTGCAATGATGACTTGATCCGGGGCATAGCCGTCAACCATCAGGTACCATTTTCGCCATTCGTCGATGGCGGGAACCTCTCCGGTAAACCCGGGTATATCCACCAGGGTCTCTTTGTACAGCTCATAAAGCTTCTGCTCGCTCTCCTCGCCCGCCTCATCCGCTAACGTCGTGAATCGCAAACCTTCGCTCTCCGGCGCTCGAATAACACCATCATCGCAGACGCCCACCAGGTCGGCCTTCTCCAAGTTAAGCACCGATTGAAAATAATGCCGTTCAACTTGAAACCCTCTATGTTCGGCAAATTGAAGGGACTCCGGGCTGTCATCCCAAACCTCCGTAACGAGTGTTGTCGCCCCAAGCCGGCTTCCCCAATCTGCAGCATGCCGAAAGAGAAGCCGCCCAACGCCCTGCTTGCGGTATCGTTCATCCACGACAAGCGTGTTATTGAGATACCCCGGTTCCGTCCAGGGCGCCCGCCAAGACCACACGTAACCTACGATAGCGCCTTGATCGGTAACCGCCACTTGCCGGGTACGGTCATATCCTGCGAGCAGCCCATTTTGATCCATATAGGTATGGCCTACTTCAAAAAGCTTTGCATCATCTTCCTCAAGCCTCTCCGCCGTCGTCGGCTCTGACCAGTGAGTATTCAACAGTTTGGCCAAATCGGCATAATCGTCCGGCAACCGTAAAACCCTTAGTACAATAGACATTCCGCGACCTCTCCTTACAACAAATTTTAACGTGATAATCATACCAAAAAATACCATTCACTTAGTATGTAGAGTTTAAGTAAAACAATGATTACGTTAGGCCGCACGGCAAGGAAATTGGCTTTTCTTGTCGAAAGCTTTAATGGTTGAAGAATTTTTCCAGTCCTTATGAAACGAATATAATAGGAGGCATATAAGCGTATGGCTTTTACAATAAATAATCTGAAAAATAACAGCAACATCGTCGTCAAAGAGCAGTTGGGCGGGTTTACGGTACTGGAGTATATCGAGGATTTGAGCTGTACGTCCCTTGCGGACGCAGAAGCCAACTATTTTATGAGCAGAAGCAACATGCGCAAAAAGCAGCTTATGATCGAGCTCAACAACAACGAGATCATGATGAGCGCGGGAGCCATGCAGTATATGGTCGGTAACATTGAGATGACTTCAGGCATAAAAGGCGTGGGCGGGTTAATGCGAAATTTGGTAGCCAGTGCGGTGACCGGAACTAGCGCCGTCAAGCCTGTCTACAAAGGCACAGGTACCATTATGCTGGAGACCACCTATAAATATTTGTGGTTAATTGATGTCGACAATGATCACATTGTTGTAGAGGACGGCATGTTTTTAGCTTGCGAAACGTCGCTGAACGTATCGGTAAGCGCCCGCAAAACCCTTTCCTCCGCCGCTCTCGGCAAAGAAGGCTTGTTCAATTTGAGCGCCAAAGGCAAAGGGATACTGGCGCTGGAGGCGCCGATCCCGTCCGAAGAAGCAGTCGTCGTGGAATTGCACAACGATGTGCTGAAGGTGGACGGCAACTTCGCGCTAATGTGGTCCGATTCGTTGGAATTTACCGTCGAAAAATCCGGCAAAAGCTTGCTGGGATCGGCTGTTTCGGGCGAGGGGCTGGTCAATGTGTACAGAGGAACCGGCATGGTCTGGCTGGCGCCGCTAATGGATTACAAAGCCGCTCCCGCCCCAGCCGCCTCCAGGCAATAGCGTGTTGGCAGCAGTCGGCCGGACATCGGCGAAGCATTGAAAAAGGCAGTTAAGAACCGGCGGACCAGTTTAACTGCCTTAATTATTCATGTGGTTGACGACCGTCATGCGGCGCCACACCACGCGCCGGGAGCTGCGCGCCGCTATCGTTCCCGGTTAGTCCTTAAATTCGAAAATCTCATCAGCAGCTTGATGATACCCGCCTGATTTTTGAAAAGATTCCTTCATATTTGCAGCAGTTTTCTTGAAGGATGGGTGGCTTAACACATGTTCTACGGCTTCATGCAGCCCATTTGCAGTCAAGCTTTGCATTTGTAATTGAATGCCTGCTCCGAGATTGGCGACTTGTCCCGCAATTATCGGCTGATCCGCGCTTTGCGGGATTACAATGAGCGGAACCCCGTAATAGAGACCTTCATTAGTACTGTTCATTCCACCATGTGTAATAAATAATTTAGTGTACTGCAGTACATCAGTTTGTGGAACATAATTTTTTACGATGAAGTTTTCAGGAATTTCCCCTAAATCAGAAATTTGGGTTCTATTCCCAATAGACATGACAATCGTATGATCAGTGTTCCCCAAAGCCTCAAAACAAAGCTTATAGAAATCAATTGCTTGGTTAAAAACTGTGCCCAGTGAAATGTAAATTGGGTTTTTCCCCGTGATTGCAGTAAAGTCGAAGCTTTCTTGAGTTAATCGCGAAGAGATGGATGGACCTACAAATTTATAAGTCTGGTCGAATGTTTCTCCATAAGGCTGAAACTCCCTTGTTGTATAAACGATTGTAAGCGGTGCAGGATTACAAAACACTTCGTAAGGAGAATGGATCTCCACATCGTATTTTTCCTTCAGCATTTCCGTCAGGCTTTGGAATCTATCAGTTATAGGTTTAACGATGTCCGCAGGGACCTTTATGGAAAATTGCCCCAAAATCTTATCGAATGATTCTTTTGTCTGCGCAAAAGAAGTACAGGAGTTGATAGCAGGAAGCTTAAGAATTTGAGCAAGCAAACGTCCGCAACCAAACATGGAATCATGGATGATGTAATCAAAATGCTCTCCTTTGATCTGTTCAAGAACGCTTGGTATGACTATATCCGCCGTAAGTAACAGACCGTTGACTCTTTCGAGTAAATAATCTCTTCCGCCTGAGATAAAGGCTTTTATAAATTTTTGATCGTCAAATGTTCGTACTGAAGCTCCCGTCTTCTCAATGCGCTCCCGAAAAGCTTCTATAGAAAAGTACACTACCTCTTCCCCACGCGAAATAAGCTCTTGCACAACTGCAATAGTTGGATTGATATGTCCCTCTGATCCGCCATTAATAAATAAAACACGCGCCATTTCTACCACTCCTTAGGTACCATCGCTCGAATCAAATAATGGAATCAAGTTTATCATAGTACAATACTTGAAAATTTCAAAACTTTAGGCCCTTTAGCGTAACAAATCCTTGTGGTCCCCCCTCCGCCTGCGCGATCATACGATATCCGTGCCGACTGATAAAAATTCACATCATACGCGGAGAATCGGCAAAACCGCCATTCTACTATCCAATGCTCCAACATTCGGAAAAAACACATCTGCTTGGCAGCGCGGAGAAAGCCTGCAAAAGTGCAGCCGAACCCAAAACCCTGAAACCCGCGCTTTGCTGCCGATCCGTTACGCCCAGGTAAGTAACTGAAAGAAATTTCAGCTCTTATGCTCGGTCCCGGCAAAGGTTATAATGAAGCTAATCCAAGTTGGGAGGCCAAATGATGAAAGTAATGCCGCTTGAAAAACGAGGAATATCGGACAGCCGGATCGTCTTCGGATGTATGGGGCTAGGCGGAGATTGGAATTATGAACCTTATACGCAGGAAGACGTCAAAGTCGCTGAGCAGGCCGTAGAAGCGGCGCTATCCTCGGGAATCACGATGTTCGATCATGCCGATATTTATAAGATGGGCAAAGCCGAGGCTGTGTTCGGGCAAATTTTGAAAAGCAGGCCGGAGCTCCGGGAACGGATCGTCTTGCAGTCCAAATGCGGGATTCGCTTTACGGACGGCTTGCTGCCTCAGCGCTACGATTTTTCGAAGAGCCATATTTTGAGCTCGGTGGACGGCATTCTGGAGCGGCTCGGCATCGAATATCTCGACGTGCTTTTGCTGCACCGCCCCGATCCGCTGATGGAGCCTGACGAAGTGGCGGAAGCGTTCACACAGCTGAAAACGTCCGGCAAAGTGCGGCACTTCGGAGTTTCCAATATGACCGCCGCGCAAATCCGCTTCCTGCAAAAGTCGATCGAGCAGCCGCTCGTCGTCAACCAGTTGGAGCTGCATCTGGCGAGGCTGGACTGGCTCGACCAGGGCATTCTCGTCAACCGCGCCGAAGGGTCCGGCTTGAACTTCGATGACGGCATCATCCAGCACTGCCAGATGGAGGATATCCAGCTTCAGGCCTGGGGGCCGCTCTCGCAAGGCCGCTTCACCGGCAAAAGCCTCGAAGGCGCTTCCGAAGAAGTGAAACAGACCGCCGCGCTTATCTCCAAGCTGGCGCAGGAAAAAGAGACGACGCCGGAAGCGATTCTGCTCGGCTGGCTGATGAAGCATCCGGCCAAAATCCAGCCGGTGATCGGGACATCTTCGGCGGAGCGAGTGCTCGCCTGCCGGGACGCTGTCCGCCAATCGGAGCTCATGACCCGCGAAGAATGGTACGAACTGTATACAAGCTCAAGAGGCCGCAAAGTGCCATAACCCGGAAAGCCAAGCCGCATAACGATGCTCTCTTAACCCGCCTGCACATGCACGGCGGGTTTAATTGCGTGCAGATGGCCGGCCTGCAGCACTTCCGCCTCAAATGTTCATTTCTGCGGTTGACACATTAAGTTCAATTGACCGCCGCTTTTACCATAATTATAATAACATTGTAAAATGTTTCAAATAAGACAAATAAGCTGCATGTAACATTATTACATTGAATATTATTCAGAAAGGAGGATTAGCTCTACAAGCCAAACAACCGTTGTGCCAGCCCGCCCGCTTGAGTTCTGCACTGGCAAGCCGCGATTGACAAAAATCCTACATGAACAATAGGAGGTATTATGATGAATATGAATGGACATTCAGAAGCAAACGTACAGGTCGCCGCGCTTAACATTCCCCCTAAAGGTTTGTTTGAAGCGGAACCCCCCTTTCATTGGTACAAGGAAATGAGAGAGAATGGCCCAGTCCGTTTTGATCCCGAGCGGAATTGTTGGGACGTTTTTCTTTACGACGATGTGAAAGCGATTCTTGCGAACCACGAAGCTTTCAGTTCCACCAACATTCCCGGACTGTCCGGATCCTCCATCCTTTCCATGGATCCTCCAAAGCACAAGCTGTACCGGGCTATCGTCAGCAAAGCTTTTACTCCCAAAGCCGTTGAAGATTTAGCACCGCGCATTCAGGAGCTTACTGACGAGTTGCTTGATGAAATTGAAACACAGGGAGAAATGGACGCTATCGCGAGCCTGTCTTTTCCGCTGCCTGTCATTATCATTGCCGAGCTGCTCGGGGTGCCTCGAAGCGGCCGGGACCAGTTCAAGCTCTGGTCTGACGAGGCTATAAGAGGAATCGACGTTGAACATGGGGAGACACGGGAACAGTATGCGGAAAATAAGATCAAAAACCGGTTGGCACTGAGTGAGTATTTCAAAGAAATTATTGAAGAAAAACGGAAAAATCCCGGCAATGACCTGGTTTCTGCCTTGCTTGCGGCCAAAGTGGAAGAACAATCCTTAAACTTGCCGGAGCTGATGGAATTTTGCCGTCTTCTCCTCATAGCCGGAAACGAAACAACGACAAACCTAATCGGTAACGCAATAGTTTGCTTTGCGGAGCATCCGGACAGTCAAAAGCAAATACGCGAAGATTTGTCTCTATTGCCTAATGCCATTGAAGAAGTCCTCCGATATCGTTCGCCGATACAATCGATAACACGCCGATGCAGCAAAAATACTGAAATAGCGGGACAAACGATCCGCGCAGAGGATACCGTTGTCTTGTGGTCCGGATCGGCCAACCACGACGACCGTCAATTCGAGCAGGCGAATCAATTCAACATCTTCCGTTCGCCGAATCCTCACATCGCTTTTGGAAACGGCATCCACTTCTGTCTCGGAGCTCCGTTGTCCCGCTTGGAAGCCCGGATTGCTTTGACGCAGGTTTTCACGAGATTTTCGGTCTTCACCGCAAAAGAAGGAGTGTCGTTCACCCCTGCCAAAGACCCGCTCATTTACGGCTACAAAAGCATACCTATTACTTTCCAAAAGTAACAGCAAGAACGAAATCACTCTGCGGATGAAAGAAAGCCTGCAAAAGTGCAAAAGTGCAGGCTGACCGGAAACCCGCGCGGCACAGCTGGGCGCGCAATCTGCCTCGCTGCGCGAAGCGAAGAAAGCCTGCGAAAGTGCAGGCTGGCCGGAAACCCGCACGCCAGAGCTGGGCGCGCAATCTGCCCGGCTGCGCGAAGCGAAGAAAGCCTGCAAAAGTGCAGGCTTTTTGCTCGTCCGTGGGCCGGGCACGCAATATTCCTGCAAATGTGCAGGCTTTTTAGCTGCTGCGCGAGCTCGGGCCCATTTTTATCGAAAATTCCTGCACTTTTGCAGGTTTTTCCTCAAAATGAACCTCATACACAGAAAAAACCTGCACTTTTGCAGGTTTTTCCTTCGACCTGGCCTGTCGAGCCGCCTGATGGCCGCCCGCCGCCGTGCAGCGCCGCCACTCCGTACGCCGGGAGAGGCCGGGCGCCCCCCTACAAGCTAAATGCCGGGAATCGGCGCGCGCTTGTGCTCCGTTTTCAAATACTGCTTCTCCAGCTTCTCTTGAACGGCCGGATCGATTTGCTTGCCCTCCAAGTAGTCGCTGTTATCGCCGTATGTAATGCCCAGCTCGTTCTCGTCGGTCTGCCCTTCCCACAGCCCGGCGGTCGGCGCTTTGTCGAGCACGCTTTGCGGGACGCCCAGCTTGGCTGCCAAGGAGCGAACCTGCCGCTTGTTCAGCGTGCTGAGCGGAGTAATATCCACCGCACCGTCGCCATATTTGGTGAAGAAGCCGGTGATCGCCTCGGAAGCGTGATCGGTGCCGACAACGATAAGCCCCAGTTCAAAAGCGAGCGCATACTGCATCACCATGCGCGTTCTCGCTTTCACATTGCCTTTGCCGCCGCGGCTGATGTGCTGGTGAACGCCGATATGCTTCAGCCCGTATTCGACTTCGATGGCAATTTCATCGACAGCTTCCTGGATGTTGTTTTCGATCTGATATTTCAGGTCGAACGCCTTGGCCACCGCGTAGCTGTCCTCGATATCGACCTGCTCGCCGTAAGGCTGGAACACGCCGACGGTTTTGTACTCGGTGCCGCTCTCCTCGGTCAGTTCGTCCGTCGCCTTCTTGCAAAGACCTGTGGCTACGGCGCTGTCAATGCCGCCGCTGATCGCGATCAGAAGGCCGCGCGCGTTCGCGCCTTTTACATATTCCTTCAGAAAATCGACCCGTTTGCGGATTTCCGCATCGATATCGATCTCCGGCTTAACGCCCAGTTTCGCAATGATTTCCTGCTGCAAGCTCATGACTCTCTCCACCTTGTCTTTGATATTTGAACAAAGAGCCCACACTTGCAAGTACCTGCAATGCGGGCTTTCTGCCTCATGTTGATATGAGATTATTTCATTTATTTGCAGTATTCGTTGAAAGCCCCGCTCAAGTCGCCGGCGATCATCTCCGCGGAACGGTCTTCGATTTGGTGGCGTTGGATGAAATGCACCAGCTCGCCGTTTTTGAACAGAGCGATGGATGGCGAAGACGGCGGATACGGCGCCAAATATTCGCGCGCTTTGGCCGTTGCGTCTTTCTCCTGGCCTGCGAACACGGTGTACGTGTAAGTCGGGAGCGCATCGTTTTGCAGTGCCTTGGCTACGCCAGGGCGGCATTGTCCGGCGGCACAGCCGCACACGGAGTTGATGACGAGCAGCATCGTGCCGTCTTTGGAGCTCTCAATCGCCTGATCGACCTGTTCGGGAGTCAGCAGTTCCGTAATGCCCAGACGAGTCAAATCTTCTCTCATCGGTTTAACCATATCTTTCATGTAAGAATCAAAAGACATTGCCATATGTTCCACCCCTTGGATTTTGATGTAGTAAACATGCTTATTAAGTCATATTATACATCCGTACGCATGGAAAGCAAAGCGCGAAAACGCCCCATAACGAGCTAAAAGCCTCCCGGAATCATAAATTCCGGAAGGCGCTGCCTGCAGTCGGGCCAAAAACTTAATTGTAACCGCTATCACGAAAGATGCAAATTATTTTGTTCAGCCGTGCTGTCTGCATGTTTGTTCATTTTTTTCAAATCGATCGGTTCCAGTTTGTCAACGATGAGCAGGAATGCAATGCCGCCAATAACAGCGACCGCCGCTGTATAATACATGGCCCCGTGAAAATTGCCTGTTCGCTGGATCAATGCGCCGATAACAATCGGGCTGATAATCCCCGACAAATTACCGCACAAATTCAATACGCCGCCGACCGTGCCCACCATCTTTTTCGGCAGCACATCCCCCAGCGCTACCCAGCCCATATTGGAGTAAGCATTGGCGAAAAAAGCAAGCGAGAGAATAACGACAGCAGCTGCCGGCTGATTTTCAAAAAAGTTGGCGAAGGCTAAAAGCCCCGTTAAAATCATTCCCGAAACCATCAACACTTTGCGCGCAAATGTGGTCGTTTTCCCTTTTTTCAATAAATAATCGCTGGAAAAACCGCCGAACAATACTCCGGCCATCGCCATTAAATAAGGCAGTACAGCCGCGAACCCGGCTTTGTTGATCGGCAGATGCAGACCTTTTTCCAAATAGACCATAAACCATGTCAAAAAGAAATATAACGTGGAAGAAGCGGCAAATTGCGCGATGAAAATTCCCCAAACCCTGCGCTGTTTAATGACATACATCACTTCGCTCCATGAAGACTTCTGCCCACGGCTGGAAACTTTGGAATCGAAGCCGCCGTTGTTTCGTATATACTCCAGCTCCTGCTCGTTAGCGCGCTTGCTCTCCTGCGGATCTCTGTACAAAATGATCCAGAAAACACCGAAGATGATGCCTGCCGCCCCGGTCGCGTAAAATACCGATTCCCAGTTGAATTTGGCAATGATCAAAGCGAGCGCGGGGGTAAAAATCGCCAGCCCGATATATTGCGCTGAGGAATAAATGCTTACGGCTCTGGCGCGTTCACGATTCGGAAACCACGACGTAACGATTTTGGTGTTGCTCGGATAGGCCGGCGCTTCCGTAAGCCCGATCAGCATGCGGCAAATGAACAGCATCGCGAATGACGCGCCGGTGCTGGCAAAAATATTGTGCGAGCTGAAAGCCATTACAAAAGTGAACACGCTCCACAAAATAATCGCCCACCCATAGAGCATTCGGGGACCGATCCGATCCAGCAGCCAGCCCACGGGAACCTGGGCGGCAGCGTACGCCCAGGTGAAAGCGGAAAACAGGAAGCCGAGCTCGGTAGCCGATAAGCCAAGCTCTTTTTGAATCGTGGAGCCTGCCACGGACAAGTTCGCCCGATCCATATAGTTAATGGCTACGGCTATGAAAAGGAGAACTAATATAAAAAATCGGACTCTCGTAGGCTTGTTTGTCGAGATCATACATAACCCCTTCTTTCTGTACGGTTAATTAACGACATTAAAATTACGGCTTTGCCGCAGTTCCGTCCGGCATACGCGCCAGCGTCCACTCCGGTATCGTGCCTTGGCACGGGTATTTCGCCGCCTCTTCTTCATCGAGATCGATGCCGAGCCCCGGCAGATCATTGACATACGCATATCCGTTTCTGACAGTCGGACAGCCCGGGAATACGGTCTGCAGCTGCTCGTTAAGCGGCGTCCACTCCTGGATGCCGAAGTTCGGCGAGCTTACGGACAAATGCAAGTTCGCCGCCACGCCGACAGGCGAAATGTCCCCGGGACCGTGCCATGCCGTCCGCACGCCGTAGAACTCTCCGAACACGGCCAATTTTTTCGCCGGCGTAATCCCGCCGATCGCGCTGACGTGAGCGCGTATAAAATCAATGTGACGGCTCGCGATAAGCGGCTTCCACTCGTTCACATTCGTAAACAGTTCCCCCATAGCGATCGGCGTACTCGTCTGCTGCCGGATCATGCCGATCCAGTCCAGATTTTCGGGCGAAGTCGGATCTTCCAGGTAAAAAAGATGGTACGGTTCCAGCTTCTTGGCCAATCTGACGGCTTCAATAGGAGCGATTCTTTCATGGATGTCATGAATCAGTTCAATGTTGTAACCGAGCTTGGCGCGAAGGTGCTTAAACAAGCTTTCGATGCTCTTCGCATACGCTTCCGGATCGAAATAGACCCCTTTTTGCAAATTGTCCGGTGAATGCTTCGGCTTCAAGTTATCGGCCCGCGAAATGACGCTGGCGATCAGCCGCGTATCCTCGGTGCCGCTCCCGCCGTACATGCCCATCTGCACGCGGAGGTGCTGGTACCCCTCGTCCATTAACTTTCTGGCGTTCTGCTCCACTTCGACTTCATTGCTTCCGTCAACATGGCGGTACAACGCAATCCCGTCGCGGCATTTGCCGCCCAGTAGCTCATACACCGGCAGGCCCGCCACTTTGCCTTTAAGATCCCAGAGGGCCATATCGACGCCGGACAGCGCGTTGTTCATAATCGGCCCGTTCCTCCAATACCCGCTAACGCTCGCGCTCTGCCATATATCCTCTATTCTTGCCGGATCCTTGCCGATCAAAAACGGCCTCAAGTAATCTTCAATCGCCGATTTCACCGCATATATCCGTTGGGTAAAAGTGGCGCACCCCAGTCCGTACAATCCTTTCTCGTTCGTCTCGATTTTTACGACGACCAGATCGATGCCGCCCGGAGCGGTTAAAATCACTTTTACATCTTGTATAATCAAGTTCCTCATCCCGGTACCATCCTTTTAACCGCACACTCAACTTGTCAGTTGTCCTACATGTAACCGGACAAATAAACGAAGCCTGCCTGCGGCTTTTATTTATTTGTTTTAATGATTTGCTTCATCTTGGTGACATTGCCTTCCATCGCTTCCTTGAGTATACGCTGGGCGGTGGCGCTGTCCCTTTTTTGAATCGCTCGCAAAATGTTGATATGCGTCTCGATGCTTTCGATCGTAACGCCAAAAACCCTGTTCAGCTCTTCCAAATAAAAATAATAAATATTTCGGATTCCCTGGGTCACTTTATAAAAAACGTCGTTCTTCGAGGCTTTAGCGATAGAGAGATGAAAATCGAAATCGGCTTCCGTATACTTCTTGTAATTGTTCCTGTTGTTAATCATTTCGTTTAACGTACGCTCGATTTCCTGAAAGTCTTCCTCCGTCCCGTGCAGCGCGGCGAGCTCTACGCTTTTGAATTCCACAGTTTGGCGAAACTCCATCATATCCAAAAATTCCTTCTCGCTCAGGCGCATAATCGGTGCCGAATCGATAAGCGTATACTCGCTGGGCACTTCGGAGACAAACGTTCCTTTGCCCTGATAAGTCGCTACAATGCCCATATCCCGCAGCTTTTGAATGGCGCTCCTGACGCTGACTCTGCTCACCTCGAACATGTCGCAAAGCTTGCTTTCGGACGGAATTTTGCTGCCCACTTTCCATTGTCCGCTGCGGATATGCTCATTCATTTGCTCGAATACGCTGTTTACAATATTATTTTTTTGAATGGACTTTATGCTCATGCGCGAACCCTCTTCCAAACATGTCATACAGGTAACTTCAATTATATAACACGTTTTGGAATCCGTAAACGGTTTCACGCAGCCCGGTATGCAAATGGCTTTGCGCTACCGGCCGAGCCAGCCTCCGTCGACGGCAAGCAAATGCCCGTGAATATAAGCGGCAGCGTCGGAAGCGAGAAAAACCGCCGGACCTTTGAAATCGTCAGGATCGCCCCATCGCCCCGCAGGAATCCGCTCCAAAATTTGCCGGCTCCGGACGGGATCGTTGATCAGAGCCTCATTCATGTCCGTAGCAATGTACCCCGGTACGATTGCGTTCACATTTACCCCCTGCGAAGACCATTCGTTGGCCAGCGCTTTGGTCAATTGCGCTACAGCTCCTTTGGCCGAGGCGTAGGCCGGAACCGTAATCCCCCCTTGAAAAGAGGCAAGCGAGGCGATGTTAATAATTTTTCCGCTTTTTTGAGCGACCATATGCCGGCCCGCTTGCTGGCACAGCACCCAAACCGCTTTCAAATTGACTTGCAGCACGGCGTCCCAGTCTTCCTCGGAAAAAGTGACAGCAGGCGAACGGCGCTGTATGCCCGCGTTATTAACAAGAATATCGATGCTGCCAAATTTATCCAGAACCGTCGGCACGGCTTCTTTCACCTGCTGCGGGTTGCTCATGTCGCAAGGAATAATCTCGCATTTGACGCCCAACCGCTCGATTTCCCGTTTGACCTCGTCCTGCTCGGGAGAACGTTGGAGCAATGCGATATCCGCCCCCGCCTCCGCCATGCCGAGGGCTATGGATCTGCCGATGCCGCGGGTGCCTCCGGTGATGGCGGCCGTTTTGCCTTTTAGGCTCAATAACATGTTGAATCCCCTCCTGTTGTTTACGGATGAAACAATACTTTCAACGAAATCTCGGTATTCTCCATGTATTCAAATCCTTGTTGGATCTGCTCTAGCGGAAGCTTGTGGGAAATTAAAGGGGCTACGTCAATGATTTTCCGCTCCATCAGCCGGATCGCTGCGGCAAAATCGCTCGAATTGGCGCATCTTGTCGTCGTTAAACCTATTTCCCGGAAATGCATCGCAGCCAAATCAACGGCGGGCGCCTGTTTGTACACGCTGACAACAACCGCTTTGCCTTGAAACTTAATACATTCAATCATTTGTTTCGCTGTGATTTGCGTGCCTGCGACTTCAAATACGACATCGGCCCCGACGCCCTTCGTATGGGCAAGGACGACTTCTTTGATATCGGTCTGTTTGGCGTCAATTGCCGTAAAACCCATTTGCCTGGCGATTTCCAGACGATAGGGGCTAATATCCGAAATGAAAATTTCACCGGCGCCGGCCTGTCTGGCTACCAAACCGATCAGCAAGCCGATTGGCCCTGCTCCCAAAATAGCTACGCTGTCTCCGATTTTTAAATCCGAGCGCCGCACCGTATGAACGGCCACAGCTAGCGGTTCGGTCAGCGCCGCCTCGGCGTCGGACACATTGTCCGGCAGACGGTGAAGCCGGTTAACGGGAACCGCCACGTATTCGGCGAACCCTCCGTCCCTGTCTATGCCGATACATCTCAAAACGGCGCACACATGATATTGGCCGGCCCGGCAAGCCGCACATGTCCCGCAAGTCAAATAAGGCTCGACGGTAACCCGGTCCCCCGGCTGAAAATCATCGCTGCCGACGACCTTTTCAACCGTTCCGCTGAATTCGTGCCCCATTACCAAAGGCGCCTTGGCCCGGGGATGCTTGCCGGCATAGATCATCATATCCGTGCCGCAAATTCCCGCATAAGCTACCTTGATTAGCGCTTCGCCCTCCTGCACAACCGGAATCTCGACGGATGCCGGCTGCACCTGTTTCTCGGCGACATACATACCTGCTTTCATGTCTATTCCTCCACTCCAAACTTGTCATACAAATTTATTTTAACTTGTCATACAACTATTCTACTTCATTTCCCCTCACCTGTAAACGCTTTATTTATTTTAATGCCGTTTTCCCGAATAGATGGCCGAAAAAAACGCTCCGCCCGCATTAGCCCATCACTGGCTGCACACCGTGCAAGAACCAGCTCAGCCAGCCTGTACACCATGCAGAAAAAGCGAAAGCTACGCTTCCGCCTCGTCGTCCTTTTTGCCGGAATCATCGACCGGTTCGGCCTGCCCCAGCTTGTATTCGTATGCCACATCTTTATCCGGATGCATGAAAATGCCGCTTTGCGGGGAGATGCCCTTTTCGAAATAGTCCCGGTTCTCGGCTGTCTGAAAGCCGATATCCTTGTAAGGATGCACCCAACCGTCGCCCGCCATGACGAACGGGTCGGTTTCCTTGCTCCAATTCTCTAACGGGGAATTAGCGGATTCGTAGTTATGGTCGCCGATGACGACCCCGTGCTCGTTGACAAAAGCTTCGCGCGGACCGCGGCCGTGCTCGAATTGCGGCAGGAAGTCGATCTCGAACGGATCGAGCCCGCCGCCCGGCTCTTCATGCTCCCGCCCGGCCGCCTTCGGCTTCCGTTGCTCCTGGTCGCTCATAGTGTCCTCCTAATCTGCGGGTTGGTTCGGGCCATCCAGCTTTTTATCGACAAAGCCTTCTTTGCCGAATTCAGCGGATTGCTTTTGCAGCTCCTTGTTTTGCTGCTCGTGCTGAATTTGTTCTTTGGAATCATTGCGATTCATGCTCGGTCAGCTCCTTTCTGCATGTATTATGTGTCATTGTTGGAAGAAGCATTCAGGCCGCAAGAATCCGGGCAAAAACCGGCTGCCGCTGGCCCTAACAAACGGATCGTACCGCGCGCAGCTCCCAGTACCCGATGTTGTGCTGCATGACGGTGGTCGGTCTATCACATGCGCCCAATGTTGCGCCGAATGATGGCGGTCGGTCGACCACTTGCGCCCAATGTTGCGCCGAATCACGACAGGCGGTCGACCACTTGCGAGGCATCTAAAGTACCCGACGACGGTTTTGGAGTGGTAACTTAAAATAGGCATTATATTGTGATTTTTTTCACATACGTACGGGAAAAACGGGTTTATACTAAAACCATAGAAGAGAGGAGCTGGTTCAAATGATGAAATGGCTAAGAGAAAATAAGTACGCGGCGATGCTGCTGACTCTCGTTCGATTGTATGTAGGTTGGGAATGGGTCACTGCAGGCTGGCACAAAATTACAGGGGAAAAAGCGTTCGACGCAGCCGGTTATCTGCAAGGCGCAGTTACGAAGCCGGTGCTGGCTGCGGGGACAACGGATCTTGTATACCCGAACTTCGTGGCTTTCGTCAAAGGTTTCGCTCTGCCGAACGTAGGCATTTTCAACTTCCTCGTGCCTTGGGGCGAACTGTTGGTCGGTCTGGGCCTTATACTTGGCGCATTGACGACCGCAGCGGTATTCTTCGGGCTGATTATGAACTGCATGTACATGTTTGCAGGCACCGTTAGCACGAACCCTTGGCTGATGCTTCTCGGATTCTTCATTATTGCGGCAGGCGCGAACGCAGGCAAATTCGGCGTGGACCACTTGATCCTCCCTTACATTCACAAATGGATCGACAAGTTGTTCGTGGCGCTGCATCTAAAACCTAAATTGAGATAAAAGAGGGGCTGTTGCCCCTTCTTTTTTTGTTAGCTGTCACTCCAGGAAGTGAAACGTGAACGAAGACTTGGTCAGTTTTTCAAATCGAAAGCCGTCCTCTTTCAACCGGCGGATGATCACGGGAAGCGCTTCGACGGTCGTCGTTTTGAAGGAACTGTCATGCATCAGGACGATGATGTTTTGCTTGCCCCGGCTTGCGCCCAGCACCGATGCGATAATCATGTCTTTATCCTGCACGGGAGCCGCCGCGTCCGTCGAGCTGACATTCCAGTCGAAGTACTGGTAGCCGTCTTCCTGCATCGCTTTGACGATTTGGCTCATGATGCCCCTTCCGCCCGCCTTCCGGCTCAAATGATTGTTCGAGCCCCCCGGAAACCGGATAATGTCCGGCCGGTAGCCGACAGTCTCCTCCAGCAGCCGGTCCAATCGGCGGGCGTCATTTTTAAATGCCTCCACGGATCTATATATCGACCTGTAGTTATGGGAAAACGTGTGATTGCCCAGTGCGTGCCCGTCTGCCGCAATTCTTTTGTAAAGCGCCCTCCCCTCGCCGCTGTCCGAACCGACAACGAAAAAGGTCGCCTGCACGCCATTGTTTTTCAAAATGCGCAAAATTTTGTCCGTGCTTTGAGAAGGGCCGTCGTCAAACGTTAAGAAGGCCGTTTTTTGCCGGGCATGGGGTGTCGGCGAGGCTATCGGAGGTTTGTTCCGGCGGACGCCCGAATAAAAATGCTGCCTCTCCACGATAGAGTCATCCTCAAAAGCTGCGGCGCCGGGAGTAGTCAGGGCTTTTGCCTGAGCCTGGGGAGAGGCCTTGATTACAGGGGTGCCTGACGCCTCCGGCCGATGCGGTCCTGCGCTGCACCCGGCGAAGCCCGCACCTGCTAACACAAGCACAGCGGCAAAAGCGGATCGAATCATTAATGCCCTTAATGCAGGAGCTTCACCCATAACCACTTCCCTCCCCCGATGGAAATACAACCATTCAACGTCCTTATTATGGCTATACTGTGCCTTCCGGGCTCTGGTAATTTTTTGAAAGGCGCTCCCTACCCTAATGTTTCGACAATTCCGTTCATTATTTCCCAGGAAATGCGCCGAAATGCCGCAAATCGCCGAATTCGACGAGGCCCCATTGCAAATTGTGCAATGGCAGGCAGCCTCTTAGGCGCTTTCGGCGCTGCTCGTTGCATAGCAAGCGAAGGGCAAGATCGCCATCGAGCTAAAAGATTTAATTTGTTTGGCATCCGAGGCGGCATTGGCTCAATAGCTTGACGCCGAAGATGGCAAAGCCATTCGATAAGTGGCACCTACAGCCAAGGGGGCCTCAATTGGAGGCGCTTCCAAACGTGAAACGGCTTGCCAGGCCGAAAAAACCTGCGAAAGTGCAGGCTTTTTCCGGGAAAGCGGCTCATTTTTGGGAAAAGCCTGCAATTGTGCAGGAATTCCTGATCCAAATGGGTCTGAGCGTATCTATTCGCTGAAAAACCTGCATTTTTGCAGGAATATCTCGTTACAAACACCTCAACGAGCAAAAACCTGCACTTTTGCAGGCTTTCTGCACGTAACGCTACCAAACGGACAGGCTCCAACCTAGCCTGCGAGTTTTTCGGCAATCTGATGCATTGCCAACCAGATGCACCCTCTCCTCGCCTGCGAGTTTTCAAGCAAGTCTGATTTTTGCAGGCAGGCTTTCTGCGCACGAGCGCGGTGCAGTCGATGCCTTAACAACGAAAGCCATGTAGTCGACCGACCGCCATCATGCTGTGCAACACCACGCGCTGGGAGCTGCGCACGATGCGAGCGCTACGTGTCTGAACGCGGCTTTATCGTTGCACATTTTACAACGCGGCGGCTGCAAAGCAAAAAGACCGTTATCGGCCAAGTGTTACCGGCTTCTAACGGTCTTCCATATTCGAGCGAGCACCCGTACAGTGCCGCTTTCAAGCTACTTTTTCGCTAAATGTATCGTCTCCTCGCTGTCATCCCATTGGATCCGGAGGTTAAAACCGTCCTCATCCGCATAAGGCGTATCCAGCGTAGATGATCCGCTAATTTTCAAGTTTTTCAAGCGAGTGTCGCTTTCGCCGTGCTGCTTGAAATTTTTGCTGTCTTCGAAGGAGTAACGAACATTTACAGGCTGAGTATCTTTGCCGGTATATTTGATGACGTATGATTGTTCATTTGAGGATGGACGAACGGAACAATCGACGCTCCAGGATGCGCTCTTGCCGCTAAAATTTGCCGGCTTGGAATTGGAGCAGCCTACCAGGCCTATTATACCGAATAGGATCAGGCACACGATCCATGGTCTCATAGCCGGGCCGGTTACTCCCCGGCGCCGCCGTTCAGCTTTTCTTTCAACAGGCTGAGCTGCTCGTCGACTTTCGCTTGCTTAGCCGTGTCGACCGGCGTGTAGCTGCTGACAGTTCCGGCTGGGACGTACGGTTTGCGGGCGATTTCCGCTTCCACTTCCATCTGCATAATTTTTTCTTCCATGCGTTGGAAGCCGCGGGATGCGTTGCCGCTTTCGATCACACCGTTGTAAGATACTTGGGCCATTTGTTTTTTCGCTTTCGCCAATTGGGCGCGGGATACGAGCTCGTTGCGCTTGTTGCGCATTTTGTAGAACTCATCCTTCATTTCGTGCAGCTGCTGTGTCAGCTCATCCGCTTGGGCTTTGGAGCCGGCGTGCATTTCAGTGTACTCGACGATTTTTTCTTCGTGGTACAGCTTTTCTTCAAGGTTTTGACGGGCGAGCGCTTCCTGACCGTTTTTCAAAGCCACCGCCGCTTTCGCTTCGCGGTCGGCCGCAAGGCGGACGGACTCTTCCAGACGCTGCTTCAGCTTGCGCTCATTGGCGATTTGACGGGCAACTGTGACTTCGGCTTGAGCGATTTCCTGCTCCATATCGCGAAGGTACTGGTTCAGCATAACGATCGGATCTTCGATTTTGTCCAGTACCTCGTGAATCGATGCTTTTGTCATATCTTTCATTCTTGTAAATACTCCCATGGTTTACACGTCTCCTTTGTTTGGATCATTTTTATTTTCGTAACGAGCGACTTTCGCTCTTAATTCTTCGATTTCTTTTTGCAAAGCTTTTTTCTCGATATCTTTCATCATTTCATCGATGCTGCTCGATTTGTCGGGGGCACCGTAAGCGGGGTTATAAGCTCCTGCTCCTGCTGGTCCGGGTCCCGGCTCCGCATGAGGCTTATGGGGCGTGTAGCCTCCGTTGTAAGCATGTCTGCCGTAAGATCCGGCATAAGGATCGTAAGGCGGGTGGTCATATCCCGGCTCTTTGGGGATCACGATCGCAGCAATAAAGTAGATGAAGATAACGGTGCCTCCGGTGAAAAATGCCGTAATAATCACCAGCAGACGCAGCAGCGTCGCATCCACATTCATCGCCTCGGCGAGTCCGCCGCAAAGGCCGGTCACTTTCTTGTCTCTCCTTGAGCGATACAATTTGCCCATGTTGTTTTTATCCCTCCTGCTTCAGTTTATTGCGCAAAGCTTCCATCTCGGCGTCAACCGCCGGATTGCCGACAGAGTAATAGCTTTCGCGGCTCATTCGTCTTACGTCGCGGAGCGTTCTGGCATGAAGCTCCATATCGGATACACGCTCTTCCAGGCGTCCGAACATCCGCGGTGTCGCATCCTGCGTCATGCTGCCCATCCGGGCGTTCAGCCTTTGCTGCAGGCGGGCGGATTCCATTCTCGCCAAATAGTAGCTGCGTTTGTCTGCCACTTCCTTGTAATCGGCTTTCAGCTGCTGTAGTTCTTCATCCAGCTCGAGGATGGATTGCTTGGCCTGATCGTAAAGCTCGCGATACTGCTCGCTTTTCTCCTCGGCTTGCAGCTTCTCTTGAAGCACGATCCGGGCCATATGTTCTTCCCCGGCTTTCAAAGCCAGCATCGCTTGATGCTCGCGCTTTTCCTTCGTTTCCAACGCCGTTAAGTATTGCTGCCGCAGCGCGGCTGCGTGACTTACGCATTGCTGGTACAGCTTCTCGGATTGATGCAGCTGCTCGCGCTGCGCGGCCAAGTATTGGTCAATTAATCGAACCGGGTCTTCCGACCGCTCCAGATGCTCATTCAGCGTTGCCACGGTTATGTCTCTCATTCGCCTGATCAGGCTCATCTCGCATACCACCTTTTTCCATCACTGTATTTCGTAAAGCCGATTATATTCTCGCTCTTCCCGACAACATCGACACTCCGTAAGCGATCAATCCGATCGCCAGCAGGATGATCACCCATCCGGCCAGTTTTCCCAGCAGGATGACAATGCCCAGCGCTGCAATGATCCAACCTAGTTTGCTTCCGTTTTTGATGCCGACATAGCCGAGTCCGATCATAATAATCGGAACGACATAGCCCATTACCGAACCTATGACCGGTCCCAGGTGAACGCCGAGCTTATTCAGCAAAATCAGCGCTCCGAAAGCGATCAGCAGAGCCGCGAAACCTGTGTTTCTGTTCATTGCTTGTCACCGCCTTTCTTCTTGTGTATGGTTTCTCTCGTTCATGTCTTTATTTTAGGCAAAACGGGGTCTGGGCAAAACGGACCCGCGACGGTTTTTGAACCTAGACCTAAGTCGGGGCGCCGGTCAGACCTAAGGACAAAACCATCGCCAACCCGTCCGCTCCGGGATTTCCCAGGCTTATGGCGCGGCCGCCGCCCTCAACTATGGGGGCCCGGAACGCTCATGATTTTGACGAAAATAGGTAAAATTTGTAACCCTACCATTTTTCAGTGTATGATAGAATCGACGGACGTTATTTTTTTATAAATGAATAATCGGTTATGGAGGTTAATGAACATGAAACGATGGATTGGAACGGCTGCCGCTGCTGTGCTGACGGTTGCGATGGCCGGGTGCAACGGGGTGCAGTCTGCCGGCGGCAATACGGGGGCAGGGGCGCTTAAACAGCTTGGCAAAGACGAGAAGGCCACAATCAAGGTGATGTACTACGATAAGAATTCCTTTTTTCAGCAGTACGGAAATCTCTTTATTTCGAAGTATCCGAATATTGATATCGAAGTTGTGTCCAATCAGGGCATTTACGGCGAAGGTAAAGATCCGGAAAAAGAGATGGAAAAGCTGATCGAAGAGGAAAAACCGGACGTTCTGTTCATACAGAATCTCGAAACGCTGGAAAAATACGTGGAAAAAGGACAGCTCTACGCGCTTGACGATGTAATCAAGCAGGATAAGTTCGACATTGAGAACTTGCTGCCGGCGACGATTGAAACGATCAAATCCAAGGGCCAGGGCAAACTTTATGGCTTGTCCCCCGATTTTTACGGCCAGGCGCTCTTCTACAATAAAGACCTGTTCGAGCAAAACGGTGTGCCGCTGCCCAAAAATCAAATGAGCTGGGAGGAAGTGTTCGAGCTTGCCAAGCGCTTTCCTACCGATGGACAAGGCGACCAACGCATCTACGGAATAGCCCCATATTCATACATGTCGACCGAAGACATGGGCTTCCAGTTGATGAGCGGCATCGGCATGACGCAGGGCCTCTCCTACATAGACGCCGAGAATATGAAAGTCACTCTTCAATCCGATGCCTGGAAAAAAGCGCTCGAGATTGCGGTCGATGCGATAAAATCCGGCGCTATCTATACGCGCAAAGAAGAAAACAACAATGGCGCTGCCCGCATGTATGAAGATTATCTCCTGCAAAATCCGTTCGTTGCCGGCAAAGCGGCGATGACCATCGAAGGCAATTATTTGATTGACAATATGCAGCAAGCAAAAGAACGGCTCAAAGATAAATTCAAGCCTTTCAACTGGGAAGTCGTCACCGTGCCCGTGGATCCGCAAAACCGCGAGTATTCGAACAGCGTGAGCGTTTCGCAGCTGTTCGGAATCAACGCACAGTCGGCCAACACCCGCGCCGCATGGGAATTCGTGAAATACGTCAACAGCGAAGACTACGCCCGGGTAGTGTCCAAATCTTCGCAAAGCATGCTCACCCGCACCAAATACATCAAGGAGAAAGACGGGCATAATATGGAGGCTTTCTATCTCCTGAAGCCGAATCCCGATTCTCCATTTAAAAACTACGAAAAAATACCGAACGGCTTCTACCAGCCTTTCTCCATGGTGGCCAATCAAGAGATCAAGGCTGTGACGGAGGGCAAAAAGACCGCTGGCGAAGCGCTGCAAACGATTCAGCAGACTGGGCAGGAAGCTCTGATTAAAGCGAAACAGGAAGAAGACGCCAAAAAAGCGGCCGAACCGCAAAAATAGCAGTGACAGAAGCAGGCAGGCTTCGCCCGATAACGGGCGGGCCTGTTTTATTTGTATACGCCCCCCAGTTCGACTGGGGGGATGGGAGCCGGTCTGCCAACCGCTACCACTTGCGAATCGTGGAAATCTGTTCGAAATTAAAAATCATATAGAAAAGCGCAAGAGGAATCGCACCGCGCGCAGCTCCCAGCGCGCGGTGTTGCGCTGCATGACGGCTGTCGGTCGACCACAACTGCAAAAGGCCGTCTCATGGCAACCCGTTACAGCATCCGCCCGACGCAGCCCGATTTTGAGATCGAACACGCCAGCGTGCATGCGCCGAACATCCCATTCCTGTCTGTCGCCAGGCGGACGAACCCAAATGATGGGCCAACCTGTTTGCAGGTGAGCCAGTGAAAAAGGGCGGGAAAGAGGCTAGGGCTGATGGAAGCCACCGGCTAAACCGGTGGTTATGACTTGTATAAAATGATGCGGCGTAAGCGCACACTAGGAGTCTGTCCGATGCACCACGTTGAGGGTATGCACAAAAGTATCTCCGTCGGACAGACTCCTAGTTCATTATTCAGGAAAGCAGGTATACGCATTGATGAAAAGATCGCTTCGGCCCGCCGTGGCCGCCGCCGTCATAGGGCTGCTGCTTGCGGGAGCCTCGCTCGCGCATGCTCCGGGAGCCAGGCCGGCATACGCAGCGGCGGAGCTTCCCGCCGCGCCGCTCTTCTCCTTCTCCGTGCTCAGCGACATCCACATTACGCCGGCGGATGCCGAATCCCACAAAAGGCTGCGCGCGGCGCTCAGCGATCACGCGGCCGTCCGCCCCGACAGCAGGCTGCTCGTGCTGAACGGCGATCTCACGAACGGAGATGAAGCCGATTACCGCTGCCTGCTGGGGATTTTGGGCAAGCTGCCTCATCCTCCGGTTCACGCGACGATGGGCAATCACGAATACTACCGCATGTGGCGAAAGCCCGGCGGCGGCATGGATACGGCCAGGCTCAACCCGGACTGGTCGAGCATGCGGGCCGTGGAACAATTCACCCGAATGTTCCACTATGACAAGCCGTATCACGAGCTGCTCCTCGAGGGATACCGCTTTTTGTTCCTGAGCGGCGAAGCCTACCGCGATGTCGATCCGGCGGCAGGCGAGGACGCCTGGCTGTCCCGGGCGCAGCTGAGCTGGCTGCAGGCCCGGCTCGACGCGGCTGCCGGGGCCGGCAGGCACAGGCCCGTGTTCGTGTTCCTGCACCAGCCGCTACCGCGGACGCTCGACGGGAGCGGCCTGGAGCGTGGCGTGGTGCAGCACGAAGCGCTGCGGGCGCTGCTTGACGCGCATCCGAATGCAATCCTGTTCAGCGGGCACACGCACTGGAACCTGGAAACGACGCGGCAAGTGAAACAGCTTCGCTTTCTTGCCGTCTCCAGCGCGTCCATCCGTCAGGTGTGGAACGCCCGCGGCGAACCCGAGACCCGCCCCGTCAGCCAAAGCCTGATCGTGGATGTGTACCGGGACCGCGTCGCCATTCGCGGCCGGGAGCACTCCCGGAAGCGCTGGATCGAGCCCGCTTTCGAAAAGACTTACGATGCCGCCCCCTCTTAGGAGTCCGCAGCTCCGTCCGCCAAACTCCCAGGAGCCTGTTCGACGGAGTAGACTCCTAACTGATAAAACCCTGATCGTGCTCGCCGATCATCTCAAAACGGTAGCCGAGCCCTCGAATGGTTGTGAACACAATCTGATCCGACATCGCCCCCAACTTGCTGCGCAGTCTCTTGATATGTACATCAACCGTACGCTCGTCACCGGCATAATTCACCCCCCACACCTGTTCGATCAATTGGCTTCTCGTCAAAATCTGGTTGGGGTGGCTGGCCAGCGTGAAGAGAAGCTGGAACTCCTTGAGCGGCAGGCAAATACTCTCCTGGCCGATCCTCACTTCATGTCTGGCCCGGTCGATCATCAAATCGCCGATCTCGATTCTTGTGGAAGCGATGATCCGGTACCGTTTGAGCAAAGCCCTCACCCTCATAACGAGTTCTCCGGAATGATACGGCTTCGTCAAATAATCGTCCGTGCCCAGTTGAAAACCTTTCATAATATCCTCATGCTCGCCTTTGGCCGTTACGATCAGCAAAGGGATGTTGGCATTTTTTCTCAGCTCGCGAACCAGCTGCCAACCGTCCCCGTTCGGCAGCATGACATCGAGAATAATCAAGTCCATCTGGATTTGTTCCAAATACTCCAGCGCCTGCTTGCCGCCGGATACGCAAGCCACCTCGAAACCTTCTTCAATAAGCGTGCTTTTGAGCCGCTGCCGAACGGATTCATCATCGTCAACGATGAGTATTTGCGCCATCACTCAGCCCACCTTTTTTATGTTTCATTTTGCCAACGCCAAAGGGGCGTATGTACGTACTGCGCATACAACGCCCCATCGGTACGCGGGTGTGGAATAGAAATCGATAAACCGTTACTTCAGCTGTTTGACCAGACGTTTTGCCGTTCCGTTCGGCGTATTGATCGTTTCGTACACATTGACATGGTACGTGCTGGAATCCTGTTCTTCTTTCAGCGAGGAAAACGTAATTTTTTGCTTGCCGCTGATCAGTTTGTCGGTTCCGGTAAACGTCATTGTCGTCGTGCCGACCACCCGGTCAAACGAATCGACCAGATCGAATTCCATGTTCGAGAAGTTCGAATCCACGATCACCGGATCAGGATGCTGCAGATCCAAGTCCAGATTCAACTGGTACGTGTACGAGCCGCTGTTGTATGTCCAGCTGAGATTGTAGTAGTTCAGCTTGATCTCGAACGGATAGAAGGAGATGGTGTCGCCGTCCGTATCCGGTTGAATGCTGACCTGATAATTGCCGAGCGTTACGCTGCCCTGCGAAACCGACTTGTCGTCAAACACGCGGAGAGCGAAGGAATCGTCTTTCTCCGATTGCGGGAGCAGGTAGGAGTAGCTGACCACATAGGAAGTGCCTGGCGTGATTTGCGTGGCAACCGAGCTTTGTCTCGTGCCTGTAAACGTGTTGCCTTTGCTGTCCACCAGCTCATTTTCCAAATCCGGCATTGCGATCGGGCTGGAGCCGTTGTTCGTAATTTTGTATTTGCCGATTGCCGTCTTGTACCCCAAATCTACGTTATCGTGAACGTGGAATTCCACGAGAGAGACATCCAGATTTTTGTTAATAATGTTGTTGCTGTTGAATGTAAATTTGTCGCCTAATGTATACGAAGTTGCCGCTGTGTAACCGTTGTTCGCCGCAGTCGCGCCTTTTAACAGGAATATCGTAACCGGCATCTGATTGTCGGAACCGCCGGACGAAGCCGTGCTGGATGAAGTTGTCGACGTCGCAGTCGTGGTCGAAGCCGTAGAAGTCGTACTGGTCGTTGACGTGCTGCTGGACGTGCTGCCGGAAGTCGTAGACCCCGAAGTCGATTTGCTGGTCGTACCGGAGCTTGAGGTCTGCTTCCAAAGCACGAGCTGGGCTGTCTGCGGATCGACTCCGCTTGGCAGAATGGCATTGAAGTAGTAGGAAACGGACTTCTGCGGGTCCAGATACGTGTCGCGGGCCGAGTTATCGGTTGACGAGACCGAAGCGCCGGCATCCCCGAACTGATAAGAAGCCAGGAACGTTGGAACCGCCGCAACCGAGTCTCCTTCATTGCTTAGCGTCACCACCGTTTGGATATGAACGCCGTCCACTTGCGTTGTATAGGTCGCTTTATCCGCTTTGACCGTCAAATGCTCGCCCTCGAGCTGGCCGAGGTAGTCCTGCTTTTCCCCTAGCGCGGCAGTTTTGAAGGAAGCTCCCATGTTCATCGTGCCCAAAGACACTTCCTCGCTGGAGTTCATGTAATAAAATTCCAGGGAAAGCCCGCTTTCCGGCAGCTGTTTGGATACCGCCGATTGCAGCGTTATATAGCCCGTTTGCTTGGGAATAAATGTCTGGTCCCCGCCGTCCGCGACGGAAGCCGTATATTTCAAGCCGTTGGCGTCCACAAGGCGCACCAGAAGCCCGGAAGGAAGCTTCAGGCTGTCCGTGCCCAAATTGGTGACGGACAATTGCGTGTACGTGTACCATTTGCCGTCTTTGGAAGCTTTGACGCTTTGACCGAGCTGGAACGCGACGGAGGCGTCGTCCGCAAGCGTGCTGTCCAGGGTATGTAGGTTCAGGACTTCCTCAGGCGCGCTTGATTGACCTTCCTGAACTACATTAGCGACGGACAGCTTGCCCAAATGGTCCATGAAATCCGACTGGCTGTTGTCCCAGCGGAACACTTCCACTTGAAGCTGATCCGCGGTTTCGCCCGAAGCTATGCTGGAATAGAAGCGGAACGTTTGATCCTGCCCGGGCTGCACGCTAGCGCTCTTTTTCTCGCTGAGACGCGCCGTATAGTTGTGGCCGGAGGAATCCGTAACGCGAACGCCGTAATTGTTGAAATCGATAGCCTGATTGTCTCCGTTATGGAGTTTGACCCCGAATTGCAATGACGAGGACGACAGCGATACCTGTTCCAGGCTGAAGTAGGAGCTGTCGGAAATAAACACACCCTCGGCCGCCGCTGTTGCGGAAGGAGCCGGAACGGCCCAGGACATCGCCATAATGCCGCCGGATAATAAAAGTGCCAAACTGGTACGCTTGAGTGAAATGGACGTAAGTTTACGTTTCAAAATGAATACCCTCCTTGTAGTGTGTGGATAGTCGTGATGTCATCAATCAAAACGCAGCGCATCGATCGGTTTCAGTTTCGAAGCTTTGTTGGCCGGATAGAGGCCGAATATGACGCCTACCAAAGCGGAGAACAAGAACGCGTACAACCCGACGCTTATCGATAAGCTGGTTTCCTGGCTCGGGTTGATATACGGCCATGCCAGGGCAAGTCCTACACCGACAATGAGCCCGATCAAACCGCCCATTCCGCTGATCAACGTCGCTTCAACGAGGAATTGGAGCAAAATGTTGCGCCGCTTGGCGCCGATCGACTTGCGGATACCGATTTCCCTCGTTCGCTCGCTTACCGTAACGAGCATAATGTTCATAATTCCGATGCCGCCGACGAGAAGTGAGATCGCCGCAACCGCGACCAGCTGATTCGTCAGCGTGCTGGAAGCCGATTGCCGGGCGCTGATCAACTCGGAAGAGTTGAAAATGTTCCAGCCCGAGGTGCTTTTGAACTTGTTGGTCAGGTACATCTCCAGATAGGTCTGGACTCTGCTGACAGTGTCTCCCGACGTAGCTTCCACAGAAGCGGAACGGATGGAGCCCAGCTTGAAGTCCCTGCTCATCGTCGGCAGCGGCACCAGCACCGCGCTGTCCAGCGATGTGCCGCTGGTGTTGGAGCCTTTGCTTTGGAGCACCCCGATGATCGTATACATATAGCCACTGACATTAAGCTCCTCATTGAGCGGGTCGTTCGTGCCGAAAAACTCCTTGGCGACATCGCTGCCGATCACGGCTACGTGATTGCGGAAATCCAGGTCCGCTTGGGCAAAAAAGCGTCCGCTCGCCATTTCGCCTTTCTGCAAGGTCAGGTAACGGTCATTGGTGCCGATGACGTTGTAAGTTTCCTGATCGCGGTCGTATTTAATATTCGCGCTGTTTTTGGTCATCGTAGGCGCGATGGCGCTGATGCCTGCCGTGCCTTCCAGCTGCATAATTTCATCGTACTCCAGCTTGGTCGCCCTCCCGCTTCCCATCAGGTTGATGGTGAGCAGGTTCGTTCCGAGACCCTCGTACTGCTTTTCGATCGACTTGGACGTTCCTTGTCCGATCGCAACGAGCGTAATCACCGAGCTTACCCCGATGATCACCCCGAGCATCGTCAGAATCGTGCGCAGCGGATTCGCCCGGATCGTTGCGAACGCCATTTGAAAAAGTTCCCATGGCCTCATGTATAAACCTCCTCCAGCTTGTTGCCGTGCAGGGCCAGAGGCGTATTCCTTACATCCCGAACAATTTCTCCATCGCGCAAAGTCACAACACGGCTCGCATTATCGGCAATATGATTATCGTGGGTAATCAGTACGATCGTATTGCCCTGTTCGTTCAACTGCTTGATCAGTTCCAGCACTTCGATGCCCGTCTTCGAATCGAGCGCTCCCGTCGGCTCATCCGCCAAGATGAGCGAAGGCGAGATGGCGAGCGCACGGGCAATCGCCACCCGCTGCTGCTGTCCGCCGGAAAGCTCGCTGGGCTTGTGGTGCCCGCGCGTTCCCATGCCCAGCTTTTCCAGCATGATTTGCGCCCGTTCCCTGCGGGCTTTCGAAGGTATGCCTGCATAAATCATCGGAAGCTCCACATTTTCAATAGCCGAAAGCCGGGGCAGTAAGCTAAATTGCTGGAAAATGAAGCCAATCTTCTTGTTTCTAAGCTCCGCCAGCCCGTTGTCGGACATGTTCTCGGTCGACACGCCGTCCAGCGTGTAGCTGCCCGATGTGGGAGTGTCCAGCAGTCCGATCGTATTCATCAGCGTCGATTTGCCGGAGCCGCTGGGACCGATAATGGCTACAAAGTCGCCTTCCTGAATCTCAAGCGAAATTCCCTTCAAAATTTGAAGCGTGTCTTCGCCGCGAGTGTAACTTTTAACGATCTGTTTCAGTTCGATCATATTCATACGTCTTCGCTCCCTTCCTGCAGCCGGCTGTTAGCGTCCGCCGCCTCCCGTTCCACCGCCGCCGTTGCCGCCGCCTCCGCCGCCGGGGAATCCATCCGGAGGGCCGAACTGGTTCTGCTGGGTGGTCGTCGTTGTTTTTTTCGTTGAGTTCACAACTTCATCGCCTTCGCTGAGGCCGCTTGCGACCTCGACCTGGGTTTTGCTTTTAATGCCTATGGTGATTTCATGATTCTCTTCTGTCGTACCGTCCGCCTTTTTCAGCGATACCGTACTTTTCCCTTTGGTCGTCTTGACCGCCTGGATAGGAAGCACCAAAATGTCCTTTTTGTCCTGGATATAAATTTCCGCAGTTGCCGTCATGGCGTATTTCAAATCCGTCGCTTCGGTATTTTTAATCGAGATCACCGCATCATATGTCGTTACTCCATTGGAAGTCGTACCCACGTTGGAAACCGATGTCACTTCTCCCTCAAAAGATTTGCCCGATATGGCGTCAACCTTGACCGTGGCCTTCTGGCCGACCTTGACACTGGTCAAATCAAGCTCGTCGACCGCGATGGCCAACTGCATCGTACTCAAACTTGCGACAGCGCCGAGCGTAGTGTTTGCTTCAACCGACGCGCCGACCGGATAGCTGTTCAGCACGTTGCTTTTGCTGTTGGCAAAATCGGCGGAGAAAATGCCGTCAAACGGAGCTGTGATCGTCAGTTGGTTCACCTTTTGCTGGGCGTCGTCCACTTTGATCTTTTGGCTGTCGATCGAAGCTTCTTTGCTGATGATATTGTTTTGCAGGTCATCGTTGAACAACGTCGCAATCGTATCGCCTTGATTCACCGGATCGCCGTCTTTGAATTTCAGATTCTTGATCGTGCCGCTCGCTTCAGCGAAAATGGCGGAAGTTCGGACATAATCCAGCGCAGCCTGTGAAGTCGAATCCGTTTTGCTGCTGCCGTTGGTGATAGTTCCTTTCACTTTGGTTCCAGCCGACAGCGTTCCGTCGTTCTTGACGTAAACTTCGATATTGACCAGCTTGTTGCCGTTGGCATCCGCCTGGATGTCCCGGTCGATCGATTGCACGGTGCCGACTTTGGAAAGCAGGAAACCGTCGACGGTCAGCTCGACCGGATCTCCCTGTTTCAGTTGAACGGCCTCTTGCAAAGCAAACGGCAGCTTCACCTTGAACTCGGATGTGTCGGATACGGTGCCGACTTTCGCGTTTTTATTGACCGTGCTGCCTACATCGAGGTTGGAGACCAGCGTCAGCTTCCCGCTAATGGGCGCTGCGATGCTCATGTGGCTCTGCTCGCCCTGCAGCTCGACCAACTCTTTTTGCATCTGATCGAGACTCACCTGCGCCTCCTTCAAATTCGTTTCCGTCGAAGGAACGGACAGTTCGACCAGAACATCGCCTTTTTTCACAGCCTGATTCTTCGTCAGATTCATCGTTTTAATGATGCCGTCGACAGGCACGATAATATTTTGCATATTTTGCGCCTGAAGCTGCGAAGTGCCGGAAATCGTGGAAGTGATCGAACCTTTCGTCACTTTCATCGTCGTCTGCTGGGACGTCGTGGTGGTCGGCTGCGATTTCTTATGTAAATAGTAATAAGTGCCCGCCCCGCATAACAACGCAGCCAAAACCACGATGATCCACTTTTTTTTGTTGCGAACTTTCATCCGTAAATCCCCTCTCCATGTCCTCGAACTTTTGAATGTCTCAGTCATTGTCGCTTGATAAATCCAAGTGTAAAGCTTGTAACTGAAACGCGTCTGAGCATAGGCTTAAAATAAGTTGAACGGAAGCTGAAAATTTGCTGAAAGAAATTGGAAGGTCGGGACAGGGGTCCCGTGCTTACAGAATCGCGCGGAGCTCCCAGCGCGCGGTGTTGCGCTGCATGACGACGGTCGGTTGACCCTATGGTGTATAATGGGTTGCAGGGTAAGAAAGGGGCGTTCGGACTTCATATGGGAGCAAGCTACGATGGTCTTTTTAGAAAAGCTGTACTTATTGGCTATATTGGCTGGGCTTTGCTGCTTCTCGATCTGCTGTTGTACATGGGGACGCGATTTGTTCGATCGATTGATGCTTGGAATCTTTTGATACTGATGTTCATCGCAGTTTGTGCGACCGTCTTTTGGGGGATTTTCGCCATTTTCGGATTGGCGTTGATTGCGCACGATCTTAAGCTGAAAAGATTGCTGGAGGAAGAAACTCCTGTTTCCGAACGCGAGTTGAAAGTTATGAACAGCCGATTTTTGAAAGGCATGCTGCTCAACGTGCTCTTTGTTGCGGCCGATTTGTTAATCGTTTACCGGATTTACAAAGACATATTTGAGATTTCAACGCTGGACATTACGGTTGGGGTGTGAGTAATGAAAAACCAAGCCGTGGGGGCTGCGCGATTTTTAGCCGCGTTCGGAATGGGCGCCTGCTCGGTTCCCCACCCGCAGGGTACTCCGGCGAAGACGGTGCCGGATGGAGGGATGACTCCGTGAAAAAGGCGCTGCCCGGTAGGAGGGGGCTTCGGCGAAGATGGCGCTGCCGTATGTGAGTCGGCTTTGCGGCCTTGTAAAGCCTGCGATTGTGCAGGTTTTGTGAGGGAAGCGGTTTGTTTTGGGGAAAGTCGAGTTGTGCGGGAATTTTCGGTTAGAATCGGCCTAAGGAGCGCGACCGTTTATAAAACGGCAAGGCTTGGCATCCCCATCAACCTGCGATTGTCAGGCAGTTGAGAAAACATACATTGGAGAGACACATCAGAAAGACGAATCTCTATAAACGCGTAGAAAACCTGCGAAAATCAGATTGTTGACAAAATGACGGGTTAGAGGAAACAGAGAAGGCAGCTGCTCTTCCCAACCCATGCCTCTCCTGTATGGGTTGTTGTAGCTGAAGTAAGCCTTGCTTCTCCTGCGAGGGCTGGTCGCTGAAGTAAGCCCCGCTTCTCCTGTGGGGGTTTTGGAGTGCTGAAGTAAGCCCCCACTTCTCCTGTGGGGGTTGGAGTGCTGAAGTAAGCCCCCACTTCTCCTGCGAGGGTTGGGGTGCTGAAGTAAGCCCCCACTTCTCCTGCGAGGGTTGGGGTGCGGGGCACAAGGCGGCCTGGTAGGGGAAAACCTGCAAAAGTGCAGGTTTTCCCCGTAGAAATAGCCCATTTTAGCGAAAAGCCTGCGAAAGTGCAGGAATTTTCTGCGAAAATGACTCTGAGCCCAGGTTCGCGGCGAAAAGCCTGCACATTTGCAGGAATTTGTCGTGGCCGGCGTATCCATCGAGCAAAAACTGCACTTTTGCAGGTTTTCTTCGTGCCGCTAGGCAGATGGGGTAGCGTTGGCGGGTGAGTTTTCCGGCGGTGGTGCTCATCGTTACCATCCCCGCCGGCGTCATCTTTGCAGCGGACCGTGAACCTTTGTTTTGAGCATACGGATGCCGGAACCTCTATAAACGTGGGGCTGCACACACCCAGCAAACACTCCTCCCCTTTTTCGCCAATATTCGCCACCCCTCCACCCCATGTCAAAAGTTTCCACCTCTTTGTGCAATATTTTTGGTTTCCAACTATATGCAAAATATTTAAAGTAAATCTTGTAAACGTTTACTTTATTGCTGTTTTTAGAGGAAACCGGTTTCGAAAAATCGCCGAGGAGGATGTGTATTTTGAATTCAAGCAAAAAAGTCTGGAGGAAATGTTATCAGTTACTCTTAAGTGTTTTCGTGTTTGTTTCGGCTTTTTTCGGCTCTTTTGCGGGGACGGCCAGCGCGGATGTAGCGAGCGATTTTCAGGTTTCGGTCATGGCGCCTTTGATGAAAATAACCGATTGGAACGCTTTTAAAAACCAGCTGAAAACATTGAAAAACAACGGCGTCTACGCGCTTACGACCGATGTGTGGTGGGGCGATGTAGAGGCGGCGGGCGACAATCAATTCGACTGGAGCTACTACAAAACGTATGCCAACGCTGTAAGCGAATCCGGCTTGAAATGGGTTCCTATTCTTTCCACTCACACATGCGGCGGAAATCCGGGGGACGATTGCAATATCCCGCTCCCTTCCTGGCTGTGGAGCAAAGGAACCGCGGACGAAATGAAGTATAAGAGCGAAACCGGTTATGTAAACAATGAAGCGATCTCTCCGTTTTGGAGCGGTATCTCGCAGCAGTACAATGAGCTATATGCCTCTTTTGCGCAAAATTTTGCCGGATATAAAGCTATCATCCCCAAAATCTACCTTAGTGCCGGGCCGTCCGGCGAGCTGCGCTATCCTTCCTACTATAATGCGGCCGGCTGGAGCTATCCTTCCCGGGGAAAATTCCAGGTGTACACGGACACGGCGAAAAATGCGTTCAGAACCGCAATGATCGGCAAATACGGCTCTTTAAGCGGCGTGAATCAGGCATGGGGCTTGCAGCTGACGAACACGAGCCAGATTAATCCCCCAAGCGACGGCGACGTGTTTTATTCGGGAGGCGGTCACAACACGGCTTATGGAAAGGACTTCCTTTCATGGAATCAGAGCGTACTCGAAAATCATCTCGGCGTAATTGCGGCGGCAGCCCACAATAACTTCGATTCCGTATTCGGCGTTCGGATCGGCGCCAAAATTTCCGGCATCCACTGGCAGATGAACAACCCCGCGGCCCCTCACAGCGCAGAACATGCCGCAGGCTACTACGATTACAGCAGGCTCATTCAGAAATTTAAGGACAGCAATCTGGATCTGACATTTACCGCTTTGGAAATGTACGACAGCGGCACCGCTCCGGCTTATTCGCAGCCCTCTACCCTTGTCGATACGATCTCCTCGATCGCGGGTTCGAAAGGCGTCCGTTTGAACGGCGAGAACGCGCTGCCCACCGGCAACTTCCAGAAGATCGAAGAGAAAATTACAAAATGGAGCTATAACGGCTTTACGCTGCTGCGCCTCGCCAATATTGTCAACAGCGATGGCTCGCCTACCGGCGACATGGCGAATTTCAAACAGTACGTGATCAGCCACGCGAAACCAAGTGAAACGGAGCACAATCAAGTTACCGTTTATTACAAAAAAGGATTCGCTACGCCGTATATCCACTACCGGCCCGCAGGCGGCACCTGGACCAACGCACCGGGCAAGCCCATGCCGGATTCGGAAATAAGCGGCTATGCCAAAATGACCATCGACATCGGCTCCGCCACCCAATTGGAAGCCTGCTTCAATAATGGCAGCGGCACTTGGGACAGCAACAACACCCAGAACTATTTCTTCGGTGTCGGCACATCCACCTACACGCCGGGCACGAACGGCGCAGCCGGTACAGTCACGGCCGGAGCGCCTCAAGGCGGCGACACGACTCCGCCAACCGTGCCGACAAACTTGGCCGTGACCGGCAAAACAAGCGCTTCCGCTGCGCTAAGCTGGACCGCATCCACCGATACCGCCGGGGTGACCGGCTACGAAATCTGGCGCAATGGCGCCAAAGTAGGCGCCACTTCCGCAACAACCTACACCGATACAGGCTTGACAGCCGCAACGGCCTACAGCTATTCGGTAAAAGCTTTTGATGCGGCAGGCAACATTTCCGGTCCGAGCGCAGCCGTCAGCGTCACTACAGACCCGGTTTCCGGCGGCAACAGCGTCACCGTCTATTACAAAAAAGGATTCGCTGCGCCGTACATCCATTACCGGCCCGCAGGCGGTACCTGGACCACCGTACCCGGCAAGCCCATGCCGGATTCGGAAGTAAGCGGCTATGCCAAAATGACCATCGACATCGGCTCCGCCACCCAATTGGAAGCCTGCTTCAACAATGGCAGCGGCACTTGGGACAGCAACAATACCAAGAACTATTTCTTCGGTATCGGCACATCCACCTACACGCCGGGCACGAACGGCGCAGCGGGTACAGTTGCGGCCGGAGCGCCGAGCGGAGGAAATCCAAGGGGCAAGAACCCCCTGGGTACGGATTGGAGCAAACAAAGCATCTACTTCATCATGACCGACCGTTTCAGCAACGGAGACACTTCCAACGACAATTACGACGGCTTCAACTCCGACAAGAGCAACCCGTCCCAATGGCACGGCGGCGATTTTCAAGGAATTATCAACAACCTCGATTACATTAAAAATCTCGGAAAAAATCTCGGTTATGCTGGATGTCGTCCCCAATCACACTGGGGACTTCCAGCCCAATAACGGCTTCGCCAAAGCCCCATTTGACCAATACGATTGGTATCATCACAATGGCACCATCACAGACAGCGACTACAGCTCGAATAACCAGTGGAAAATCGAAAACGGCGATGTTGCCGGCCTGGACGACCTGAATCAGGAAAATCCGGCTGCGGCGAGCGAGCTGAAAAACTGGATCAAGTGGCTCGTCGGCGAGACGCAAGTCGACGGCTTACGCGTCGATACGGCCAAGCATGTTCCAAAATGGCTCCTCAAAGATTTTGACACGGCCGCCAATACGTTTACGATCGGGGAAGTGTACAGTGGCGACCCGGCTGCAAACGGCGATTATTCCAACTATTTGGACGCCGTTCTCGATTTTCCGATGTATTACACGATTAAAGATGTTTTCGGCCATGACGCGTCGATGACTAACATCAAAAACCGTTACGCGCAGGATTCGAATTACCGCGACGCCAAGTTGAACGGCGTGTTCATGGACAACCACGATGTCAAACGGTTCCTGAACGACGCCTCCGGCAAGCCGGGAAACAGTTCGGACAAGTGGCCGCAGCTCAAAGCCGCATTAGGATTTTTGCTGACATCGCGCGGCATTCCGATTCTTTATCAAGGTACGGAGCTGGGCTACAGCGGTGGCGCCGACCCGCAAAATCGCGAGGATGTGAACCCTAATCCGAATCACGAGCTGTACAAGTATATCGCCAAAATCAACGCCGTCCGCAACAGCCACCCTGCCCTGCAGAACGGCACCCAAAAGGAAAAATGGGCGGACAATACGTTCTACAGCTTCCAGCGTTCCAAAGACGGCGATGAAGCGATCGTCCTGATCAACAATTCCTGGAACCCGGAAACCCGGACCATCGGCAATTTCGAAAATCTCTCGAACGGCGTTACGCTTACGAATCAACTAGGCACGGATACCGTTCAAATTAACAACGGTTCGATAACGGTCACCCTGGCTCCCAAGGAAGTGAAAATATTTACAAAGACTAATTGACGCCATTAAACAAAAAGCATTGCCCCGGCGGCAAGCCGGGTACAGTGCTTTTTTGTCGGCCGAGTGCCGTCATGCAGCGCAACACCGCACGCTGGGAGCTGCGCGCGGTGCGAATTTGGCCGTTATTTAGTTCGCGGATGTGCTGCCGGATGCATCTGCTGTCGGTGCAGCGGGAGCGTCGGCAGGTTTTTGGTGCTTATCTTCCACGAATTTTTTCAAAGTGTCGGTCAGGCTGTCTTTCAGCTTGCTGATCAAATCGTCTTCGCTGATGCCTTTGGCCGCAGCAACCTCGGCGATGGATTTGCCGGACTCCAGCTCAGTTCTCAACTCATCCTGCGTAATTCCCAAAATAGTTGTCAGCGCTTCGGAATTTCCGAAGAAGCCGCCGCCAAAGCCAGGGCCGCGTCCGGGACCCGGATGGCCTTCGCCATCGCCTTGCATTTTCGTATTCTCAATTTGCTGTTTCAGGCGGTCGGACAGTCCGGAGATGAGTTTGTCGGCCTGCTCCTGAGTGAGGGTTCCCGCCGTAACTTGAGCGGCGATAGCCGTTTTCTCGGCTTCGGTCAGCTTAGCCAAGATGTCGTCCTCAGTCAATCCGGCCGCTTGCGCGATTGCCAGCAGCGTCTTGCCTTCTTTCAGCGATGCCTGGATCGTACTTTCATCTACGCCCAGCACGGTTGCCGCTTCCTTCACGATGCTGCCACCGCCGTGAAATCCGCGTCCGCCTTGGAACGCTCCACGGTCTCCGCCTTTGCCGCCAAAGCCTTTATTCTCGATTTGCTGCTTCAGGCGGGTCGAAAGATCCGTTTTCAGCTTGTCGGCCTGCTCTTGCGTCAGCTTGCCGGCTGTAACCTGCTCATCGATCGCCGCGCTCTCGGCAGCTACCAGCTTAGCCAGGAAATCGTCCTCGGTCAATCCGGCCGCTTGTGCGATTGCCAGCAGCGTTTTGCCTTCTTTCAGCGATGCCTGAACCGTGCTTTCCTCCACGCCCAGCACCGTCGCCGCCTCTTTCACGATATTGCCGCCACGGAAGCCGGAGTCGTGCCGAGCGCCGCGCTCTTTTGCCGTAGTGTCGGATTTTTGAACGGACGATCCGCTGACTGTATCTGCAAATGCTTGATTATGTAAGGTGCCAACAAAACCTGCTCCAAGAACAAAAGTTGCTGCAATCGTACCTGCAAGAATTTTTTTGTTAATTGCTTTCATCAATGTTTCCACCTTTTTCTTATAATTTTTACTTACATGTTGAAGTATAGCCCCCTTTTCTGAAACCATCCTGAATGAAAACTTAAGAAACGATGAGCGTTTCCTGAGAATTGGCTGAAAGCGGTTCATACGAAAAAACGCCCCAGCCGCATCGTCGGGCGCACCGCTTGCAGCTCCCAGGAGTCTGTCCGATGAACCGCGTATGCACAAAAGCAACTCCGTCGGACAGACTCCCAGCGCGCGGTCGCATCGCCCTGCAAAAGTCCGCCATGGCGCTAGGCGGCCACACACACTGGAGAGGCGAGGCGCATCTCTAAGTAGAAAACCTGCAGGGGCACAGGCCGCCTCTTCCCCGTCCCATGCCTCTCTTGTACGGATTGCGGCGCTAAAGCGGCGGGTTGGCGGAACCGGAGGAGCGCAGGCCGTCTCTTTCCCGACCAGTGCCTCCTCCTGTGCGGGTTGCAGCGCTAAAGTGGTGGGGCAAGATGGGTTGGTGGGGATGCGGAGCAGCTTCCCGGCCAGCAAAACCTGCAAAAGTGCAGGTTTTTTTCGCAAAAAAGGTTCATTTTCGCGAAAAGCCTGCGATTGTGCAGGAATTTTCGATGAAAATGAACCTAAGCACGGATTCGCGGCGAAAAGCCTGCACATTTGCAGGAATTTTCCGTAGCCAGCGTATCCATCGTGCAAAAACTGTACTTTTGCAGGTTTTTTCGCGCAGCCAGGCATATAGCGCGACCAGCGCGCAAACAGCAGATCGTGCGATCGGTGGCGCGTAACCAGACAGATGGCCCGACCATAGAGCAACCAGACAGAAGGCGCGACCGGGTACTGGCGTGTGGGTTTCTGGACAGCCTACACTTTATACTAAAATAGATCGTAGTAAATCTGATTATTTTCATTCCGTGGGGCGAGGTCCACGACGACGTGGGGGGGGGGGCCAGGTTTGCGGGGCTTGTGGGGCTTGCGGGGGGTGCGGGTCTTCATAACCGGCTAGGGTCAGCCAGCTAGGGGCTACCAGCTCAGTCACCGGCACTCCTCCCCGCTGCCGGCCCGCCTATCGGCTGCGCCGTCTTTTAGCCGCGCAACGGCAAAAAGAACCTTAACCCCATTAACAACCAATCGGGTTAAGGTTCGGTTCAATGCAAAGGCAGCCGGATGCGGAACGTGCAGCCTTCTCCTTCTTTGCTCTCCACATGAATCGTGCCGCCGTGCAAATCCACGATGGACTTCGTGATGGACAGGCCGAGTCCGGCTCCGCCATTTTTTCTGGCGCGGGAGGAATCGATGCGGTAAAACCGGTCAAACACGTGCGGGAGATGGTCCGCCGGGATGCCCGGGCCGTTATCCTGCACGGCAAGCTCAACGGCATCGGCTGTCTGGCTCAGCTTAATCTTGATTTGTCCGGTTGCGGCATTCGTATGCTGGACCGCATTGTGGAACAAATTAAGCACGACCTGCTTGATCTTGTCGGAATCGAATTTGTACCGGGTTCCCGGCGCCACGTCGAGCGTCACGGCCCGGTCTCCCGCCAACAGCCGCAGCTGCGGCTCCATGTCGCGGATCACTTCGTCGAGCTGGCCGTCGGCCAACTGCGATGTCGGCGTGCGGTCGAGCCGGACGAGCAGGAACAGGTCGTTGACCAGCTTGTTGATCCGCTCGGACTCTCCGTGCATGCTTTTCAGCGCTTTCAGCAGCTGCTCGGGCTGGTTGTATGCGCCGCGCAGCAGCACCTCGAGAAAGCCGTGGATCGAGGTAAGCGGCGTGCGCAGCTCATGGGACGCGTCCGCCAAAAATCGGCGCATCTGCTCTTTGGCTTCTTTTTCCGCTTCGAAGGAAATTTCCAGCCGCTCCAGCATGCCGTTGAACGAAGCGGAGAGCCGGTCGATCTCCATCTGTCCCTGATGGGCGGGCAGGCGCTCTTCCAGATTGCCGGCATCGATGCGCTTCACCGTCTCTATCATATTGGACAGCGGGATCAGCGTCCGTCTCAGCACAGGCAAAAATGCAAGCAGTCCTGCCACCAGCGCAAGCATGGACAACGAAAGAAAAGTGATCAGCTGACGAATCAGCACATCTTTAATTTGCTTCGTGCTGACGCTGCCTTGAAGGATCCCCTGCGAACGATCCGGGAACCCGAAGACGTGAAAAACAACCAACTGTTCGTTGCCGTTGCTGTCGGTGATGCGGCTGAAATTCCTCTTGTCCCCGGACTTCAGCAAATCCTGGTATTCCGCGTTCGACAATTGCGGGGTTACCATCCCGTCGGGCGTCGATACCAGCGTAAAGTTCCCGTTCTCGTCGATCCACGCGAGCGACAAATCGATGAACCGCGGCCCTCCGTCGTTGCCGCTGCCGTCGCCGCCGGTCAGGTCCCGTCTGGGAGGAATCGTAGCGCCGTCCCGCTCTGCATTGTTGTCGTTTCTCGAATTATTCCCCCTGCCCAGGCCTTCCTTGCCCCTCATCCAAATGTTCGGCGGAAGCGACTTAAGCTGGGTAGTAATGCTGTCGACCTTGTTGTTATATAAAAATTGCTGCATAAAGATGTATTGAAACACACCGATAAGCAGCAGCAAAATGGAAAGAATGAATAAAGAACGGGACAAGAGCTGAAATCTTAAAGAATGCGGGACAAAAATATCGGCGAACCTGCCCCTGGTTTTCATGCCAGGTCCATCCGATAGCCCGCGCCGCGAATCGTGCGGATCAATTTATGCTCCCGATCGTTCAATTTATCCCGCAGAGACCGTATGTAGACCTCTACAATATTTTCTTCCCCGCCGAAGTCATAGCCCCATACCTTATCCAAAATCATCGTTTTGCTGAGCACCAGCCCGTGATTGATCGCCATAAATTTAAGCAGCTCATATTCGGTCGGCGAAAGCTCCAGCACCTTGTCGTGCAAGCTGATCTCCTTGCGGCGGTCATCCATGCGCAGCGGACCGATCACAACCTCGCCGAACAAGTTCGGAAAATGGTTGCGGATTCTCGCATAAATTCTCGCCAGCAGCTCCTCAAAGCTGAACGGCTTGATCATGTAATCGTCGGCGCCGAGCGTAAGCCCTTTGACCCGGTCGTCCACTTCATCCTTGGCTGTCAGCATGATGACCGCTATGTTATCTGTCTTTTTGATCATACGGCAAACTTCAAAACCGTCCATTCCCGGCATCATCACGTCCAGAACGGCAATGTGCGGCTGGAACTTGTTGCAAAGCGTTATGGCGGACAGTCCGTCTTGCGCCGTCATCACCTCGAACCCTTCGTTTTGCAGCCCCAGCTCCAGAAACTCGAGAATGTGCGGTTCATCGTCCACAAGCAATATTTTTATCCCTTTTAATTGGCGCATATTATCATTACCCCCCCAGCCATCATTGTACACCTAATCTATATCCATTATCCATTCCCTAGCTGAATAGGCTCTGAGAGAAACCTGAAAAGTTGCTGAATGTTCGGCACTCGAAAACCGGGCCCTTCCGGCATCTTGTACGTCGACGATGTTCCTTTCCAGCTCCGCCACAGCACCCATGACTTGCAGCATGAATTTGCCGGAAGCAATAGGCGTTGCATCAGATTCAGGAGGGGATTTGAAAAAATTGTCGAATATTGTGAATGTGCGCTAATTTTGTTGACCATAGTTTCCACGTATATCCAATTAATACATCATTTGTTAAGGAGCGGAAACTATGCTCAAACGGACTTTGGTCATCTGTCTTATTGGCTTGATTTCTTTTTCGTTAATTCCGCTGTCCATTATCTTGGATAAGGGTAAACAAATGAACGATCTGCAGGTTCGTGATGGAGTCATGGATCTCTCTGCGTGGAATTACGAACAGAATAAAAGAATCAAATTGGATGGCGAATGGGAATTTTATTGGAACCGATTGCTAGTTCCCGAGGATTTCAAGCAAGCAGGCCCGGACAAGCCCTCTTCCAACAATTTTATAAAAGTGCCCTCCCAGTGGAATGGAAAAATAGTCAACGGCCACCCCTTGCCCGCTTATGGTTTTGCCACTTACCGCATGGTACTGAAAAACGTGCCTTTCAGCGGGGTTTTTGCTTTGAAAAAGACGAATATACGTTTTTCAAGCGCGATTTATGTAAACGGTCAAAAGCTCTTTGAGGATGGCAAACCCTCAGAGCAAGCAGCGGGTTACCGATCAGGGAATGTTCCGCAAATCGGCTTTTTTTCGTCTGAAAAGGGAGACGTCGAAATTATCGTTCAGGTTGCCAATTATGATTATGTCAACGCAGGTATTCCGGCATCCATCTATTTTGGCGAGCAGGCTGCGATGATTGCGTTTCAGCAGAAGAGCATGGCGCATGAATTCGGAACCTTTGCCATTCTCGGGACCCTTGCGCTTATATATTTCATCTGCTTTGTAACGGCAGCAATATACCGTAAAAAAGACTTCACTTTGTTGGTTTTCGCAATTTTTTGTTCAATCTATGCGGTCTATAACGGATTGATCGGAGAGCGGCCCCTCTTATTGCATGTACCCGGAATTTCATTCGACGTGGTATATAAAGTGAAGGATATTTGTTCAACTGCCGGATTTATTGGTCTGGTCATCCTCTTTTATCAATTGCATAAAAACATGATTTCATTAAGGGCGACTCAAGCCGTAACCATTGTGCTGGGCAGCTATTTGGTTCTGATAGCAATGCTTCCCATTCACGCTTACATGTCCATCCATCCTTATATCATTGTTTTATATCAGTCGATGATGATTGGGCTGCTTCTGAGAATTGCCGCACATCATATCAGGAGCGTCGAAAGCGATCGCTTTAAGTCTTTCCTTCTGTTCATGGCGATTCTCTCAATTAACCTTTACTCCATAGACCTTATCCTGTTTGCCTTATCATATAAAGACACTCTATGGCTAGGGCAATTTTATATCGTTTTGTTTAACCTCATCATGATCTTTCTGATTGTCCTCCGTTTCTTCGAGGCCTATCATACGATAGACGAAATGAAAAATCAGCTTCTCCAATTAGACAAGATCAAAGACGACTTTCTGTCCAACACGTCCCATGAGCTGAAAACGCCTTTGAATGCCATAGTGAGCATTACCGATACGCTTCTCAAGGGGGTAGAGGGGCCGGTTAGCGAAAAACAAGCGCAGAATCTGGCCATTGTATTGGGGAGCGGAAGAAGATTAACCCATCTCGTCAACGAACTGCTCGATTATTCAAAAATGAAACATGGAGATATCGCGCTGTATAAAAGCAGCCTCGATTTGAAAGCTATTGTCGATTCGGTCATCGGGATTCATTCATTTCTGCTCGGAGGCAAACAAATTACGCTTGTTAACGGGGTCTCTGCGGAGCTTCCCGCGGTGTATGCGGACATCAACCGGTTGATTCAAATTTTGCACAATCTGATCGGCAATGCGATCAAATTCACCGACCGGGGGGTGGTAAACATAAGCGCAGAGGTTATTCGCGAAATGATTGAGGTTCGCGTAAGAGATACGGGCATCGGGATCGCGGCGCATATGCAGGAACGCATTTTTAACGCTTTCGAACAGGCGGATACTTCCGAAACCAAGAAATATGACGGAACGGGTCTCGGATTAAGTATAAGCAAGAAGCTGGTGGAGCTTCACGGCGGAGAAATTCATGTGGAATCCAGTCCAGGGCAAGGATCGGTTTTTATGTTCACCCTTCCGTTAGCGGGCAAGCGTGCGGACAAAATCACAAGACAGACGGATGAGAAGGAACGGCTGAAAAATGATGTACCCCCCCTCTCTTATTCGGAGTATCCTATCCATGTCGAAGGGGAAAAGAAAGAACATATTCTGGTGGTGGATGATGATTTCGCCAACCTTCAATCCATGATTAACCTGCTCAAGCTGGAGGGGTACTCCATTGTGGTTGTCAATCGCGGGCAAATGGCGTTGGATGAACTGGCCAAAAGACCGGATTTCTATCTGGTTGTACTGGACATCATGATGCCGGACATGTCCGGGTACGAGGTACTGAAAGCCATCCGGGAAAGGTTCTCTCCCTTTGAACTGCCGGTGCTGATGCTGACGGCCAGAAACAGGGTTGCCGATATCATCTTGTCGATGGAAAACGGGGCCAACGATTTTGTCGGGAAACCGTTTGAAGCGGAGGAATTGACGGCGCGTGTCCGAAGCCTGACCCGACTGAAAGCTTCCGTGAAAAATGCCAAGGATGCGGAAATCGCCTTTTTGCGTTCGCAGATCAAACCTCATTTTCTGTACAATGCTCTGAATTCCATTGCCGCGCTATGCATCGACGAACCCCAAAAGGCAGAGCAATTGACGCTGCAGCTTTCGCAATATTTGAGAAGCAGCTTCGATTTCAAGCAACTGGATTCGCTAACGACCTTAGACAATGAAATGGAGCTTGTACGAGCGTATATCAACATCGAAAAGGCGCGTTTCGGCGCCAGATTGCAAGTGGAATACGATGTAAACGCCGATCTTGAAATACGAATTCCCCCGCTGATTCTGCAGCCTTTGGTGGAAAATGCAATCAGACATGGACTAATGTCCAATTTACGAGGGGGAACTGTAAAAATAATCGTAAAAAAGGAAGCAGACGCCGTGGTCTGCTTTGTCGTAGAGGACAACGGATGCGGGATGAGCGAACAAAAGCTGGAAGAAACGTTAAGAGCGGGTGTGGATAAGAAAGGCGTAGGGTTGTGGAACATCAGTCAGCGGATCAAGCTTCTTTACGGAAAAAGTATTCGTATTGAAAGCGCAGAAGGAAAAGGTACGAAGGTTTCTTTCGATATCCCTGCACAGCCGAATCAAGCGGATCGGAGGTTGAGGCATGCTGCGGGCCATGATCGTAGATGATGAAGAATTATCGGTGAAACGGTTGAAAAAGATACTATCCGAGAGCGGCGAGATCGAAGTTTGCCATACGTTTCTGAGCCCGTTAGAGGCATATGAATTTGCGAAAGCGAACCCGATACATATCGCGTTTCTGGATATTTCTATGCCGGAAGTTAACGGCATGAAGCTTTCCAGCCTGTTGATGGAACTTGATGAATCCATAGATGTGGTTTTTGTAACCGGTTATGACAATTATGCGGTGCAGGCGTTTGAGACGAACGCACTGGATTATCTTTTGAAGCCTGTAACCGTAGAGCGAATGTCCAAAACGTTGGACAAGATCAGAAAAAGACATCGGATCGCAGCTGTCGAACCCTCCGTAGAGATTCTCCTGTTTAATGGATTTAAAATTTATCTGCGGGATCAGGATAAAGTGCCATTAAAGCTGAGGAGCCCTAAAACCGAGGAGCTGTTTGCCTTTCTTGTTTGCAAGGGAACCGTCAGCCGGGAGGAAATCATCGATACATTGTGGAGCGACCTGGAACCTGACAAAGCATGGAAAAATTTGAACTCGACTCTGTACTATATTCGAAAAGCGGTCAATGCGGGCAAAACAGATCATTGGATTATAGCGGAAAAAAATGAAATCCGGATTGAAGGAAACGGCGTTTATTGCGATTTGTATGAATTTGAACAATTGCTGAAGCGAATCCGATCGATCCCTGAAATAAACGCGGATTTGTTCGAGCGAGCGGAAGCGCTGTATACAGGGTCGTTGTTGAAAGGAAAGGCCTACGAATGGGCAATCGAAAAGGCGCGTCGACTGGAGCAGGATTACATCACGTTGCTGGAAGCCGCCGGAAGATTCCATATGAAGATGAACGAGCCGCAAAAATCGTTGCATCACTATTGCGAAATTTTGAAATTGGATGCCATTAGAGAGGATATCCATCATGAGGTCATCCGTCTGTACGCAGCGCTGGGGAGGAAAAATGAGGCGTTTCGGCAATATCGCATACTGGAGGATGTGCTGCTGCAGGAGCTTGGAACGAAACCCGATCCCCGAATCCGGGATTTTGTCATGAATTTGACGCAATAGAAACAAGCTGAATGAAGAGCCTTCGGAATCGACCGGGATTCCAGGGCTCTTTCTTGTTTATTCTCTGTTTATTGTGTTTTTGTATAATGAACCCGACTTCTGTCGAAAGAGAGGACGAGATTTGTAAATCAGCAAAGATTTGAAGCAAGGCTGGATTTTTATCGGGAGAACAGTACGAGGGAGGAAAAAGAATGCGTAAAAAGATAAAACAGCATATGGCCTGTGTACTGGCCTTTCTGTTGATGGCGGCACTGCTGCCTGAACTGTCCGGAGGAAAAGCCTATGCTGCGGGCAGCGGCATCATCAGCACGGTAGCGGGCACGGATACAGCGGGCTATTCGGGAGACGGAGCAGCGGCGACGTCGGCCCAATTGAGCTTCCCGACAGGAGTAGCTGTGGACAGCAGCGGGAATCTGTTTATTGTGGATAGTGATAACAACCGGATCCGGAAAGTAGATACGTCGGGGAAGATCACCACGGTGGCGGGCACGGGTACAGCGGGCTATTCGGGAGACGGAGGAAAGGCGACGTCGGCCCAATTGAACAACCCGTTTGGAGTAACTGTGGACAGCAGCGGGAATCTGTTTATTGCGGATACTTCTAGCCACCGTATCCGGAAGGTAGATACGTCGGGGTACATCAGCACGGTAGCGGGGACGGGTACACTGGGCTACTCGGGAGACTTAGGATTGGCGACGTCGGCTAAATTGTATAACCCAAAAGGAGTAGCTGTGGACAGCAGCGGGAATCTGTTTATTGCGGATTGGTCTAACAACCGTATCCGGAAAGTAGATACGTCGGGGTACATCAGCACGGTGGCGGGCACGGGTACATACGGCTATTCGGGAGACGGAGAAGAAGCGAAGTCAGCCCGATTGTTCTCCCCGAATGGAGTAGCTGTGGACAGCAGCGGGAATCTGTTTATTGCGGATTCTTCTAACAACCGTATCCGGAAAGTAGATACGTCGGGGTACATCAGCACGGTGGCGGGCACGGGTACAGCGGGCTATTCGGGAGACGGAGGAGCGGCGACGTCGGCCCAATTGAGCTACCCGTATGAAGTAGCTGTGGACAGCAGCGGGAATCTGTACATAGTGGATACGAATAACCATCGGATTCGGAAAGTAGATACGTCGGGGTACATCAGCACGGTGGCGGGCACGGGTACAGCGGGCTATTCGGGAGACGGAGGAGCGGCGACGTCGGCCCAATTGAACAACCCGTTTGGAGTAACTGTGGACAGCAGCAGGAAACTGTTTATAGCGGATAAAGACAACAGCCGTATCCGGAAGATAGAACTCGCATCCGGCAATGCGAATTTGAGCGGCTTGACATTGTCGAGCGGTACACTGAGCCCGACGTTTGCGTTGGGCACGACCAGCTACACGGCGAGCGTGGCCAACAGCGTGAGCAGCATCACGGTAACACCGACGGTGAGCGACGGCAACGCGACGGTGACGGTGAACGGCACGGCAGTGACGAGCGGTACAGCGTCGGGCGCACTTAGCCTGAACGTGGGCAAAAACCCGATACCGATCGTCGTAACGGCACAGGATGGGACGACGAAGACGTATACGGTGACGGTGAGGCGAGCAGGGAGCAACGATGCGAATTTGAGTGGCCTGACGCTGTCGAGCGGCACACTGAGCCCGGCGTTTGCGGCGGGTACGACAAGCTATACGGCAACCGTGCTGTATAACATCAGCAGCATCACGGTGACGCCGGCGGTGAGCGACAGCCATGCGACGGTGACGGTGAACGGCACGACAGTGACGAGCGGTACAGCGTCGGGCGCAGTTAGCCTGCACGCGGGCGACAACCCGATACCGATCGTCGTAACGGCACAGGATGGGACGACGAAGACGTATACGGTGACGGTGACGCGAGCAGGGAGCAACGATGCGAATTTAAGTGGCCTGGCGCTGTCGAGCGGCACGCTGAGTCCGGCGTTTGCGGCGGGTACGACAAGCTATACGGCAACCGTGCTGTATAGCGTCAGCAGCATCACGGTGACGCCGGCGGTGAGCGACAGCCATGCGACGGTGACGGTGAACGGCACAGCAGTGACGAGCGGTACAGCGTCGGGCGCACTTAGCCTGAACGTGGGCAACAACCCGATACCGATCGTCGTAACGGCACAGGATGGGACGACGAAGACGTACACGGTGACGGTGAGGCGCGCACCGAAGGGCGACGCGAACGGGGACGGCGCGGTCACTTCCGCGGATGCGCAGATCGTCTACCAATATGTGAAGGGGCAGATTACGTTAACGAATGAACAACTGCAATCGCTGGACATGAACGGCGATGGTGTAGTCGATGCCAACGATGCGAAAATCATCATGAACATTTACTTGGGTAAAGGAGTCTGAGACGCTTGAAACATCGGACATGGTTTGGACAAGCTTTTCATTTTAAACGGGTAATTTCGAGTATCCTGGTGTTTTGCATGATGGTTTCCTTCAGTGCGTTAACCATTGCCCGTGCCGATCCTGCGATTGAGGTGGGCAGCGTGTCGGGAAATCAAGGGGATACCGTCGGCGTAGCCGTGTATTTGGATCCCAGCAGTTATACAATCGTTTCCTACGGCATTAATGTAGCATACGATCCCAACGTACTTGAGCTTCCGTCGAGCGACGCGGTTACGAATCAAACCTCGACGGATACAGAGTTCGATACTTTTGAGTACAACACCACAAGCCAGAGCGGTATCGTCAATGTTAACTTTACAGGTATTGCGACTACCATCACGCAGAAACAGAAGGTATTTACGATTCAGTTTAAAATTAAATCCGGTGCCGCATCCGGCGATTCGAATGTGACTATCCACTCCTATGATGTGAGTGATAATAATGCCCAACCGCTAGCGGTGCAAACGGCTGCAGGTAAAGTAACCGTCAATAACGACGCGCCGAAGGCAAGCGCTGTGAGCATTACAGGAACGGCAAAAGCGGGCTACACGCTGACAGGGAACTATACGTACGCAGACGCGAACAATGATGCGGAAGGAGCGAGTACGTTCCAGTGGTACGCGGCGGATGACGCGAGCGGAACGAACAAAGCGGCGATCGCGGGAGCGACAAACCGGGCGTTCGTGCCTACGTCCGCGCAGGAGGGCAAGTACATCACGTTTGAAGTGACGCCGGCAGCTTTGACAGGCCAAACGCCGGGAATCGCAGTTTCCAGCGCGGCGTTAGGACCGGTGACGATGAATACCGTAACGGTGGCCATCGGCAGCGCGAGCGGGGCTGTGGGGCAAACGGTCGATGTGCCGGTTTCCGTAACCGCCGCATCAGCAGGCATCGGTTCATACGGCATGCAAATCGATTTTGACAAGAACGCGCTCGAAGTGGTGAGCATTCGGGAAGAGTCAGGCGGGGAGCTTTTCGGATCCAACTTCAACAACACAGACGGGTGGTTGAAAGCCGGTTGGGCTGACGCAACAGGCGGCGATCGCCCGATTGCCGCAGGGCAGAAGCTGTTTACGGTAACGTTTAAAATTAAAGACGCGGCAACGTTAGGAGATAAAGCTTTAGCAGTGGCGACCGGAGAAGTAGCGAATTTTTCGTTCACGGATACAGCGGCCATTGAGATGGGCAAAACGTTGAACGCGGGAAAAGTGACTGTAACGCCTTACGTGCCGAGCAGCAACGCGGATTTGAGCGCATTGAGCTTGAAAGACGCAGCGTCGGGAGTAGCGATATCGCTGAGCCCGGCGTTTGCTGCGGCGACGACCGCATATACGGCGAACGTGGCTAACAGCGTCTCGTCGGTGACGGTGACGGCGACGGTGTATGACAGCGTCTATGGCACAGTGACGGCGAGCGTGTACAACAGCGCAGGGACGCAGGCGGGTAGTACGCTAAGCCTGACGAACGGCGTGGCGTCGGATGCACCGCTTTCGCTGGACGTAGGCAGCAACACGATCAAGTTAGTCGTGACAGCACAAGACGGCGCGGTGAAGACGTATATGGTGACGGTGACGCGTGAGGAAGCGTCTGGCAACAATTCATCCGGCGGCAGTTCATCCGGGAGCTCGTCCGGCGGCAGCGATAGCAAGCCCTCCGACAGCTCAGGCTTCCGCGTCATTGTGAACGGCAGAGAGCAGGAACAAATCGCCACGGGCGCAACAACGAAAGAAGACGGGAAAACGGTGCTAACGGTAACAGTGGATACGGCCCAATTGGCAGCGCAGCTTGCGAAAGAAGGAGACAAACCGGTCATCGTCATCCCGGTAACGACGTCGGGCGCGGACAAAGTGACGGCGGTGCTGACCGGGGCGGCGGTGAAAGCGCTGGAAAACAAGCAGGCCGTGCTGGAAATTCAAACGCCGAACGGGAACTATACACTTCCGGCAGCGGAAGTATTCATCGATCAAATATCGAAGCAGCTTGGCGGGCAAGTGAACTTGGCAGATATCGTCCTCCATGTGGAGATTGCCAAGAGCGGCGCGGCCACGGCTACCCTGATGCAAAATGCGGCGGACAACAGCAAGTTTACCGTTGTCGTTTCGCCGGTCGATTTTACGATAACTGCTTCGTATAACGGCCAAACGGTGACCGTGGACAAGTTCAGTTCGTATGTGGAGCGGGAAATTCCGCTGCCGGACGGTATCGCCCCCGGCAAAATCACGACCGCCGTCGTGCTCGATGCGGACGGAACAACCCGCCACGTGCCGACTTACGTGACAGCACGCGACGGAAAAAATTACGCGGTCGTGAACAGCTTGACGAACAGCGCGTACTCGCTCATTTGGCACCCGATGACGTTTGCGGATGTGGAGGGGCATTGGTCCAAGGATGCTGTTAACGACATGGCGTCACGTCTGGTCGTGAACGGAGTCGATGCCACACATTACAATCCGGATGCTTCGATCACCCGCGCCGAGTTCGCAGCGATCATGGTACGGGCGCTCGGCCTTGCCGACAACGGCAAAACCGCCGGGTTCGCGGATGTGAAGTCCGGCGACTGGTACGTCGGTGCGGTAGCGAAAGCGCAGGAGTACGGTATCATCAACGGGTACGAAGACGGCACGTTCCGCCCAGGCAAAACAATCACGCGCGAAGAAGCGATGGCGATGATGGCACGGGCGATGAAGTGGACGGGACTCGACACGAACGTCAGCAGCACAGACGCGGCAACCGTACTCGCCCCGTTTGCAGACGGCGCAGCGGTAGACGTGTGGGCGAAGCAAGCAGTCGCGGCCACGGTGAAGAGCGGATTGGTCCAAGGCCGGGAAGCAGGGCTGAAGCCGACGAGCGAAATCACTCGGGCGGAGACGGCGGCCATCGCGCAGCGGATGCTGGAAAAGGCTAAGCTGATCGACAACAGAAATTCCAAATAATGCGCAGTCCGAGCGGGGCCGTCCGAAAGCAGATATGAAGCTGAGGGACGGCCCTTGCTTTAGGTGCAGAAGGTAAACATCCGAATCATCGCGACGGCGGATTGTGGTTTTGCCAAGCCACGGTTCGTCATTTGGAATTTCTTAGTCAAGATGCCGAGACCCGCCCGTGAACCAGAAGACGATATTTTTAATACTCTTTCGATCAGCTTCAATATGGATTTCTTTTATCAAGGCTCTCAATAAAGCCCGTTTTTCTTCGTTCGTTGCTTCTTTCTTCCTGAAAGGAGCTTACCGCGGTAAGCTCCTTTGCTCTTTTTTCGACACGCACTCATTCGAATAAATTTGCGTCTCTTTCAACTTGAAATTTCTGAATCGCTTGCTGTAATTCTTCCACTAAATTAGATAAATTGCTAGTATATTGCGCCACTTGTTGGAGAGATTCAGCCTGCTCGGCCATAGAAGAAGATATTTCCTCCGCGGAAGCTGCCGTCTCCTCCGACAATGCCGCAATATTTTCGACAGCCCCGATGACCACCACCTTCTTTGACTGGATGTTCTCAATCGATTGAAGCTCCGCTTGGATTTCTGCCGTAATTTTATCAAATGAAGTGATCATTTGTTTCATGGTAACACTTACATGGGCAACGGCTTCCTTTTGAACCTTGTTGATTTGATCCGTATCATGTACAACTTCAACCAAGCGGTTCGTTTCAGTCAATATCTGACCAATGGTAGTGTTAATTTCATTGGCTGATGTTTGAGATAGCTCGGCTAGTTTTCTAACCTCGTGGGCAACAACTGCAAAGCCTTTGCCGTGTTCGCCTGCCCGGGCCGCTTCAATCGAAGCATTCAACGATAAGAGATTCGTCTGACCGGCGATTTCAAAAATAGCTTGTGAAACAGAAGAGATCGATTTCGATTTCTCATTTAAGTTATTTACCAGCGAGGTAACGTGCTGAAACGACTGTTCCAGCTTGCCGTACGAATCTTCCAGATACTGCACCTGCTGGTTTGCCGTTTCAATTTGGGTGCTTGAATCCTCGGCAGTTTTGCTGATATCCAAAGATTGGGTAATCAATACTTCGATTTCGCTGCTAAGCTGATGCACTGCATCCGACGCGCTTTCGATATCCGTAGCAGTATTGGATGCGCCATGGGCAATCTCCTCCGTAGTCTGGACGACATCGTTAGCGGCTGCGGCGTTTTTGTCGGAAATCATTTGTACGCCTTCCGCGGCCGTTTTCACCGAAACTGCGCTAGTTTGGACTTGCCAAACCAAGCTGTTTATATTGGATACCATCGTATTATAATCCACAGCCAAATCGCCGATTTCATCGTTGGAAGCGTAACGAACTTTGGCAGATAAATCTCCCTTGGCGGTCTTCCGAATGACTGAGCTAAGGTCCTTCAAAATTTTAACAACATATCGGGAAATAAAATAACTGGAAATTAGGGCCAAAAGCAATCCAATAATCGCTGCGACTAGCGCATCTTTTTGGATCAGTTTAAGTTTATTCGCAAGACGGTCTGAAGGGACAAGTGAAACAATTTTCCAGTTCAGTTCAGGCAATTGCGTGAAATGAGGCGTATAGGATTCACCGCTCAATGTCAACTGCTGGGGGATGCTTGGTTCAGACTGATAAAGCTTCTTGACCCAACCGTAATTCGATTCAAATTCGTTGGCATCCTTCGTCACATCTTCAACGGACTTAAGTTTACCGGCCTGCTCCGGGTTGATGTTTTTTGAAGTCAACTCTTGTAAAGATGAGGTGATCACCACTCCCCTGTTGTCCAGAATGATAAACTTATCTCCCGTAGATTTCTCTAACTGCTCGCGAATGATGTAAAAATTGTCCAAGCCCATCTGTATCCCGACAGCGCCAACCATCTTATCCTTAACCATTACGGGGGTTGCAACAGTGATGATCATCTTCCCCGCACGGTTTGGTACAGCATAGGTAAAAGCTGGCTTCATGGCTTGTTTGGCTGCTGAATAAGCCAGTCTTTCCGTTACCGGAACATCAGATTTATCGTTATTTAAGTCCAATATTTTGTTATTCACAGCGTCCAAGAACAAGACATTACTTCTAACGGGGTCAGACTCTTTAATCCGTTTGAAGTTCTCGGTCAAAACGGAAGCATTGAATGTATTGGTCTCTATCATTATCGAAACTTGATTTGCTAAATTGTTAGCAGTCGACTTCGCTTCCTTTAGAATGAGGTCCAGTTGCGTAACTGCATTCGTTGAGTTGATCTCGTCCAACTTGATAGCGTCTGCGGTATAGGAGGACTTCACTTGTATATATGTTAATACATTGGACAAAAGCAATGTGATTACCATCATGACTCCCAGAATAGAAATAAACTTCGCCATAATAGGTACTCTAGTTTTCTTTCCAGCAAGATTAATATTCATCGTGTGAATCCTCCTGTTTTTGGTTGTTTTCGGTTGAATATACTAAAAAAACATTCGATATTTTCCAACATATTCCTCCTATTTGCGATATGAGCGGAAATGATTTAACATTGCTGCTTCAACATTCAATTCTAATTTCTGCTTTACCACTATTTGTGATACGGTTCAGCATATCATCTCTAAGGCGAAATTTAGGGCACCCTCAATAGAGGGTGCCCTGATCCATAGGAATGTGCTTGGTTAATTGAAAAACCCCCACAGTGGACTTTCACCACCTAGTTAATCGCCATGCATGGCGCACAAAAAGGGGACGCAATTAAGCGCGTCCCCTTGAATATTCTAAATTTAAGCGGTTGAACATGTTACTTAAAAAGTCTTGGCTCTCAAATCACTCAGCTTTCATCCTTCTATACTCAGCGGGGCTAACGCCTAATTGCATTTTTATAAACTTCGTAAAGCTTGACGGTTGTTCAAATCCGAGTCTCCCCGCAATCAGATAAATGGGGTCCTTCGTCGTCACGAGCAATCGCTTAGCGATCTCCAGCATGTGCAATTTAATAAATTCCTGTGCCGTTTTCCCCGTTTCTTTCTTCAGCATATCCGAAAGATAGTTAGGGGAATACCCCATCGCCTGCGCAAGTCCCTTTACGCTGGGCATCCCCACTTTTTCAATCGTTTCCGTCGTGCACTGCTCCTGCAGCAGCCGCTCAAATTTGGCAACCGAATCTTTGACGACTGCCTTTCTCGTAATAAATTGTCTCCCGTAAAAGCGTTTGGCATAGTTCAGAAGCACTTCTAGATGCGACAGGAGCAGGTCGTTGCTGTAGGTGTCCAAATTTCCGCCGTATTCAACCTGAATATGGCTGACGATGCGATCGATAATTTCCTTTTCCTGATCCGAGAGATGCAAGGCTTCATTCGCCTCGTATTCAAAAAAGCTGTATTCCGGCATTTTGTGCCACAATGCGCTGCCTCTGATCAGATCCGGATGGAAGCAAAGCATCCAACCGCCCGTCTTTTCGTCGCTGTTCCGGTTCCCCTTAGCGAGAATTTGTCCCGGTGCCGCAAACATCAGGCTTCCTTCAAGGAAGTCGTAATATTTGCGTCCGTAAATCAGTTCGCACTCGGCATTGTTTTTCAAGGAAATCATATAGAAGTTCAGCTTGTACAACACCTTGTATTCGGAATCGCGAGGATTGATCGAATTGTAGTCGATCAGCGTGATCAATGGATGCCTTGGCTTGGGGCAGCCCAGTATGTCGTGCAGCACAGAGATCGATTCGATATTGATCATGCGCCCAGCCTCCCTGCAAGCAAAGCCGGTGCGGGCTTTGCCGATCGTCTTGTTTAAGTAAATGTCATTATACATCCGAATCGGCGTCCCATACATAGTCAAATCCACGATGAACTTGTGCCGATTACGGATTCAAGCCGATCAGTGATTCAGACAACATGTTCAGTAATCTGGATATGTAACCGCATAGGCTTTTCATTTATTGTACAGGATAGAAACACAAAAAATAAGACCGCCCCTTGGTCGAAAGAGGAGAAGGATGCAAGATGAAAGATTTTACATTCTACAACCCGACGAGAGTGGAGTTCGGAAAAGATAAAGAAAACCTAATCGGCAGCTACATGGCGCCCTACGGCATAAAGAAAGTGCTGCTGGTTTACGGCTCGGAGCGAATCAAAACGTCTGGCCTGTTCGACAGGGTTGCGAAATCGCTCGCCGATCACGGAATCAGCTTTGTCACCCTGGGCGGGATCAAAAGCAATCCGGTCATCAGCAAAGCGAGGGAAGGCGTACGCATCGCCAAGGAGAACGGCGTCGATGCCGTGCTCGCCGTGGGCGGCGGCTCCGTGCTCGATACAGCCAAGGTCATTGCCGCAGGAGCCGTATACGAGGGCGACGTTTGGGACTTGTGCAGCTACAAGAAATATCCGGATGCCGCGCTGAAAATTTTCGATATTTTGACCTTGTCGGCAACCGGCAGCGAAATGAACGCTTCCGCGGTCATTACCAACGAGGAAACGACGGAAAAGTTCGGCTTCTCCAGCCCGGCCGCTTTCCCGACTGTGTCGGTCATCAATCCGGTGCTTCAGGAAACGGTCACCCCGGAATATTTGGCTTACTCCGGCGTTGATATTTTGTCCCACTGCATGGATTTATATTTTACCGCCGCCTACATTCCAGAAATGACGGCGAATCATATCGAGAACATCATCAGAACGGTCATTCGAACCACGGACGCCTTGTTGAAGAATCCGAGGGACTATGAAGCCAGAAGCGAATTTGCTTGGGCTGCGGCGCAAGCCTTGAATAGAACCACCTTGCCGGGGTGGAGGGGAATCGCTACGACACCCACTTGATCGAGCATTCCCTATCGGCCCTGTACGATGTGCCTCATGGCGCCGGTCTCGCCGTCGTTTACCCGGCATGGATGAATTGGCATCTTGCCATGAACCCGACAAGATATGAACGATTCGCACGCCATATCTTCGGCCTGCAAACAGCCGAAGAAGGCATCGGGGCGTTAATGAACTGGTTTGTCAGCATTGGCGCTCCGGTCAAGCTAGAGCAAGTTCATATCACAAAGGACAAGATCGAAGAGATTGCCTCCCATATTTATCGAACCATTGAAATGGCCCGGATGCAATCCCTTTATCCGAAAGAAACGATTGTCGAACTGCTGAATCGAATGTAATCAGTTTCTCGAAGCATGAAGCCCCTTCCAAGGGGTTTTCATGCTTTAGCAAACGAGGGAGGTCGCTAGCGAAATGAACAAAGGCTGGTCAAAGGACGATATTCCCGATTTGTCGGGCAAAGTTGCCGTGATTACGGGTGCAAATAGCGGAATCGGATTCGAAACGGCATCCGTGTTGGCAGAAAAAAATGCCACGGTTATTCTGGCTGTCCGCAATACGGATAAGGGCCAAGCTGCAGGTATAATGAATACTCCTTATCGGCTAACCAAGGATGGTTTTGAATCCCAGTTTGGAAGCAACCATCTGGGGCATTTTGCATTAACCGGATTATTGCTGCCCCGGTTGGTTGCCGCTCCATCCTCAAGAGTGGTCACTTTAAGCAGTTTAGCCGCTCACAATGCCAAAATCGATTTCGATAATCTCGACGGTTCCAAGGGATATAGCAGCTGGAAATTTTACGGTCAGAGCAAGCTGGCCAATCTGCTCTTTGCCAGAGCCTTGCATAGCAAGCTCAGCAGGAACGGGACGAAGACAAAGAGTATCGCTTGCCATCCAGGATTCTCGAATACGAATCTTACTTCTTTTGGTTCGGGAAAGCGTCCCAATGCTGTGATGCGTCTAATGTCCTTTTTCATGACACAGCCGGCGAACATGGGCGCGTTGCCCTCGTTATACAGCTCCACATCCTCCCACCTAAACGGAGGGGAGTATATTGGCCCTGACGGAAAAGGAGGCAGGAAAGGCTATCCCAAAAGCGATCCTATCATCGAGAAACTGTATACCCCTTTGGTAGCTGAAAGCCTCTGGGATGTCTCAGAGAAATTAACCGGAGTTATCTTTAACTTCGATTCATACGTGGCATGCGTTAATCTCCCATTTCATGCACAGAGCGGAATGCTCTGAAGTTCAAAACATCCGGCTCTTAAGCATATCTGTATAAAACAATCAAGCACGACTGAAACTTCGATTTTGTTCTTCAGTACCTTATTTTTGAAATCAGCGCCGTCCATCGTGAGCGTCGTGAATACAAAGGATTTCTACGTATCTATTCGTTGCATTCCTATTACGCACTCCACATGCATCGAGTGTGTACTTAAGCTCCAATCTGCAGATTTAGCATCGAAGCCTCAACCTTAACGTTCATCGGGAATAAGATTATGTTCTTGTCACCTGACACCTGTTTTAAACGGCCCGTATGGAAGGCGGCTCATTGCCCAGCTCCCTTTTTAACAGGAGATCCATGTAGGCCAGCATTTGCGCGCGAAGCTCCTCCCGCTGCAATCCGAGTTCCATCGTCGCTTTCAAATACCCGAACTTGTCGCCGATATCGTAGCGGTCGCCCTTCATCTCCAGCGCCAGAAGCCCTTCCAGCCGGCAAATCTCGCGCAAAGCGTCGGTCAGTTGGTACTCGTTGCCCGCTCCTCTTTCGATCCGCTTCAGCGCCTGGAAGATGCTCGGTTTCAAAATGTACCGTCCCATGATCGCCATATTGGAGGGAGCTTTGTTAGGCGCAGGCTTTTCGATCAGGTCCGTCACCTGGAAGGTCCGGTTTTGCTGCCTTGATGTCGCGATCACGCCATATTTGCTCACTTCCGACTGCGGCACCGGCTGCACGCCAACAATTTGCTTGTATGTGGATTCGTACAGATCGATCATTTCCGTAAGCGCGCAGGAATCTTTCGAGAGAATGTCGTCTCCCAGCAGCACCGCAAACGGCTCATTGCCGATAAAAGACTCCGCGCACAAAATTGCATGCCCCAATCCAAGCGGCTCCTTTTGCCGGATATAATGGATGTTCGCCATGCCCGAGATGTTCTGGATTTCGCGGAGCGTCTCCAGCTTTCCTTTCTCGAACAGCGCCTGCTCCAGCTCAACCGTTTTGTCGAAATGGTCTTCGATCGACTTCTTGTTGCGCCCGGTCACGATGAGAATGTTCTCGATACCGGCGCGCACCGCTTCTTCAACAATGTATTGAATGGCCGGCTTATCGACGATCGGCAGCATTTCTTTGGGCTGCGCCTTCGTGGCCGGCAAAATTCTTGTTCCTAATCCGGCTGCCGGAATTACGGCTTTTTTAATTTTCTTCATCATATACCACTCCTTTTCGTCGCAGGGGGCGGCTGGCTGAATACCCAGAAGCGGCTCCCCATATAGTTGACTATCATTCCTAAAGCGCTCACGCACAATTTACTGCTCCACACCGGCCATCCCGCATGCTGTCCAAGCCAGGCCATCAATGCCGAAGTCATTAACAGGACTACGCCGTTCACGCCGACGAATTTGAGAAATTCGCTGCGGCTCCGCGAAGGCCCCCTGTCTTTTGCAAACGTCCACGCCCGATTCATCAAATAACTGTTGATCACACCGCTGGAATACGATACGGCCTGAGCCGCCAAATACGGCCATCCCCACAAAGTAAGGAGAGTAAACACTCCAAAATCAATCGCCGTATTTACGCCTCCCGTCATAGCGAACTTCACGAATTGCGCCACATTTTTGCTCATATCAGATGACGCTCTTGATGCGGCGTTCTTTTTTTTTCATTCCGTAGCAATCGCGCACAATGTATAAAGGCCGGCCTTTGGCTTCGTCGTAAATGCGGCCGGTATATTCGCCCAGAACGCCCAGCATGATCAAAATAAAGCCGCTGAAAATCAGTTGAATGATCGCGATGGCGTTCCATCCGGGTACGGCCGCGCTGGTGAACAGTTTGAGATAGAAGACGACGAGCATGTAGATCAGACCCGAAACCGAGAGCAAGCCTCCCAAATAACTCGCTAATTTCAAAGGTTTATAGGAAAAGGAAGTGATTCCGTCCAGGCACAGCTTGAGCATTTTCCTCAGCGGGTATTTCGTTTCTCCCGCCAGGCGCTCGTCGCGCACGTATTCGACGGCCGTTTGTTTAAAACCGACCCAGCTAACGAGCCCGCGGACAAAACGGTTTTTCTCCGTCAGGCGGCGCATTTCCTCGCATACTTTACGGTCCATCAGGCGGAAATCGCCGGTATCGACCGGGATCGCGATCTCCGTGGACGCCCGCAGAATCCGGTAAAACATGTGAGCCGTCTGCTTTTTGAAAAAGGTTTCGCCCTTGCGTTTCGTCCGCTTGGCGTAGACGACGTCGTAGCCTTGCTTCCATTTGGCAATCATCTCCAGAATCAACTCCGGAGGGTCCTGGAGATCGGCGTCGATCACGACGACGGCATCTCCGCCGGCGTAATCCACGCCCGCCGTAATCGCGATCTGGTGACCGAAGTTGCGGGAAAAATTGATCAGCTTGACCCGCTCATCCAGGTCGCTGAAGCCTTTGATAATCGCCGCCGTCTCGTCGCGGCTTCCGTCGTTGACGAACAGCAGCTCGTACGAATCGCCGGTCATATCCATCACTTCCCTCAAGCGCCGGTACGTCTCATGAATGACAGCCTCCTCGTTGAATACGGGAATTACAATCGAATAGCGTACATATGCCGTCATATCGGTTTCCTCCTTCGGTTTATTGAGTAATTTCATACAGTGTCGAGTTGCCATCTCTTCCGCCCATTCCCATCGGACCGCCGCGCCCGCCATCCTGGTTTTGCGACGACGTTGCCGATTGCCACTCCGACGATGGAATTTCCTTGCTGTGTTCTTTAATCCAGGTAATGACTTCCGAGTTTCCTTTCTCGCCGCCGAATCCGCCGAATCCACCGGACGATAACAGGAAGTATTTGATTTCTTTGTTCGCAACCATTTGCTTTAATTTATCTACCGTCAAAATCGGGTCGGAACCCGAAAAGCCCCCCATAGCCATGACCGGCTTGCCGGTCTGAATAATATACGGCGACGCCGAAGTGGCGCTGGATACCGCGAACAGGTACTTCTCGCCGGTATTGTTTTTGGTTACGTAGTCCAGCAGCTTGGTGTTGACCTGCTCGTTCATACCGCCGCCCATCCGGCCCATACCGCCGCTTCTCATCAAGCTGGGCCCCGCCTCGGGCAGCATGCTGTTGCCGCCGTACAGAAGCGGTGTTGCCGCCCAGAACAGAGGCGCCGCGAGCAGCGACAGCAATCCGAGCATGGCTGCGGTGTGCGCCAGCTGTTCTTTTTTGGCGGCGATGAGCAGCAGCAGGGTCATGATGACACCCGCGGCGCCGACTCCAGCCGCCCAACTGTAACCGATTTGCGCATTGTAAGGGTAAATAATGTACACTTCAAAAGCCGTCGTTCCCACAATCGCCGCCGGCAGCAGCCATGTTTGCCAGCCCGCTCTGTCGCGGTAGCGGTGCCACAGCTCCACCCAACCGGCTCCGGCAAGCGCCGCGATCGGCGCAGCCAGCATGATCAAATAATATTGATGGAAGAAGCCGGCGATACTGAAAAATCCCATAGCCGGCAGCAGCCAGGACAGCCAGAACAACGTTTCCTGCTGCTTGTGAGTAAGCGGCGTTCTTCTGCGGATGCCTGCCAGCAGCGCAAGAGCGCCAATGGCTGCAAAAGGAATCAGCCAGCTGATTTGACCGGACAGCGCCGATTGGAACAGGCGCAGCGGCCCGGCTTGGCCGGTGTTGAACGCGCCTCCGCCTCCGCCGCCCGGACCGCCGGGGCCTCCCGGGCCGCCTCCGCCGCCGGGGAAGCCTTGGCCGCCGAAGTTCGGCATCTGCCCGTTCGGCGCACCGCCGTCCGGCATGCCGCCGTTCTGGCCGCCGCCGCTAGCCATGCCGCCGTTGCGGTCTGCGGCCGCTTCGCTGTTCGGCGCGCCGCCGTCCTGCGAACGGCCCTCGCCGTTCGGCATTTGCATCTGGCCGCCGCCTCCGCCGCCAGGCCCTCCCTTCATGCCCGTCAAACGCGACACGCCGTTATAGCCAAAAGCAAGCTCCAGCACCGAGTTCGTTTGGCTGCTGCCCATATACGGGCGCTTGTCTTGCGGGATCGAGTCCACGACTACCGCCCAGGATAAAGATACGGCCGCCAAAACTATGGATGACGCGGCCAGTACGCTCAGTTTTTTCTTCCAGTTCACCTTGGCCGCGATCAGATAAAAGAAATAAAAAGCGGGCACTACCATGTAAGCTTGCAGCATTTTGATATTAAACCCGACACCGACGGCAGCGAACGCTGCGATCACCCAGCCCCACTGCTGTCTGCGAATGCCCCGGAACAGCATCCAGGTTGCCGATACCAATGTGAATACAAGCAAGCTGTCCACATTGTTCGTTCTGCTGACTGCCGCCGCAATCGGCGTACAAGCAAAGACCAGACTCGCCAGCCGCGCCGCCGTACGGCCGAAACTCGGCTTCACGATCGCGTAGATGAGCAGCACCGACCCGACGCCCGCCAGAGCTTGCGGCAGAATCACGCTCCAGCCGTGCAGCCCGAAGATGTAAGCGCTGAGCGTCTGCACCCAGAACGTCACCGGCGGCTTATCCACCGTTACATAACCGCCCGGATCAAAAGAAGCAAAGAAAAAATTATGAAAGCTTTGCAGCATGCTGGTGACAGCCGAAGTGTAGTAGGCATTCACCGTTTTATCCGTCCAGATGTTATACATGTTAAGGAAAGCAGCCAGCAACGCGATCAAAATAAGGCTGATATCCACTTGTTGATATCGTTTTGTTTTCATATTCGGTCGTTCACCCCTTGATTGATTTCCCTTTACACCTAACACTTTAATCACCGTTGCTGAATCCTAGCTGAAAGCCCCCTGAGTTTTTAGTGAAAGCTTTCTGAGCCTATGCTGAAATGGTTGGAACAGGAAACATTCAGTGATTTTTCAGCAAACAATCAAGTTCATCTCAGCTGTCGATTTTATACTAAATACATCATTCAAGAGGCAGTACATGAAAAGAGGGGAAGCATTATGGAACTTATCACAGAGTCCTTCCATCCGTTTCGCTTTCAGGCCATGCAAGTGGACGTAGAGCTGCTGCTCAGGTGCGAAGATAAGGATGCTCTCGTCGTCGAGAAGCTTGCCGTGGATTGGTTCCGAAGCGCAGAAAAACGCTTCAGCCGCAATTTGGCCGATAGCGAAATCAGCTTGTTAAATACGTTGGCCGGCGAAAGCTGTATGGTTTCGAACACGATGTTGGAAGTACTTTTTTTGGCAGAGGCTTATCAAACGGCGACCGAGGGCGGGTTTTTCCCCCTGCTTAACAGCGGCGAGGCCCAAACGGCCAACTCCAAAAAGCCGGCACTGCTCTGGAAAATGGATCCCGTTCAGAAGTCCATTACGCTTCCCGAGCATTCCACCATCGATCTGGGGGGCATCGAAACGAGCTGGTCCGTGAAAAAAATGGCCGAGTACATGCAGACCGGCATGGAACTGAAACAAGGCCTCATTCTCGCCGGAGGCAGTCTGACCGCATGGGGAAGAGCCCTGCGCCAGCTTGACCCATGGATCATCGGCATTCAGAACCCGTGGAACGGCAATATGAAGGTGGGCGGCGTCGCTCTGCCCCAAGGAGCTTTGTCCACGTACAGCAAATATGAAAACCCCGTGCCCGGCGACAGCGACGTGGAGCAATGCACGGTCATCGGCCAGGATGTCATCGAATGCCATGTATGGGCCAAAGCGATCTGCACACTGGGCATCGAGGCAGGTCTTGCGCTGCTATCGGAGCGCACAACGATGTGCGAGGCCATCCTGATTTCGACCAACAGGCAAATCCACTACTTCGGCAAAAAGGAATCGCTCGGCAAAACCTGGCTGGATATGAGCATCGATCATTATCATTTCAGACAGGAGGCTTCCTGAGCGAGCAGGGGCCCGGTGGCTTTGGCGCGCGGGGTCCAGGCTCTGGCGAGCGGAGTCCAGGGCTTTGGCGAGCGAGGCCCGGGGCTTTGGCGCGCGGGGCCCGGGGCTTTGGCGAGCCTGAGAAGCCCGCGATTGTCAGATCGCCCGAGAAAGTCGCGGCACTTTGTTAGGGATAGGGGAACCAGAGGGGCTCCGCTTAGCGGGAGAGCCTGCTTTTCCCCAACGGTGCCTCTCCGGTGTGGGTCGTGGAACCGCACAACTGGGCAGGAGGCAGCTTTGTAAGGAGAAAACCTGCGAAAGTGCAGGTTTTTTCTGTGAAATCGGCTAATTTTGGCGAAATACCTGCAAAAGTACAGGAATTTTCGCTGGAAGTGAGTCTGCGTCCATAAGTTCGGATGAAAAGCCTGCACTTTTGCAGGAATTGTTCGCGACCAGCGACCAAGGACGCAAATTCATGTATTTTTGCAGGTTTTCTTCGTGCAGCCAGGCAGATTTCTGCGCGATTGCCGGCAATTGCCGGCTGCTGCCTGCGAACCCCGCCCCTTGACGGGAGGCCGATGCAGGGGCAAGCCACGATTCCGCGCGGAGCCAAAACATTTCTGCGCAATTGCCGGCTGCTGCCTGCGAACCCCGCCCCTTGGCGGGGGGCCGATGCAGAGGCAAGCCACGATTCCGCGCAGAACCAAAACATTTCTGCGCAATTGCCGGCTGCTGCCTGCGAACCCCGCCCCTTGGCGGGGGGCCGATGCAGAGGCAAGCCACGATTCCGCGCGGAGCCAAAACATTCCTGCGCGATTGCCGGCTGCTGCATGCGAGCCCCGCCCCTTGGCGGGGGACCAATGCAGGGGCAAGCCACGATTCCGCGCGGAGCCAAAACAAAAGCGGCCCTGGAGTTTTACGCTCCAAAGGCCGCCGGTTTTTTTGCGGATTAAGCCTGCACGTTCAGGACGGAGGCTGTCTCCGATGCAGCGTCCGCTTTGCCTAAGCTGTAGGCTTTTTTCAAAAGCTCCTGCAAACTGTTGGTAGAGCTGCTGCTGCTGCTCGTACTGCTTGAGGTGCTGTCGTCATCATCGTCATCATCGCTTTTCAGCGTCTGAAGAATCGACTGGAGCGAGTCATCCTCCTTGGAGGAGGCTCCTTGAGGTCCGCCGGCGCCGCCGGGTCCTCCTGGCCCGCCTGGCCCGCCTGGTCCCCCACCCGGAGGCATGCCCCCAGGAGGAGGTCCCATAGGCTTTTTGCCCGAGGATATCGATGCTGCAATAGAAGACGTATCCCCTGTATCTATGGAAGTAACTTCTTCTCCGGTCCCGGAAGAATCGGAAGAAGAATTTTGTAACTGTGCGTAAAGCTGCAAAGCTGCGGAGCTCAACTCCACGGAGTCGGCGGAATTGCTTGAGCTGGAACTGCTGCTGCTTTCGGACGTGCTGCATGAACTTCCGCTTTCCGAGCTGGCGGAAGTTTGCAAAGATTGCCTGTACAAATAACTGACGGTTGAACTGGAAATGTTCATTGGCGAGTCCTCCTCATCGAATTTGGGTCGTGCCTGAATGTCGTATGTATTCTCCATCGCTCCAGCATCAACGTACCAAATCCAGATGAACATCGCATGAACGTAAAATGAAAGTTTCCTGAAACACTTCCGGCCTTCATCGGGCGTTTGTTTTGAACTGCCGCGCTCCCGTGCTATTATGGAAGAAATAATCGTGTAGGGGCTTTTGCAATGAACTATGATGTGATTGTTATCGGCGGCGGATCAGCCGGATTGATGGCAGGTATTGCCGCCAGTGCCGGCGGCGCGAAAGTATTGCTTGTGGATAAAGGGGACAAGCTGGGTCGCAAGCTCGGCATCTCCGGCGGCGGAAGATGCAACGTGACGAACAATAAGGATATGGATGAGCTGATCCGGCATATTCCGGGCAACGGACGCTTTTTGCACAGCGCGTTCTCCCGGTTCGGCAACCGCGATATTATCGCGTTCTTTGAAAATTTGGGCATCCGCTTGAAAGAGGAAGACAACGGACGCATGTTTCCGGTCACGGACAAAGCCAAAACGGTCGTCGATGCGCTCGTGAATCAAGTCCGCAAGCAAGGCGTGGATATCCGCACGAACAGTCCGGTCGCCAAGGTGCTGTACGAAGACGGACATGTCCGCGGCATCCGTACGCGCAGTGGCGAAACGTTCCGCAGCCGCTCCGTCATCGTCGCTTCCGGCGGCTGCTCCGTGCCGCACACCGGCTCGACGGGCGACGGCTACGAATGGGCGAAGGATGCCGGGCACACCATTACGGAGCTGTTTCCGACCGAGGTCCCTTTGACCTCGAAGGAGCCTTTCATCCGCAGCCGGGAGCTGCAGGGCCTTGCCCTGCGGGACGCGGCTTTGTCGGTATGGAACGCGAAGGGCAAAGCCGTCATCACCCATCGCGGCGATCTTTTGTTTACCCACTTCGGCTTATCCGGCCCGATTGCCCTGCGCTGCAGCCAGTTCGTCGTCAAAGAGCTGGCCAAGTCCGAACGGAAAGAAGTGCTGCTGACGATCGACCTTTTTCCGGATCGGAGCATGGACGAAGTGTACGGCGAAAGCCTGGATCTTGCCAAAGCGGAGGCCAAAAAAGCGATCAAGAACGTGCTGAAAAGCCTCGTATCCGAGCGGCTGATTCCGCTTTTGCTGGACAAAGCCGGCCTGGACGGGCAGTTGACCTTCGACCATATTCCGAAGCAGAACTGGCTGGAGCTGAGCAAGCTGCTGAAAGCTTTTCCCGTGTCCGTTCACGGCACACTTTCTCTGGAGGAAGCTTTCGTCACAGGCGGCGGCGTCCACCTCAAAGAAATCGATCCGCGGACGATGCAGTCCAAGCTCATGGGCGGGCTGTTTTTCTGCGGGGAAATTCTAGATATTCACGGCTACACCGGGGGCTACAACATCACGGCTGCTTTTGCGACGGGCTATACGGCGGGCCTAAGCGCAGCTGCGCTGGAACTGTAGGTCCTCTTCTCTCCCCAATTTGTAAAACTCGCACTGCTGCGCTTCGTAGACACTGCGCCAAAAACGGATAGCCGGCTCGTTCGCGGCCAGCTGTCCGCAGCAGCAGCGGCCGGGATACAGCCGGAAAAGCTTGGCCGCCGCGGCGGTGCCGATTCTCATCCACCTCAATGAATCCATTTGAGCCATAAATAAAGTCCTGTAAGCGTCACAAACAAGGTTGGAACGGTCAGTACGAAGCCGATTTTAAAATAGTACCCCCACGTAATCTTCACGTCCTTGCGGGACAAAATATGCAGCCACAACAGCGTGGCCAGGGAGCCGATCGGGGTGATTTTCGGCCCGAGGTCGGTGCCGATGACGTTGGCGTAAATCAGCGCCTCGCGCATGATTCCTTCGGTCTGCGTGCCGTGAATGGCGAGCGCGTCGATCATAAGAGTAGGCAGATTGTTCATGATCGAGGACAATACCGCCGCAAGGAAACCCATGCCCAGCGTTCCCGCGTACAAGCCGTAATCCGCCGAAGCCTGAATCAGCTTGCCAAGCAGGTCCGTTAGTCCCGCGTTTTTGAGCCCATATACGACCACATACATGCCGATAGAAAAAACGACGATCGTCCAGGGCGCTTCCTTGACGATTTTGCGGACATTCACGGTCTTGCTCCGTCCGGCGGCAATCAGGAAAAACAGCGTCGCCAGGCCGGTGATCATGCTGACGGGAATCTTGATAAACTCGCTGGCAAAAAAACCCGCCAGCATAATGCCGAGAATGATCCACGCCAAGCGGAACAAGCGCATGTCTTTGATCGCCTCGCGCGGCTGCTTGAGCGCGGACACATCGATTTGCCGCGGCATTCGCTTGCGGTAGACGAGGTACAGCATCAGCAGGCTGGCTCCAATCGAGAACAGGTTCGGCACGAGCATGCGCGATGCGTATTCTCCAAAACCGATGCCGAAATAGTCCGCAGACACAATATTCGTCAAATTGCTGACGGTGAGCGGCAGCGACGCCGTATCGGCGATAAATCCGCCCGCCATAATAAAAGGCAGCACCATCGCCTGCTCGAACTTCAGCGCGCGCACCACCGCGAGAACAATCGGCGTCAATATGAGCGCCGCCCCGTCATTCGCGAACAGCCCCGATACAGCTGCGCCGAGCAGGACCGCGTATACGAACATGCGTCTTCCGCTGCCCTTTGCCAGACGTGCCATATGCAGCGCCGCCCACTCGAAAAAGCCGATCTCATCGAGCAGCAGCGAGTTCAAAATGATCGCGACAAACGCCAGCGTGGCATTCCACACAATACCGGTAACTTCGATTACATTGTGCCAGGTCACTACACCAAGCAAAAGCGCCAGCAGCGCCCCTCCCGACGCCGTCCAGCCGATTCCGAGCCCTCTGGGCTGCCAAATCACCAAAGCAATGGTTACCGCAAACAACAAACAAGCTAAAACAATCATATTTCCCCCAAAATTCGACAATATAGCCGGCCTTTCAGCACAGCGATACTATCCATTGTAAAACAAACTGCATAAAACCGAAACACTCGAAAAAAGCGTACCGGCCCGCTTTGTTGAACCGCTTCTGCAAAGGAATTCCCGCTCGCTTTCACCGTTCCGCATGGGGGATACGTGCAGCCGCGGCAGTTTTCGCACTGCGCACTGCGCACAGCTCCAGCATGCAGCGTTGCGCTGCATGACGGCAGCCGGGCAACTCGACGGCCGCAGCAGATCTTCTCTAACCCGCACCTCTCCTGCACGGGTTGCGGCGCTGAAATAGGGGACACAAGGCGGCTTGACTGGAAGAAAACCTGCAAAAGTGCAGGTTTTCCCCGTGAAAGTGGTCCATTTTGGCGAAAAGCCTGCGAAAGTGCAGGAATTTTCGATGAAAATGGATCTGAGCCCATGTTCGCGGCGAAAAGCTTGCACAATTGCAGGAATATTTCGATTGCAGCGTATCAACCGAGCAAAAACTGTACTTTTGCAGGTTTTCTTCGCGCAACCAGAGCCAGATGAGAATGTGCGATACCGGCTCTAGCGTGCGCGTGCGGCTTTCCCAAAAGCCTGACTCGACCGACCGCCCTCATGCAGCACACCACCACCGCACGGTGGGTGGTGCTGCGCACGGTGTGGTGCTGCGCACGCTGGGTAGTGCTTCGCACGCTGGGGGCTGGGCGCGCTAGGAGCTGCGCAACCATCGGCAAACATCGCCGGCCCAATCACCGCCGCTCCAAAAATAGGCTTGCCCCGCACAACAAAAACGCCCCCACGAAACGATCGTGGGGGCGCCCTCCCGGCGGCGCCTTCCTCAAAAGCGGATTCCCGCGCTGAAGCGGTTGTAGTCGTCCGCGGACGGGTCGAAGGCGGCCTCGTCGTCGGTCGGCACCGCGTCCGCCGCTGCCGGGCCGTTTTGCTCCGCATAGCCTTCGGGCCAATCTTCATTCACCGTATGCGCCGGAATGCGGATCGAATTCTCCAGGTCGTAGGCCATCGCATAAGTGTCCCCTTCGGACCTGCTTTGCTGGCGCTCGACCAGTTTGCCCCCGTGCGCTTGGGCAACTTCCAATGCTGACGTAAGCTCCTGGTCGTCGATATGAATGTGCAAAGTCGGCCGCTCGGTCTCAGGAAGCAATTCGGGCTCGTAGCCAAGCTCTTCCAGCGTATCAAGCGCCAGAAGCGCATCTCGTTCCTGCGCAAATTCGAAAAAAATCGGAGTAGAACTGTTCATGTCCGGCATCCTTTCTGCATCCAAATTGTAAAGTCTGCCACTAGCTTCTGCAATCTCGTCCTATTCTATAACTTCCTGCACGATACGCAGCAGCTCATCGTGGTATTCGGGCGCTGCCGCGACCAGATAAGGCGTCGGCGTCTCCCCGCCGGTGACCGGATTTCCGGCGAAATCCGTAACCTTGACCCCTGCTTCCAGGGCAAGCAGCAGCCCCGCGTACAAATCCTCGCCTTCGGAGTTGTACAGCACGATCCCGTGCAGGTCGCCTCTGGCGAGCATGCCCCAGGTCAGCGACGGCGCCCATACGCGCAGCACTCTTTTGAGCCGCTGTTCCAGCGTATGCCTGAGCTTCAGCGCCAGGACGTCGTCCTTGCCGACGATGTGGCCCTGAATCCACGAAATCGTGGATTTGACCAAAGCTCCCCGGGGCTTCGCCTCCAGCCTCGCATCCTTCAGCCAAGCTCCCCCGCCGCGGATCGCCGAATACGTCTGCCGGAGCGCAGAATCGTGCACGACGCCGACGGTGATTTGTCCCCGGAAGCTTAGCGAGATCGAAACGCCGTAGAGCGGAATGCCAAGCGCAAAATTGTTCGTGCCGTCCAGCGGATCGACATGCCAGACCCAATCGCTGTCGGCGCCGCCAGCCCCCGCTTCTTCGCTGAATATACGGTGATTCGGAAAATGCCGTCCGATTTCCTCCACGATCAGCTTGTCCGCCATAATGTCGACTTCCGTGACCAGATCTCCCCGGCTGTCTTTATGCCGGATATCCAGTTTGCCGCCAAATCGTTCTCTCGCCAGCTCGCCTGCCTGCCGGGCGGCTTTTACGGCAACTTCTTGCGCCAATGTCCGAATATCGAGATTCACCCGGGCACCTCCTGTTCTTTTACACAAACTTTATACCCTATAAACGCAGGCGCGGCGGGAAAGTTGCTTTGGCATGCGGCATCTGTTCATTGACAAGCATGCGGAAGATAAGTCATAATATAGCAAAATCAGATCCGATATTTTGACAAGCGGGAAGGGGTATACAGAGCATGGTCAAGCATCATCAACACAAAATTTTGGACTGCACGATTCGCGACGGCGGTCTGGTCAACGATTGGGATTTTAGCGTAGAGTTTGTCAAAGACATGTATCGCGGTTTGAGCGCAGCCGGCGTCGAATATATGGAAATCGGCTACAAAAACTCGGAAAAACTGCTGAAAGGCGGGGCTTCCGGTCCTTGGAGATTTTTGAACGAATCGTTTCTGAGAGACGTGATTACGCAAAAAACCGACACCAAGCTTTCCGCCCTTGTGGATATCGGCCGTGTCGATGAGAAAGATATTTTGCCTCGCGAAGACAGTCTGCTGGACTTGATCCGCGTCGCTTGCTACATCAAAGATGTAGATAAAGGTCTTGAGCTCGTTCAAAAATTCCACGACATGGGCTACGAAACGTCGCTGAACATCATGGCGCTTTCGCATGTCATGGAAAACGAACTCGTGGAAGCTTTCGAAGAAATCAACAAAAGCCCGGTTGACGTCGTCTATATCGTAGACTCCTACGGCAGCATGAATTACAAGGACATCGACTACCTCGTGGCGAAATTCCAGCGCTTACTGCCTGAAAAAGAGCTCGGCCTGCACATGCACAACAATTTGCAGCTTGCTTTCTCCAACACGATCATGGGGGCGGACAAAGGCGTTGCCTTCCTGGATTCCTCCGTGTACGGAATGGGCCGCGCCGCCGGCAACTGCACCACCGAGCTGCTGCTCAGCCATTTGAAAAACCCGCGCTACGACGTGCGTCCGGTGCTGGAAATTATCGAGAAGCACATGATCGCCATGCGTCAAAAATGGGATTGGGGCTACCTCATTCCATACATGATCGTCGGCGCGCTGGATGAGCATCCGCGCACTGCGATGGCGCACCTGAACAGCCCGGACAGAGACAAGTTCGTAGATTTCTACGATAAGTTGACTTCCCCGGAAACTGTGCCTGTAGCTCACAAAGAATAATTTAAGCGCACGACGCCAACACCCCTTGGTCCCGGCCGAAGAGATCCGTTCTCTCTGCCGTGCCAAGGGGTGTTTTTGCTTGCCGGATAACGGTGCGAACGTTATTTTACCAGTCTCGCCCCTACGATATGGTTCTCCGCAAACCGCCGGTCGATTAAAAACACGAACTCATCGTCTTTTTGGCCGGAAGGTATTTTTCTGTAGGCTTCGATATATTCGTCGTCGACCAACTTTGTGCATGCTTCATCGGCGTAAATGTTGCCGGCCTCTATTCTTCTAATCGCCTCGATCAACGTATCTTTCGATGTAAGAAACCCGTTGATTTCCGCATACACTTTTCCTGTGGCATCATGATCCTCGAGCATGATCACAACTTTTTGCAGCGGTCCGGCAAACGCTTTTCTTCTGGGAGAAAGGCTCATACGCAGCGCTCCTTTACGTTCATCTTTAACAGCCATTGCAGATCTTGCTGCTATTTTATGTGGCAAATGCTGCATATGAACTAGGCCGATGCAGGGCAACATCATTGGGATGGCGCTTTCGACAAAATCATTCAAAAAAAAATTGGTCTTTATACCACTCAACCTGTCCAATCGTAGAGTAATAGACAAACATAGTATAAATCATGCCGAAAGAGGCATAACCTAGTATGGAGGCGATATTTATATGGCTCTTGCTTTACAAGCTTTTACAACGACAACCAACACGCAGGTAATTGCCGACACCGCAGCTCCTCCGGGAACTCTTCCTACGGCGGCCGTTGCGACTCTCCCGTCACTTCTGTCCCCGGCGGTTAACGGAAGCACCGCTTATATTTGGTCTCCCAATAATGTTCCGGGACAAACCGTTACCTTGCGGAGCACCTTCGTCATCCCTGGACTGCCTATTCTTGCCGTAGCTTTGCCAGTAAGCGTGTTTTATGCTTTTGCGGCCAATGAAACGGCATTCGTAAGCGCAACGCTGCAAATCTTAAATATTCTTGGCATCATCGTACTGACCGTTCCTTTATTTACTGCAGCGAATGGCGGGAATGAGCAGAATGTGGCGACAGCTTCCGCAGATGCACTGCTTGCTGCAGGCGTGCTAGTAGGCAATACGGCGCAGATTGTCGTAGATGCGAGCATTACAGCGCCGACGCAAACCGGATATGGTCCGGTCGATCTCGGAAGATATCTCGGCGAAATTATCGTCCGCGACATCGTATAAGACGTCAAAAAGCCCCTTAAGTTAAGGGGCTTTCTTATTTATGAGGCCCAATCGGGAAACGGGAGCGCCTCCCGGAATAACCGTTTACAGCAGCGCTTCGATAGCAGGCCCGACGTCCTTAGGATCGACAGGCGGTTCGAAGCGATCGACGACACGCCCGTCGCGGTCCACTAAAAACTTCGTAAAGTTCCACTTGATCTCGTTATCGAGAAGCTGCTCGGGCATTTTCTCGGCGAACATCGAATGCAGCATTTTGCCTGACGGCTGGCTCTGATCGAACCCTTTGAACGGCGCCTGCTCCGTCAAGTAAGCAAACAGCGGGTGCTTCCCTTCCCCGCGGACTTCCAGCTTTTCAAAAAGCGGAAACGTTACGCCATAATTCAGTTGGCAAAATACATGTACGTCCTCGTTCGCTGCCGGCTCCTGCCCCCCGAACTGGTTGCAAGGAAAACCGAGAATGACGAAGTCTTGTTCCCGGTACTTCTCATACAGCTTTTGCAAATCGGAATATTGCGAGGTAAAACCGCATTTGCTCGCCGTATTCACGATCAGCACAACTTTCCCCTTATATTGCTCCAACCGGACATCAGTGCCGCGAATGCTTTTGGCTTCATATTCGTGAACGCTCATCCCCATCATCTCCCACGGTTCGTCATTTAAATTTTATGCAATTTAATTTTACAAAACCTAAATAAGATTGTCAAATTCCCCGTTATAAATCGGCCCCCACCATGCACACGTCATCCGGATTCGGGCAATCTTTCCCTTTGATTTGCAGCATCTGCTCCAGAAATAACGGCAATGAGACCTCTGTACCGGCTCTCAGCATCGCCTTCAGCTCCTCCTGCTTGAGCTTCATGGATACGCCCGGGGATTCGATCAAGCCGTCCGTATACAGCACCAGGCGAGCCGGGCCGGCATAATGCAGCGTCTGCTTCATCGGCTGAAGCTCCGGTATCAGGCCGATAGGAACGCAGGTTGATCCAAGCTCCTTGACCTCCTTGTCCGCAACTACCACAAACCCCGAGGTGTGGCCGGCATTAATGTATTCCAAGCATTTGCGTTCCGTATCGATCACTGTGTAAAGCGCTGTAAAAAAGAAATGCTTGGGACTGCTCGCGGCGCGGAACAACTTGTACATGTGGACGTTCAGCTCTTTGATGACGATCTCGGGCTCTTTGCATTTGCGGATAATTCCTTCCAGCAGCGAGCGGATCGACATGCTGATCAGCGACGATGCTACCCCGCTGCCCATGACATCGATAATAATAATGCCGTAGCGATGGTCGTCGAGCTGATACCACGCATACATATCTCCCCCGAGATAGTGGGAAGGCGCGTATTTGCCTAGAATCGATATGGCATCGTTCCGAAGCGGCGGGCTGAGCACGCTTTGCTGCACGAGTGTGGCAAGCTCCAAATCTTTCTTGCGCACTTCTTCCGCCGCTTTTTGCCCGGTCATATCCAGAAGGATGCCTTTGATCATCAGCAGGTTGCCGCTGTCGTCGAACTCCGAGTACATTCTGGAATCGACCCATTTGATGGCGCCGCTGGCATGTATAATGCGAAAGCTGCACACATAAGGGGCCTTGCCCGCCGAACGGATAGCTTCCGGACTGAGCAGGGGAACGTCATCGGGGTAGATCAGCTCAAGCCAGAAATCGGGATTTTTCACAAAAGTTTCGTACGGATAGCCGTGCAGCCTTTCGGACGACGGAGATACCGCCACGATCTTCTGCCGGGAAATGTCATAAGAATAAAGATGGGCATCGATATTTCCCAGTATTTCTTCCAGCGGAATCTCCATATGCGACCGTTTGCGGCTGCCCGGCGGCTGTGCCGCCGGTTCGAATCTTACGAACGCGAGAATGAGAACAAACAGAACAATTTGAATGACCGCATGATATAACGATTCCATCGGGATGAAGAAGCACAATGCCAAAAGCAAGAGCGATACCTTCGCCGTCAGCCGGTATTTCCCCCCATCGCCGGACAGTTTAAAAATCGGAGTCTGTTTCAACATCGCAATCTCCTCTGTTCATTCTCATCCATAGGGCGGTATAAGCCCGCTGATGATACAACCCCACCTCGTCCATGATGCCTTGAATCAGAACTAGCCCCCGGCCGCGGCCGCTCCGGTTAGGCGCGTATCCGGCAGGGAGCCCGAAGCCGCTGTATTTGGGCTGAATGACGCTGATTTCGAGCTGCTCCCGGTCCAACAGCCACTGCACGACAAAAGACCGCGCGGACGCCAAACCGCCATACTCCCAAGCGTTCATACACGCCTCTTCCGTGGCCAGCTTCAGGAGGGCCGCCCTGGTGCCCGTTATATTGGCGGCAGCGGCCATTTCTGCGGAAATTTGCATAGCCGTCAAAATCTCTTCTTTGCTGCCGATCGCCAAACGCTTGCAGACCTGCGCCAAGGATACGATCATCCTTTCCCATTGCCGTAATAGGCACGCGCCTCCTCGAGGCTGGCAAAGATGTTCATGAACGTCTCGAAACGGACGATCGCCAAAATTTCCGCAACCGCCGCACGCACGCCGGAAATAACGAGCTCCTTGCCCCGGCTTTCCGCCGAGAGCGCCGCATCGGCGATGACGCCCAACGCCGCGCTATTCAGGTAGGCTGCGCCGTATAAATCCACGATGAGCTTGTCGCCGCTTCCTTCGGCCAGCCTGTTGACGGCGGCGCGGAAGTCATCGACATTTTTAAGCGTGATATCCTGCTGCCAAATGAGCAGTTCAATTCCATCCACCGTTTCGATTCTCATCTGCAGGCCAGTCCTTTCTTTATGCAAAAGCATGAGACTCATGACGCTCCAACCGCTGCAGCGATACGATTCGTTCCAACTTCAACAGCATGACAAAGCGGCCTTCCCGCTCGTAGACAAGATCGATAATATCGCGTTCCGGATCTGTCAGTTCCTTCGGTATAGGGCCAAGCTCCTCCCGGCGGATTTTGATAACCTCCGTCACCGCGTCCACGCGAATGCCAAATTCCGTTCCGTGCATCTCCACCACGACGATGCGGGTTTTGTCCGTTTGGGCAAGGGGCGGCAGCCGGAAAAAAGATCGCAGATCCCATACCGGCATAGTCTGGCCGCGCAGCTTGATAATGCCGAGCATATGATCGGACGAGGCAACGACCCGTGTTATATAAGGAACGGTAATAATTTCTTTGACTTGTTGAATATCCAGCGCATACTGGCCTTCCTCCACCTTGAACGTGACCAACTGCCGTTCTTCCCGTTGACCGTCTTCTCCAGGCAGAAGCTCGGATGGGCCTGACACCGGAATCGAGCCCTCTTCCCGGACGAGAGAGCCTACATCGAGTATCAGCGCCACATTCCCGTTGCCGAGAATCGTAGAGCCGGAAATGAAGGGAACGTTGCCTATGTAAGCGCCGAGCGATTTGATTACGATCTCCTGGTTGCCCACAAGACCGTCCACCGCCACGCATACCCGCTTGTCGGCTACGCCAAGCATGACGACGAACAACCGCTTCGGGGTTGCGGAGGATGAATGCTGAATGCCGAGCTTCCGGTGGAGCCGCACGAGCGGGAATACCGCCCCGCGGATTAGGCACACCTCCTGGCCCTGGAGACGGCGGATATCGCCCGGCGAAAGCCGCAAAATTTCAATCACGTTGACAAGCGGCACGGCAAAAGTCTGATTGTGCAGTTTAATCAGGAGAGAACGGATGATGGCAAGCGTCAGCGGCAGCTTGATCGTGAACACGGTGCCGCCCCCGAGAGTCGTGTCGATCCCGATGACGCCGTTCAGCTTTTCGATTTGCGAGCGTACGATGTCCATGCCTACGCCGCGTCCGGATATGTCCGTGACCGAAGCCGCCGTCGAGAAACCGGAATGAAAAATGAGAAATACGAGCTCCCGGTCCGTCATCCGGGCTGCGTCCTCTTCGGTGATAAAGCCTTTTTTGACGGCTGAGCTTTTAATTTTTTGCGGGTCTATGCCGCGCCCGTCGTCGGCAATCGTAATGACGATCTGATTTTCCTGATGGGCGGCTTTGAGCGTAATTCGCCCTTTGGCCGGCTTGCCGAGCTGAAGCCGTTCCGCCGGTCCTTCCAGCCCGTGGTCGGCCGCATTGCGCAAAATGTGCAAAATCGGATCGCCCAGTGCATCCCGCTGATGATCTGGCCGATCTGCTTCGTAGCCGAAGAGCTCCGCTCGGCCAGCTTGCGCACTTCATCGGCCACTACGGCGAATCCGCGGCCCTGCTCGCCCGCCCTGGCCGCTTCGATGGCCGCATTCAACGCCAGCAAATTCGTCTGCTCGGCAATTTCATCGATCACCTCGATAATGTCCCCGATCTTGATCGAGTCCTCCTTGAGCAGGGACATCTGCCTGTTCAACTGCTGTATCCCGTCCATCGAAGCCTGGACGACTTTGCCGCCCTGTTCCGCCCCCACTCGCGTATTATTGGACAGCTCGGAAGCCGTCTCCGCGCTTCGCGCTACGGATTCGATCGCCCGGGACAAATCCTTGAACAGCTCGTTGATCGTCTGTGCCGCAGACGCCTGCGTTGTCGTTCCGCCGGCAATTTCTTGCGAACTGGCGGAAATTTGCTCGGAAGCCGCCGCCAGACTTTGCGCCGAAGTCATAATATCGCCGATCAGCCTGCGCAGCTTTTCCGTCGTTTCGTTCAGCGAGGCTCCCAATTGACCCATTTCGTCTCTGGAGCGCACCTCCACCTGCTCCCGCAAGTCGCCGGATGCGATTTTACGCAGCGAGGCGACAAGCTTTTGGACCGCGCTCGCTACCGATTGCGAAATCATCAGCGCCAGGACGATGGCGATAATACTTGCGGCCGCAACGAGAATAATAACGATGGTTCGTCCCTGAAGATAACTGTCTACCGAAGCGTCAATAGAAGCGACAGCCCCGTTATTGTTCAGATCTACGTTTTTGTTCAACATCTCCGAAGCTTTCGTTATATCCGCGATGGCAATCCGCAGCAGCTCGTTAGCCCGCGTGACGTTATTGTCCTTGCTCGCCTGAATGATGCCGGGTATTTGATCGGTATACGCATTCCAGCTTTTCACAAATTCATTGTAATAGCCCCGCTCTTCCGGCGACGTAATCGTCGGCTCGTACTCGCGTTGAATCGCCTTTTGCAGCTCCAGATTGTCGCTTATCGTCTTCTCCGCTTTGGCCCTGCCGGCGGCATCGTTATCCACAATATACCGGAGCATCCATCCCCTGGTGTCCAGAACGTTCTCTTTCATTTTGGAAAGCGTCACAATGCTCGGCATATACGAATCTTTCACATCTCCGGCCTTGTTGCCCATGGCGTTCATCCCCACAATAGAGGTGATTCCCGTTGCAATCAAAAGCACAATAACCGCTAAAAAGCTAGATAACAGCTTGAAACGAATCGTGAATCTCATTCTGGTTTCCTCCCTCATCTTTATAGCTTCTATTTTGAGGTGAAAACCATGCTTCGGAACATCCCCTGCAGCTCCTGTTTTGGGCCTTATGTACTATTAACAGGTCTAGGAATAATTTCCTAACGCCTGAAAATATTTCGCCAGCGCCTGCGGCCTGTCGGCGACTTCGAGCTTTTCATATATTTTGGTCATATGATTTTTGACGGTATGGGCGCTTATAAAAAGGACTTTGGCTATCTCTGTGTTGTTCAGGCCCTGCACCGCCAAATCAAGCACTTCCGCCTCCCGGGAGGTCAGCTTGCCGTAAAAACGGCGGGACGAGCCCGCCTCGGCCTGCGCCGGAAGCCCGTCTGCCGGCAGCTTATCGGCGAGGCCTGGGCTTTCCGCATAGGAATTTGTTCCTATGCACTCCTTGGCGCCGGCCTCTTTGGGCCCGCTTCCCATCATATGAACCAGCAGGCTGCCGGCCATATGGAAAAAGTAGAGCACTTCTTTGACATCGTGCCCTTGCTCAAAAGCAGCCGCAAGCGCGCCAAACGGTTCCCCCCGCACGACCAAGGGGAGTTCAAGCAGCTCCGTGCCCCGCCAGCGGCTCGTTATCGTTTTGCGGAAAGCGGACATGGTGCCGCGTTCGGCGATCATTTCGGCAAATGCTTTTGTCAGCTGCCCCTCATCGCCGTCCAGCGCGTACACGATTGTATTTTGCTGCTGAAAAGCGACAAATTTCGCATCCGTGTCACGAAAAATCGTCTCCACGATCCATTTGTATGCGGTCTTATGCTCATGAACGTCAATCAATCCTTGCGAAAGCTCCAGCAGAGCTCGCTCCTGGTACCGCTTCTTGTCCATTTCCTTCTGCATGTGGCTGTAGTGGATTTCGGAGGCCATTTGCCCGGCCAAAATGCCGCCCATATCGGCCAATTCCTCCGACATGCCGGAACCGCCCGCGGCGCTGCCGCCAAACAGCAGCCCGTACAGCCGCCCGTTATACTTGACGGGATAGCAAATGATGAATCGCGGAGCCAAGCCCCGCCACGTGAAAATCGAAGCCCTGGGATCTTCCGCAATATCCTCCCAGTATCCCATAATCTGCGTCAAAGCCACTTGCCCCAGCAGCCCCTCGCCCATATAAAAATGAGCCCCTTGCAGCCGCTTATGATCCGTATCGGTGCCGGACGTCTCGGCAACGACGTACTGCTCGCCCCCGGATTTCACCGCAAATCCGGCGAACTGCAGCTCGGTGATTTTCACGAAAATATCCAGTATACTGCGCAGCCAGGCATCGTCCCGGCCATTCAAAAGACTCAGCACGCGAAGCAGCTGAAGCCGGTTGGCATGCGCTTTCACCCTGTCCCTCGTCTCGAACATGTCGCTGATCATATCCGTCATGACGACCAGCTTCTCCAGCGCGCCTTCCACTTCGGGAGCGGACAAGGACGGGGCCTCCTCCACAGCTTGCTCCCACAGCTCTTTGTTGGCCGCAGCGGCGGATTCGGTGACTATGCGCTTGACAAGCTCCTTGTTCCGCGCATCCAGCCAGGCGCCGGCAAGCAAAAAACAAACCGCCCGTTCCTGCACGAGAACAGGCGCCACAATAATTTTGATGCCGTCCTCGCTTTCATACACGATCGGTCTTTGCACCGTTTGCACACGTTCCATCGTATCGTCCAGAGCCTTGTTTTTCATAATTAAAGGAGCCTCCCATAACATTCTGGGAAGCTGAATCGGTCCGGAAGGCTCCGTCATATTGCGGCCGGCCGGATCAATCAAAATGAGCGTCAATCCGCATAAAGATGCATAAGCATCCTGCAGATGTTGCAGCTTGCATGCCTGATTCGTCGTCACTGTCAGCGCCTCTCTTTTATATTCTCTACCCTACAAATTCCGTCCGTCCAAAAGGTATCCCTGCTTTTTAAGGCAATACCTGTCAATTGTCCAAAGCGGCGTATGCAATCGGGAATGTAGAAAATAATAAAGCTACTAGATACCGGGAGTGATTCGGTCCGTATGAGTCGAATTTTGCTTATCGAAGACGAGCAGCGCATCGCAAGAGTGCTTCAGTTGGAACTGGAACATGAAGGCTACTCGGTGCAGGTGGAAAACGACGGAAAGCTGGGGCTGCAGACCGCGCTCGCGGGCAGTAGTTGGGATCTGATTTTGCTGGATATCATGCTCCCGGGAATGAGCGGCCTGGAAGTGCTGCGGCGGGTCAGGCAGGTGAACGCCACGCTTCCCATCATCCTGCTTACCGCCAGGGACGCCGTTCCCGATCGGGTTAGCGGGCTGGATCAGGGAGCGAACGACTATATCATCAAGCCTTTCGCCATCGAAGAGCTGCTTGCGCGAATCCGCAGCCTGCTGCGCCAGAAGACTCTGCAGGAACAGCCCGAGCAGGACCATCTGTTGAGAGTGGACAACCTGACGATGGATTTGCGCAGCAGAGCCGTCCAGCGCGAGGGAAGCCCGATTGAGCTGACGCCGACGGAGTTCGATCTTTTGCGATTCCTGATCCGCCACCAGGATGAAGTCATGTCAAGGGAACAAATCATTTCCGAAGTTTGGGGATACGATTTTATCGGGGATACGAACGTTGTGGACGTGTACATCCGCTACTTGCGCCAAAAGGTGGACAAACCGTTTGCGTCCAAGCTGATTCATACGATACGGGGAGTCGGATATATGCTTAAGGCGGAGCCGGGGGATAAAAATTTCGAGGATCAGGACGCTGAGCCGCCCTCTGAAGAGCCTTCCTGACCATGAGCCTGAAATTAAAAATTACCGCTTGGGTAACGGCGGGGCTGGCGGTCATTCTTTTCCTGAGCTTTACGTTCGTCTACTTCATGTTTATCCGCATTACAACGAGCGGCGAGCTTGAACTGCTGAAAGAAAAAGCCCATACGCTGCTGCAGCGGGATCTGCCGCATCACCCGGAATATTGGACCGGCACGAATCATCTGGACGAACTGTTGATCCCCCAGGAAATGATCCGCTATGTGATACAGGACGGAACGGTCAAATATCAAATTTATTCCGACCAAAGGCTGCTCAGCTACAAGCCCGTGTATGTCTCGCGGGAAAGTGTGTCCACCAAGCAGGCGAGCGACGGCATTTTCGTGTTCGTGCGAACTCCGGTATTCGATCAGGGAAAGCAGATCGCCACTTTGGAAATCGGCCGCAGCCTCGATAAATTAGGGGAATATTCCAGCACTCTGATTTCCATTTTGCTGCTGACATCCGTAGGCGCCTTGATCGTGGCGATTTGCGGCGGCTATTTTTATACGAATGCGATTTTCCGTCCTTTGCAGCAATTGATCGCAACTATGCAAAATATCGAGAAAAGCGGAACGTTCCGCCGCATCGAGCTGAGCGAGAAGAAAGATCCCGACGAATTGGCGCTGCTGGGCGGCACGTTCAACCGGATGATAGACAGGCTGGAGGAGACGTTTCAGAAACAGGAACAGTTTCTGGCCGATGCTTCCCATGAGCTTCGCACGCCGCTTACCATTATTGAGAGCTACGCCAGCCTGCTGCGCCGCTGGGCTTTCAGCGACGCCAAGCTGCGCGACGAGGCCATCGAGGCCATCTTATCGGAAAGCGCCCAGCTCAAGCGGCTGACCCGCCATCTTCTCTCCCTGATCGAGACGGAGAAAGATCATTGCAAGGACGGGGAAACTTATGACCTGGTTCCGCTCGTCCAGTCAACGGCCGCTTCGCTGCGCGTCACCTCCGGCCGGGAGATCGAAATCAAATGCGCGGCCGAGCGGCTCGAAATGACGGGCGACCCTTACAGAATCAAGCAGCTGCTCGTTATTTTGCTCGACAATGCCTTGAAATACAGCTCCAAAACCGTCATCGTGAACATTGAGGAAGAAACGGTTAACCTTCTTGCGATCAAAGTCATCGATCAGGGAATCGGCATCGCCGAAGAGGATTTGCCGCACTTGTTCGACCGCTTTTACCGCACCGACAAAGCCCGCAGCCGCAGGCTGGGAGGAGCGGGACTGGGGCTGGCCATCGCGGCGAACATCGTCAAATCGCACGAAGGCGCCATTGCCTTCAACAGCCGGCCGGGCGAAGGGACGACCGTCACCGTGAAGCTGCCAAGATCGTGTCAATAAAAATATTATCAGACAACTCTCATCATTCTCTCAGAATTGCTTCCGGCTCCTACTCTCTCGGGCCGTACAGGCTTGTCCGGTAAATTATAGGCGGTTTTTCATCTGCTATACTTGGGCTTAGGTGAAGCGATCACCACACAACAAAGCTCAAGGAGGACGTTATGAAAAACCAACAGAAAGTATACAAAAAACTGCTCGTTGCAGCAATGACAGTTTCAATAGGGCTATCTGCGGGAATGGTCGGCGCCCCTCATGCGGCCGAGGCGGCGGTAACCTCTTCATCTTCCAAAGCCAGTCAGGTCATCTCCATCGGCAAGCATTATTTAGGCACTCCGTATCAGTTCGGGGCCAAATCGGGACAGACGAGAACATTCGACTGTTCGTCTTTTACCCAGTACGTATTTAAGAAGGTCGGCGTTAATCTGCCCCGGACCTCTCAGCAGCAATCTCACGTAGGCAAGTATGTTTCAAGAAGCAATCTGCAGCCAGGCGATCTTGTTTTCTTCTCCAATCCCGGCAAACCGGGCGTTATCCACCATGTCGCGATCTACATGGGGAACGGCACCCTGCTGCATACGTACGGAGCAGGCGGAGTCCGCATCACGAAGATGAGCAGCGGAACGTGGTCCTCGCGTTACATGACAGCGCGCCGCGTTTTGTAATCACCTCACCAGTACACCCTTAGGGCCAGCCCCTAAGGGTGTTTGCGTTTCGCGGATATGCCGCCGGGGCTCAATTCCTAGAAGCGGATAAACGCCTCATGGTAGCCTTCCTTGAGACCGCGCTTGCGTACCTGAACCTGCATCAGCCTCTCCCTGTACCGCACTCTCGCCGTCTTCGGTATCACCATGGAAGGCAGCTTGATGACACGGTCTTTACCGTCCAAAGTACCTGTCACCTTAATATGGTCGGATTTGACAAACACTTGCAGCGCTCTCGGATTCTCATCCTTAGGAAGCCTCACCTTGACGATAACATGATCGTGCGTTTCAAAAATGTCGGAAGCATCGGCTCGGGCAGTGGACGCAACGGTGGCGTCCAAGCCGTGCATCGCTTTTTTCAGCGTGTCCTGTACATATCCTTCAACCCACGTCATATTATCTAGAAAGGTCTGCCCATTTTCGCGAAAAGGCAGCTTTTGCCCTAAAAATTTTTCAAGCTGCTCCCACTTCAACCAAGGGTGGCGATTAAACCCGTTCAAGCTCATCACCTCATTTTCCCTACAGTATATGTGCGTGGTATGCGCATGTGACACCGATCTATAAAGGTACCTCTGGGCGGATACCCACATATACTAAAAGCAATAGAGCCTGAATCGGGGGAGAGCGAACATGCCGTCTATCGTAGGAAACGTAAAGATACTGTCCGTAGGTCCCAGCTCCGTCATCCATTTCGGCGATTGCGTGATTATATCTCCTACCAGCTCATCCAAAACTTTTGCCGGTGCGGGTTCCTTTAACACCGGGGATTTCCCGAGCGTTTTCAACGCGCTCAGCAATACCGTAACCAACGATCCCGATCTGATCGATACTACTGCAAACGGGGTGATCATTTAGCATGAACTGGACGATACACCAAACCATACTCATTCAGCATCTGCGAGTCAATTCCGTATCCAACTCATCCGTTCTACAAATCGGCAGCGCCGGATCTATCCGATCCCTCTCCAATTTATATAACACCGGCGGGTTTGTCGAACCTGCCCCGCAGCTTGGGCAGACCGCTACGAATCCGGTGTCCCTGGTTCCTCTGCCCTCGCCGGCATGACGGATACCGGCAATTGTCAAAAAGCCTTACATACCGATGTGGTAAAAAGAGGTGCTTACTCGGATGCAAAAGCCCATAACCTGGCAGCAATGGACACAGCAGTTGTGCAATTACATTGAGGCGCAAAAGCAGCGCATCGACAAACTGGAGCAGAGCGTCGCGAAGCTGCAAACGGAGCTGAAAGAGCTGAAAGATCAAAAACGGGTGCACATTGACAAGATCGAATACCACTTCGACCAGCTCAAAGTCGAAAAGCTGGACGGAACGCTGACCATCGGGATCAGTCCGGCATCCATGGATGCGATCGACGACTTCAGCGTGAACGGCAAGTCCTTCGGGGCAGGTGGCGGAGCCGGCAGCAAAGATTCGTTTCCCGAGGAGGTTCCTCCGGATTCCGGCCTTGAGCAGCAGGTGTCCAGCGGGATCGAACAGTATCTGAAGAAAGATGTACAGGCCGATATGCTCGGCATAGAGGAGAAATACCAGTATCCGCTGGAAGACGGCTTCCGGGATATGATTTTGGATGACATCCGCAAACAGATTGAAACCCGGATTCGGCACTACGTCAGCCAATACCGCAGCGTCGGGTTCGATCAGCCGTTGGAAGCCGTTACGGCCAACATTTTCGAACGCACCAAACAGGATATTTTGAGCGCCATTGAAACGTATATTTCCAACTTGCCGCGAAAGGATAGTGATTGACCGATGGATTTTCATGTTGAAAACAAACAGTTGTGCGTCGGCGATGTGCGCATTATCGGCGTTTCCAGTTCCTCGGTGTTTTTGATCGGGGACACGGTTAACGTCTCCTTATCCTCCATGTTCGACACTCCGCCGGAATCGGTCATTATCAGCCCCCTCGTTCCGCTTGCCGGAGAAAGGTAGGCGAAAGGATGGCGCGGCTATCGATCATAGATTGGGTCTACAATAACGAAGTCGGTTCGGGAAGCGTCATGCAGGTGGGTGACAGCGTGAACATGGTTTTGAAAACCGGGGTTTTTGCCGTCCAAAGGGAAGTACCGATTTTTTACGGGAATGAGGGCAGCTTCGCGGCCTATCCTTTATTCGAAAGACCGTTCCCGCAGCCTGAACCGGGCGGACCGGCAAGCGTGTGTACGGATAACCTCGGATCTTGCATCAAAGTTCGCAGCGTACGCATCCTCGCTATCTCTTCTTCCGCAGTGCTGCATATCGGGAGCAATCACAACATTCGCTCCGAAACGAGAATCAAAAATATCCGCCAGTTCGTCCAAAACAAGCCCGGCCCGCCGGGAAAAACAACGTTCGTCAAAATAGGCGACGATTCGGTCGCGACCTGACCGCCCGGGCGAGCCGGACTCGGGCGGGGATCGCCCAGTCGAGCCGGACCCGGGCAGCGCGGACCAGGCGCGGCACGGGAGGCGGCGCGGCGGGACGGGGGCGGGCGGCGCGGACGGCGCGGCACGGGAGGCGGCGTGGCGGGCCAGGGGCGGGCACCGCGGACGGCGCGGCACGGGAGGCGGCGTGGCGGGACGGGTGCGGGCACCGCGGACGGGCGCGGCACGGGAGGCGGCGTGGCGGAACGGGCGCGGGCTTCGCGGACCGGACGCGGCACGGGAGGCGGCGTGGCGGGACGGGTGCGGGCACCGCGGACGGGCGCGGCACGGGAGGCGGCGCGGCAGGCCGGGCGCGGGCTTCGCGGACCGGACGCGGCACGGGAGGCGGCGCGGCGGGCCAGGGGCGGGCACCGCGGACGGCGCGGCACGGGAGGCGGCGTGGCGGAACGGGGGCTGCGTTTTGAGCGGTGCAAGACTTGGTACTGACAGAGTACGCGGACCGGCGCCCGTTCCTGAAATGCTTGCTCGCTAAGTAGCGTAGGCAATGTGCAGAAAAACTCAAAAAGCCTGCAAAAGTACATCTTTTTGCTGCTTAATGTGCTTTCCTCGAATAATTCCTGCAAATCTGCAGGTATTTTAGCCGAAATGCCAGCTCGGCCCCGTTCTGGTCGGAAATTCCTGCACTTTCGCAGGCTTTTCCCCGGAACGGGTCGTTTACACCGGAAATTCCTGCACTTTCGCAGGTTTTTCCTGGAACGGGTCGCTTACGCTGGAATAACCTGCACTTTCGCAGGCTTTTCCACTGGACGGGCCGCTTACGCCGGAAATTCCTGCACTCTCGCAGGTTTTTCCTCGGGACGGGCCGTATATACCGCAAAAGCCTGCACTTTCGCGGGCTTTTCCACGGGACGGGCCGCTTGCACCGCGAAAACCTGCGCTTTCGCAGGTTTTGCGCGGCCGGCCGCCCGGGCGGCAAAAAAAGCCCTCCAACAAGTGGAGGGCGCTGCAAAGAGCTCCCCGCGGTGCGGGGGGCTTATTTTTTCAGCTGCGGCGCGATGCGGCTTAGCAGCGACGCCATTTCCGCGCGCGTCAGAGACGCTTGCGGGCGGAACGTGCCGTTCGCGAAGCCGTCGACGACACCCATGCGGCTCATCGCCGCAATGGCTGCGTACGACCAGCTTCCCTCCGGCACGTCGGAAAAGCTTGCCTTCGCCGCTCCGCCGGCCGAAGGCACGTTCACAACGCGGGAGAGGAGCGCAGCCATCTGCTCCCGCGTTATGGATTGATCCGGGGCGAAGAGGTCGCTGCTGATCCCCTGGATCAGCCCGTGCTGCTTCGCCAGCGCAATTTCCTGCCGGGCCCAGTGGGTGGCCGGCACGTCGTTGAACGATGCGGCGGCTGTGCCCGCATCGCCGGTCAGTCCCAGCGCGCGGACGAGAATGACCGCCGCTTCCGCCCTCGTGAGCGGCGCGTCCGGCGTGAACGCGCCTGTGGAGGTGCCGACCATCCAGCTGCGGTTCGCCACGTCCAGTACGGCCGACTGCGCCCAATGGGTCTGCATATCGTCGAAGTAAAAACCGTCCGCCCACAGGGTGTAGTAGTTCCAGGTACCGTTAGCGGCCTGGTTCAAGCTCCAGCTGCCGGTGCCTTTGAGATTGTACCGTTTGACGAGCTCCAGCTTCTTTTTGATCGACTGCTCGTCTTCATACCAGACGGTGTAGCTGCCCGGAGGAAGACTTTCCCCGTTCACAGTCGGCAGGACGTCCGTCGGTTGAATGACAAACGTGGCGGTCGGCGATTGGCTGGCCAAATCAAATCGTTTGTTGCCTTTATACGTCTTGATCAGCTGCTCGATCGTCTGGTTGGACACGCTGGATCCGTTAGAAGCCGGGTTCTGATTCCAGTAACGGCCGTAAAAAGGAATCCCCAGCACGATTTTATCGGATGAAACCTGCGTCAAAGCGTACTGAATGGATTTTTCCACAAAGGACAAACTAGCTACAGGTCCCGGATCCGGATCCCCTGGGTAACTTTCGTCGTAAGCCATAATCATCAAATAGTCGCTGTTCTGGGCGAGAGCTTTGTAGTCGTACGCTCCCAGCCAGCTCGCCTTATCTCCCTCCGGGTTGGCCGGCACCGCCACGGAAACTTCCTTGTCAGCCGGCAGTTTGGCGCGTATAAGCCGGATCATATCCGTGTATTTGTCCCGGTAGGACTTGTTCACATTTTCAATGTCCATGTTGACGCCGTCCAAATTGTTCGCCTTGACCATTTCGGCCAACTGGGCCGCCAGCGCTTCGCGTTTATCAATCGCCGTTTCCCCGGTATTTTCGTTGTAATCGTTGCTTATAAAAGGAACGACCCGTTTCCCTTCCTTGTGCATGGCATCTATAAAAGAAGCATCGAAAGTCTCCGAAACTTGCAATGTTCCGTCCGATTTCAAATCGATATAATTGGGAGAAATCGCATCCAGCGCTTGGCCGCTTTTATCCACTTGTGAGACGTAAGACTGCGGATTGCCCGAAAACAAGTACGACATGTTGAATTTCCCCTGTTTTGCTGCGGCCTCCGCATGTACGGCCTGGTTCTGTCCCGTCGTGATGATCCCCGAAGCGAGGGTCAAGCCGACAGCCGCGATTTTCAAGCTTTTTCCCCATTTTCGCACCTTGGTGTCATCTCCTCGTTGTCTATTTGCCTTCTCTATCATGCAAGAAAGACGGTTGTTTAGCAAACTGTAAATACTGGTCCGGTTAAAAAGTTGTACGCTCTCATTCAAAAGTTATCCACAAACCTTCCACACCACCGCCTCAGTTCACCCACAGGATTTCAGGTTTTATCCACAAAATATACACATTTATCCACCTGCCAAATAGCGGTTATCCACATTGCGTCTTGTTCTTCTCCGTTTAACTTTTTGCCCGCCTGCTTCGTCAAAACTATGACCGGAGGCTGTACCGGCCCAATACATCGTTCAAGAGTTTCATTGGAACCCGGACTGCGGTCCCAGACAGATTTAAACAATATGGAAATAAAAGGATAGAATCGGGACGAGAATCGTTCTATAATGAAGTGTAGGCCTGAAATGGGAATCACTTACTTTCAAAATAGAGACTTGACATAACCGGGGAGGATTCCATGCATGTCTGGAGAAAAAATACTTATCGTTGACGACGAGCCGGATATTGTCGAATTGATCCGACTTTATCTGGTTCGGGAAGGTTACGAGGTTATTAGCGCAAATAACGGGCAGGACGTTTTCGAGATTGTTTTGCACCAGCGGCCCGATCTTATCATATTGGATATTTTATTGCCGGGTTTGGACGGAATTGAAGTGTGCAGACAGCTGCGCAAGACGCATAATACGCCGATTATTTTCCTTTCGGGCAAAAGCGAAGATATTGACATCATTCTGGGACTTAGCATGGGAGGCGACGATTACATAACCAAGCCGTTCAGTCCAAGTCAACTGGTCGCCCGGGTCAAAGCGCATTTGCGGCGAAACTCGATCCTCGATAAACAGAAAGACCATCCTCAGCTCGTTAAATACCCCGGGTTAGAAATCGATTTGGTCAGCCGCATCGTCAAAGTGACTGGACGGCCTATCTCCCTTTCCGCCAAAGAGTTTGACCTGCTGGCATTGATGGCCAAGACGCCGAACCGCGTCTATAAAATCGAACAATTATTTGAAATCGTATGGAGCCTCGACAGTATCGGAGATCCAAGAACGCTTATCGTACATATCAGCAACCTGCGAAAAAAAATCGAGCCCAACCCCTCCGAACCGCGATACATTATCACTGTTCGGGGAGTGGGCTATAAATTTAACAGCTTCTTTGCTTAGTGCGCGGCACATGCAAGAAGCCTTTTTTCGTTTGTCCCGGGCGGCGGGTTTTAGTGGAGCAGCTTCGCGTACAGCTCGGCGGCGTATTCCTGCAAAGGAACGGATACGGCCGCGATGAGCAGGGCGGGGAGCATGTTGCCGACGTTGATTTTTTTAATATTGAGCAGATTCAAACCGACGCCGATGACAAGTACGCCTCCGACCGCAGTAATTTGCACGATAATCGCCTGCAGGGAAGCGTCGCTGAACGCCGTCGCTATCAAAGCCGCCGCCATGGCGATCGCGCCCTGCAGCACAAGCACCGGCCCCGCGGAAAATATGACGCCTATCCCTAGCGTCGAAGCCAAAATAATCGACAAAAACCCGTCCAACAGCGCTTTCGTGTACAAAATGTCATGATTGTGCCTCAGACCGCCGTCCAGCGGCCCCAGGATCGCCATCGCCCCGATGCAGTACACGAGAGTCGCCGTTACAAAGCCCTCCGATATGCCGGGCGTACCGTTTCCCTGCGTCTTGCTTCGCATCCGGTTTTGCAGCCAGTCGCCAAGCCGCGCAAGCCTGTCCTCGATCCGCAGCAGCTCCCCGATGATGCCCCCGATCACAAGGCTGATGATAACCGCTAAAATCCGATCCGATTTGAGCGCCATCGCAATGCCCAAAACCGCTATTGCCAGCCCGATTCCTTGCATAACTGTGCTTCGTATGCCTTCCGGTATGCGCGGCAGCATGATTCCCAGCAGCCCTCCCGCGACAATAGCCAGCGCATTGACAATCGTTCCCCATAAAGCCATGCTGCACGGTTCCTCTCTTGACTGCATCTCTTGTTCATCTATTTCATTCTACATGATCGCGCTCATAATTTCCTCCACCCTTGGAAACCGTATGTATAGGCTATGAGAAAGGAGGACTGCTGCATGTCTAATGATAAAACGATGGACCCGATGAGCGGAGACATGGTCGAAACCGACGGTGTCTATGCCAACGAAGACGGCCGCGAAGTGACCCTCAAGCGGGGCGATGAGTTCCCTGCCGATCTTGTCTTGGGCCGAACGACCTGGGAAATGAAGGGCTTTTCCATGGATGAATCCGATATTGATCACAATTTTAAAGAGAACACGCCAATGCGAAAACAGAAGAGCAGAGGTCTGAAGAGGGTATAAGCTTTTGCGGAATTTTCCGGGTTGTGCTTACAGCTCGGTTTTTTTCTGTCTATGGAATCTGTCCGATGGACTCCGCCCGCCAGACTCCTATGCTATAATATAGGTTAATTCTATGAAAACGTTAGGAGATTTCGATATGTCAGGCAAGAGGATCGTCATTGTTACCGGAGGCGCTCTCGGAGATTGGGTTACACAAGAAATTCGGCAGGACGATGTGCTGGTCGGCTGCGACCGCGGCGCATTATTTCTCGTACGCAGCGGTTTGCGGCCGCATATCGCTTTGGGTGATTTTGACTCCGTATCGGCGGAGGAACTGGACGAAATCCGGGCGGCCAGCCGCGAGTTCGTCGATTGCGATCCCGTTCTCAAAGATTTGACCGATACGGAGATGGCTTTCGAATGGGCGATGGCGAACAACCCCGGCAGCATCGTGCTCCTGGGCGCTCTCGGGACGCGCTTTGACCATTCCCTGTCCAACATCCATCTGCTGCGAAAAGCGGCGGACCGCGGCATCCCCTGCACCATTATCGATGCCTGCAACGAGGTCATCGCAGCCGTCAAAGGACGGACGAAGATCCGAAAAAGCCGGTACACCCATGTCTCCTTGCTGCCCTTGAGCATGGAAGTGACAGGGATTACACTTCACGGCTTTCAATATCCGCTGCATCAAGCAACCTTGCAAATCGGGCAGTCGCTGGGCGTCAGCAACGTGCTTGTGGAAGATACGGGAACCATCGATATCGACTCCGGCTATTTGCTAGTGATCCAAAGCAAGGATTGACTCCTCTGCAAACGGCGCCTTCCGGCCCGGCCACGGGGCTGCTTCCCTTGCAGCCCCCGCTACGCCTGCATATGGGTGCAGCAAACCTATTTCATCCGCTTCACTCCTTTAAATACCCCCGGCACATCGCACCGGCCCCCGTTTGCAAGAAATACCCGTCGGATATCCGGCCCGAACGTGCAGCACGTCAGAACGATGAAAATCATCGTTCGAGATGCGTGCCGACGTCTAACTTTCCCCTCACACTTATGCATCCCGTATCCACATTTGGTACAAACTAAACCGGTCTCAAAAAATTCGAATTGCGGAGGCATTTTTTTTCATGACTCCGTCTTGACTTTTGTCGCTATATGCAGTAAATTAAATTGTATAAAATTAAATTGCACACAATTAATCAAACAAAAACCAAACGCAAAAGGAGCTTGATGACCATGCAAAACTTATACACAGCAACTGTAACGGCAACAGGAGGAAGAAACGGATCGATCGTCTCCAACGACGGCGTCCTTAAACTCGATGTGCGGATGCCCAAAGAACTGGGCGGGGCCGGCGGCAACGCTACCAATCCGGAGCAATTGTTTGCCGCGGGGTATTCCGCTTGCTTCGACAGCGCCCTGAACCTGGTCATTCGCAACAAGCGAATCGAAGTCCAGGGTACCGAAGTGACGGCGCACGTAAGCATCGGCAAAGCTGACGACGGCGGCTTCCAGCTAGCCGTGCAGTTGGACGTCAAAATAGACGGCGTAGACGCGCCCGTCGCCAGAGAATTGGTCGAAGCCGCGCATCAAGTGTGCCCTTACTCCCGCGCAACCCGCGGCAACATCGAAGTGAACCTGAACGTAGTCGAATCCGCAGGCTTCTCATTCTAAAGCCGCACCCGCTCGTTCAGCCTTTGGAAGCCGCCGGGCCCGTCGCTCCGGCACATTTTTGCCTTCGAAGTCGCACGCACTTGCCAAAAAAAGCAGCCGGCTCTCCTCAGCCGACTGCTTTTTGCTTATTTTTGCCCGTAGTAGGCGTTTGCTCCGTGTTTTCTTAGGAAGTGGCGGTCCAGCAGCGTCTGGTCCATAGCGCCGATGGACGGGTTCAGGTTGAACGTACGGTACGCGATTTTCGCGACTTCTTCGAGAACGACTGCGTTATGAACCGCGTTGTGCGGGTCTTTGCCCCAGCTGAACGGCGCGTGGCAGTTGACCAGGACGCCCGGGATCATCGACGGGTCCTTGTCTTTGAACGTCTCGATGATGACGTTGCCCGTCTCCAACTCGTAGGCGCCTTTAATCTCCGCTTCCGTCATAAGACGGGTGCACGGCACTTCGCCGTAAAAATAATCCGCATGCGTCGTACCGAGCGCAGGAATGCCTCTGCCCGCTTGCGCCCAGCTTGTCGCCCACGGCGAATGCGTATGCACGATGCCGCCGATCGTCGGGAACGCGCGGTATAGGGCCAGATGGGTCGGCGTGTCCGAGGAAGGCTTCAGCTTCCCTTCCACGATGCTGCCTTCCAAGTTGACAACGACCAAATCCTCGGCCTTCAATTCTTCGTAAGGCACGCCGCTCGGCTTGATCACCACAAGACCTTGCTCGCGGTCAATCCCGCTCACATTTCCCCATGTAAACGTCACAAGCCGATATTTCGGCAAATCGAGGTTCGCTTCGAGAACCGCCTGTTTCAAGCTTTCCAGCATTGTGTTCAACACCTTTCCGGTAATGTGGGTACTATTACAGTCATTATACACTTGTACGTACATGTTTGTCATACATCTTTTTTCTTTGCGTGTTTTGGATGGACTTGTATGTACCACATTCGCTCCAATCGGCGCAAAATATGCTGCATAGACGCGACCACACCGCCGCCGCAAATCGAAAAAGCCGGCCGAGAAAAAGCAATCTCAGCCGGCCGGCAGCAGCGCGTGCGCTTCTGGTTTTATTTTAAGCGGATCATCGAAAAAACAAGCGTCTTCCCGTCCGGTTCAAGCCGGGTTTCCACAGAATAACCGCCGATTTGCTGCGTACCGGTTTCAATCGCTTCCTTCGCAGCCGCCTTGGCGCACATGTCGGAAAAATGCCGGTAAAACGTTTCGGCATCGTATCCGAACAAGAAATCCGTAAACTTGCGGATGCTTTCCGTATTGCGGGCCAGTGTGCCTTCTTCCAGCCGCACCGTGACGCCGTAGGTCTGAAACTGCGGGTCGAGCCACAAGGAAACCTCGCTGCTGCTGCGCGCTTCAAGCGTCGCCCCTTTCACGGCCTGCTCCTTGGCATCCGCATCCCGGAACAGACGCAGCGTCGTCTCTTCCAGGTCGTAGTTCGTCCCCCGCAGCTTGCCGGCCTCTTCCATCACGCCGTAGGCCTGGAGCATCGTTTTGTCCGGGAACACGAGCTTCTTGTAGCTGCCGTCCTTGGTCGGCACGATTTTCACAAACTGCTCGCTCTCATTCGATACGGCGATCCGCTGCGATTTATTTTGCAGGCGTGCGATAATCCGCAGCGCTTCCGCCCGGGTCACATTCACGCCGACGCCAAAATACCCGTTCGGGTAGCCTTCCATTATGCCTTTGGCCATCACTTCGCCGATGAACTTTTGCTGTCTGTCGGAAGCGCTTTGGAAATCGCCGAATCTGGAAGCTGTAGCGACACTGTACGTCTCGTCTTCCAAGTACTCCGTTTCCTTGAGCAAGTAATACAGGATTTCAGCGACATCCTCGCGCTTCAGCTTCGCTTTATAATCGGAAAATTGGCCTTTGCTAATAAAATGGAGATCGCTCGCCAAATCCAAATAAGGCTTCGCCCAATACCCGACAGTACTCGGTTTAAACGAAAAATCGCGGTAATCCTGCTGCAAAATGCTTTGATTGCCGCTGCTGAGCGCCTGCAGGAACGCGGGTTTCCATTTCCGTTCTCCGTTCGGGTATACATCGGTAAAGGAAAGCAGCACTATTTTCACAAACTGATCCGCCGTAACAGAATCGTCGGGACGAAACGTGCCGCCCGGGAACCCGTCCAGCAATCCCTGCTGCGCCATCTGTCGGATCGTTTGCTCGGCCCAATGGCCTTGAATGTCCGTAAACCCGGCCGCTTCGCCCGTTCACGGCACGGCTGCGGCAGCTGCCACTACGAGCAAGATTAAAAGCGATATCATCTTTTTCAACTTTATCATCAACGACTCTCCGCTTCTCCATGGTGAATTTTGGCGAAATATCGCGCCTTTCCTAGGATAATGCTTCATCCGGGCTTTGAAAACCTGCTAAAAGCCTAGAATCGCCGAGACAAACGGGACTATGACGGCTGGGACTCCAGCCGCAACAATGCAGGAACAAACCACTTACCCCCAACCTTATACACAACTTATCCACAGACGGCAATCCCTCTAACGCAGCACCGGCCAGACATCATGCTCAGAAAACATGTAATGGCATCACAAGCACCCGTCTGCTGAAAACAAAATCCCTATCACATCACTTACGTCACTGCCCCACCACCGACGCCGTACGCAAAAGCCTGCAAAAATACATCCTTTTATGCCGAAGTAGACTCATTTCGAAATATTCCTGCAAATCTGCAGTTTTTATCGCCCAAACTCATGCTTAACCCCATCGTCGGCGGGAATTCCCGCGCAACAATCGCAGGCTTTTTCTCCAAGCACGAAAAAAAGCCCATCGCCGAGGCAATGGGTTTCCTTTTTTTCGTACTGCTGCCGGTTTGGCGCTGCTTTCGCGGCGTTTCCTGCGGCAAGTTTCCAGCTGCAAACTACCCGATTTTCCGGCCGGTCCCGACCAGGACTGTTGAATTGTAATACCGGAGCCACTCGGTAAAATGCTGCATTTTGTACAAATAATCCGCCGCGCTCGCTCCGTACAAATATCCGTACTTTTCCAGCTTCAGCGTTTGGTGCAGCTCCCAGCCGTTCATATACAACGCTTTCACGAACGCCTCTTCCGTCTGGGGCTTGTACAAATCCGTCCCTCTGGAAATCTCGACCTCTTCGATGATCGCTCCCATGTAGTAGGGATACACGTTCACCTGATGCCCCAGATCCACATAAGCCAGCCCCGTGTACTCATAGGGAAGCCAGACGAGGCTGGTCTTCATGTCGCTTAGTTTGACTGTATATGCAAGTCCCATGTTCAATGCTACCGGTTGCGGAAAATTGTTGATTTGTCCTGAGCGGATATGCTCCCAAACATGTTCAACGAAGTTCATGATGTTCTTCCTTCCATTAGACGCTCTAGGATTTTATAAAGCCGGCCGTAAGACCCAAGTTCGCGGGATGAGATAAACCTCAGCGAGGTCTTCTAAGATGTGAGGGCCGCGTTAGAGGTAGCCTGAGCGAAAGTACCTATTGCAAATAGTACAATTTTATCAGCAACTGTTCAACTGCTTAAATAAAATCAATGGAAATCCCGACCGATTTTTTTCCTGCCACCGGTATGCTGCAGCGTTGAACGGAACCGGAACGGCCGGCGACTACACCTTAAACTGCCGTACGGCTTCATGCAGCGCCTGTGCCGACTCCGTCAAATGTGTCACAGAGCCGGTTATCTCCTGCATCGCGCCCAGCTGATTCTGGGTATGCGAAACAATCGATTGCGACTGCTGCGCCGATTGTTTGGCCAGGTGCGCCATCTCGGAGATGGAGGCGGATACTTCTTCGGCTCCCGCGGACATTTCCTGCGAAGCGGCGGACAGATCCTGCACCTGCTCCGAAATGCTTGCAATGGAGCGGAGAATACCGCCGAACAAGGCGCCGGTCTCCTGAATCAGCCGCACCCCTTGGCCCACCTCGTCCCGTACCCCGCCCATTGCAGTTGCCGAAGCCAGGGCATCCTCCTCGATGCCTGCGATGTTGGCGTTAATTTGCGCCGCCGCTTGCGCAGACTGCTCGGCGAGCTTGCGCACTTCGGATGCGACAACGGCGAATCCCCTGCCTTGTTCGCCTGCTCTGGCCGCCTCAATGGAAGCGTTGAGCGCCAGCAAATTCGTTTGATTGGCAATGCCGGCGATCAAATTTACGACTTCATGAATTTCCCGGACGCGGTTTCCAACCCGGTCGATCACTTCCGCGGACGATTGGACTGAGTGTTCGATGCGCATCATTTGATCGATCGATCGGGTAATGGCCTCATTGCCTTGTCCGGCATCCCCCTGGGCTTCCAGCGACGCTTCGGCCACGGAAGATGCGGATTCCGCGACTCTCTGAATGCCGGTCGCCATCTCCTCCATCGCTCTGGCGCTTTCGGATGCCCCCTGATCCGCCGCGGCATTGCCCGCAGCTACCTGATCGATCGCGTGCGCTATCTCGCCCGACGATTTGATCGTCTGCCGGGCGTGCGCCTCCAACTGTCCGCCGGATCGGCTGACGGTTTCCGCATTCGCGGCAGCCTCCTGAAGAAGCGCCCGCAGCCGCCCGGCCATTTCATTGCCTGCCGCGATCAACTGGCCGATCTCGTCCCTGGTCCTGCCCTCCAGACGGCCTGTCAAGTCGCCCTCCGCGATGCCCCGCAAAAACCGGACGGCCTGTCCGACAGGCTTCGTAATCATCCGCTCCAGCGCAAAAGCCAAAATCAGGCCGATCACAACGACCGCAGCGCTGGACAGCAGCATCGTGCGGTCAAGCCCGGTCAAGCTGTGGTCAAGCGAGCTTTGCGCTTCTTTATATCCTTGATCATAAGCCGCTATGAACTTGTCGAGCAAGTCGAAAGTCTTGTTTTTTGCCTCGTCCGTGGCGTCATCCGCTTTTCTGTATTGCTCGTTCAGCTGCTGCAAGGTTAAGTTTTTTTGATTTTTATAGATCGATTCTACCTGGTCGAATCTGTCTACATAAGCATGCGCCTGGACAGACAGCTCTTTCGCCAATTGCTTTTGTTCATCCGTCCGGGCCGTGGCCGCCATGCCTTCTACCATGTCCAGAAACTGCTTTGCGTTCGTTTTGTGTTCTTCGATGACATCGGGATTGTTGTTAATGATCAAATCGGCCTGGTTGCTGTATAAAAGCCCGACCATACTTTTCAAGGAAAGCGCCGTCTTCTGGTTGACCATCATCTCAGTTTGCTTCTCTATACTCGACTCTGCGGAATGCTCCATCATATAGGACAAAGAGGCTGAAACCATAAACAGCAAAATTAGCGCAACAAAACTCATTAAAAATTTAAATCGAATGGAATGAACGAACGCCACCGAAGACACCGCCTTTTGGGAGTAAAAGTAAAGTCGAATATTGTCGAAAAATGATATATTTTATTCGCACTCACGCTTTCTACCTTTAGCCGTCGTACTCCTCCAAAAAGAGTGCCAACCCTCGGTCAATTTGCCGCAGCCGGACTTAAAACCCGTGCCGATTGCGAATTCTGTTTATGGAATATACAATCCATGCAACTTATCCGGATTTCTCATAAAAAATATGTGGCGGATGCCGCCGCGCTCATCCATTTCAAATTGGATGGCCGTAACGATTTTTCCTTGCTCGGCAACAAGAATAGCGTCCTCACCGTTGATCGGAGCGATATGATAAGTTTGCGTTTCGGCGTATTTGGCGCTGATTCCCAGCAAAAATTTCGTGACGCGCTCGCGTCCCGGAATAGGCCGTATCGCTGCATTCGCCTTGCCGCCGCCATCGGAATAAACGACGACATCCTCGGTCAGCGAGCGGAGGAACAGCTCCATATCGCCCGTATTCGCAGCGTGCAAAAATTGCTCGGCCAGATTGCTGCGCACCGGCCCGGCCGCATGAATCCGCGACTGCTGCTCGTCGTGCAGCTTTTTCTTCAACCGGCTGAAAATTTGCCGGCAGTTCGTCTCCGATTTGCCGATGATGTCGCCGATATCGGCGTAATCGTACTCGAACGCTTCGCGCAAAATGAAAATGGCCCGCTCGACCGGCTTCAGCTTCTCCATATAAACGAGAAACGCGTACGAGAGCGTCTCTTCCCGTTCGACCGCATGCAGCGGATCGTTGTCGCTGAGCATAAGCGGCTCGGGCAGCCACTGCCCTACGTACAGCTCTCTTCGCTTGCGCGCCGACTGCGCGTAATCGATACAGCGGTTGGTCACCATTTTGCATAGATAGGCTCTCGCATGCCGCATTTGCTCCGGCTCAAGCTGCTGCGCGTTCATGAACGTATCCTGCACCATGTCTTCCGCATCCGCGACGGAACCCAGCATCCGATACGCGATGGAAAACAGAAGCGGCTTATATTGATGGTACAAATGTTCTATATCCAAAGGATTCACTCCTTGATTTCAATGTTACCTTTCAGTATACCTGATCCGAACCCCATTCATAGAGACGGTTGAAGGACACATTTTGTGACTTCAATTTTTTTATTCGACAATGCGAACTTTTTTGACTTCCGCTGCGTCTAATTTAGGAGAGGTGAGAGTATGGAGACGACCGGTGTCCATGTATTCGATTATTTGAAATATGTATCCGAAACGACGGATCAAAAAGCGATTCTGCGCAATTTGATGGAGGCTTACGGCAACGATGTATGGAACTATGCGTTCAGCATCTGCCGCAATATGGACCTGGCCGACGACATCACCCAGGACGCTTTTCTTAAAGTATACCGCAACCTGACCACATTCCGCGGCGAAGCTTCCGTGAAGACTTGGCTGCTTACCATTACCCGCAATACCGCCTACGATTATTTGCGCAAAGCGTTCTGGCGCAAAGTTACGCTTGTCGGCTTCATCCATTCCGCAGGGACGCACCATTCCGCGGAGACGGAAGCGATGGAGAAGCTGTACGCCAGCGATATATGGAAAAAAGTGATTTCACTCCCTGCGAAGTACAGGGAAATTTTGATTTTGCACGCGCATTACCAGCTTTCGACCAAAGAAATGGCCGCCGTCCTGAACATATCGGAAGGAACCGTTAAATCCAGGCTCCATCACGCCAGACTGAAGGTGCTTCAACTGAAGGAGCGTGAAGCGCGTGAACTCTCCTGATCCGGACGATTTACATAACGATTTGGATTCGGGACCTTTACGAGTACCCGGATTCACGCCAGACATGCAGCGCGAGATCGAATCCGCCATCGAACGAAAAGAACGCTCCAAACCCCGGGTCATGCCTCTGGTTTGCATTGCCGGCCTGGGCGCGATTACCGCGGTTTTTCTGCTTTTTCCGTGGGAATCCATCAACTCGAAAAGCAACGCCGCTTCCATCGCGGAGACTGTCGCCAGCGCGGAGGCGCAGACTCTCGTCACTACGCCGGCGCCGATCAATACCGCCCTGCTGATCGGGCTGAGGACGGAGCAGGAAAGCCAGGACAGCGACCGGAAGCCCGAAACGCTGCGCTACAGCACTTACAGAACGATGCTGATCGCCCCTGTCCGCGGGCAGCTGCAAAAAACGTCCGAAGGCAGCGGCATTCTCATGCCCTACAAGCAAAATTTCTGGAAAATCGATTCGCTTGTCGCGAAAACGCAGACGGACGAAATTCATTACTTGTCCGCGCATCTGGCCGATCAGCCCGCCAAGCCGGAAGTTTTTGTCGACGATCCGGAAGAAAAGATGACCCGCGTCGAAACGCTCGTGTTCGCCGGCAACCAGTATTTATCCGTCACCGAAGCGGAGGAAGCCTGGCACGGCAATGCACCGTACCAAGCCGATCGAATTTGGGTGCGCACGCTGCCCCAGCTGAAAGAAGGGCATACCACCCAGTTTTATAATAAGCCTGCCGACAAAAATCATGTGGCCATCGCAGACGTATACGATTCCAGCGCCAAGAACGTTCTCGTCAAGCTCTCCGAGCAAAAGCAATGGAAAGGGCAGTCCAGCGAGATTACCGGCCAAAGCTGGACGATTGCGCGGGCTTCCGGCCGCTGGATCGGCAAAGTCGCGGAGACGCCGCCGGCTAGCTCAACGTCGCCGGACCGCTACACGCTGCACAACTTCCCTCGCGAGCTGCCGGATAAAGTCGTCAGCCACGATGAGCTCGGTTCCTCCTGGATGGATATCAAAGCATCCTGGCCGAACGCAAACGATGCCCTGACTTCGCCGATGAACGATATGATCGTTATTTTTGAGTCGGGCAAGCTGAAATTTTATCCTTTCGGCCAAGCGCCGAACAACGACCCGCAGCTGACGGTCGACTTGCAGCCCGGCGAACAGTTGGTCATGGCCCAATGGGCGACCGACCACTACGTACAGGACTGGATCGATAAAGCAGCCAAATATTTGTCCTATTAGCAGCGTGAATAGAGCAACACCCGGCCCGGCTGACTCATGCGCGGAAAACCTGCGAAATCGCATCTGTTGTCCTTGATGCGCCCCGTGCGGATCCTTTCCGCAAAAGCATACGGCGATTGTCCAGAGCGTTGAAAAGCTCGCACGCAGGAGGCGGCACACCATTTGGCAGCGCGTAGAAATGGAAGCCTGCAAAAGTCAGACCGCCCCGGAAGGTCACGACACTTTGTCAGGGGTTAGGGGAACCAGAGGGGCCCGATTAGGGGCGCAGCCGCTTGTTCTGGGTGCGCGCCTCCCCCGGCGTAAGTCGTGGAACTGCACAACTGAGCCTGGGCATGAGGCGGCTTGATAGCGAGAAAACCTGCAAATGTGCAGGTTTTTCCTGTGGAATCGCCTCATTTTGGCGAAAAACCTGCGAAAGTGCAGGAATTTTCGCTGAAAGTGAGCCTGAGCCCATGTCCCGGCTGAAAAGCCTGCACAATTGCAGGAATTCTTCGCGGCCAACGTATCGAGGACGCAAATTCATGTACTTTTGCAGGTTTTCTTTGTTCAGCCAGGCAGATTGTGGCTATCGCTTCTGACAACCCCCATGACGCCGTGGCCGTCACTCCATAGTATGAAAATACTGCGTTCTATTTTCGTATAAAGTGCAGGCTTTTGCGCGCCGATGGACCTGCTGCGCAGGATTCCTGCAAATTGCGCAGCAATTTCCTGCGAATACATGCGCTCAGCCGCATTGGAATCGATAAAGCCTGCACTTTCGCAGGCTTTATCACGCCGCCGAGCCGGCTAAGTGAAAAAACCGTCGTGCAAGCGCAGCTTGCCGACGGTTTTGTGCGTTTTACCAGCCCATGCGATCGCGCAGGCGGGTGATGTGGGCGATATGATGGTTGCCATGCCATGCATAGAGGCCTATGTTCCAATCCAGGCGGATCGTGGCGCCGGATGCCGGGTGAATGAACGTGCGCGCCAGCTGCTCGCTATGCAGCGACTGCAAAAGGAGCATCCAGCGGCGGTGCAGCGCGTCCAGAAGCGACAGCGACAGCTCCACAGGCGCGGATCTGCCGTCGCTGAGCTCGGCCCAGCGTTCCTCGTAGTAGGGCCGGATCGTCGGTTCATCCTCCGTTAAAGCCAGCTTGAAACGGGTGTAGCTGTTGATGTGGCTGTCCGCGACGTGATGGACCACCTGGCGCACCGTCCAGCCTCCGGGCCGGTAAACCGTGTCCAACTGCTCATCGGACAGTCCTGCGACTGCCTCCGCGAGTCTGCGCGGAGCCGACTCGATGTCGGCCAGCCACTGCTGCAGCTGCTCCCCGGAAATATCCCCTTCGTGCTCGAACAATCCGATCGGATAACGCAATTCATCCATAATGACGACCTCCTGAATCATTTTCACCTAGTATAGCGCTCCTTGCCCCTCATTACTTTATTATACTTGATGGCCAGATACCATACCACAGATAGCCTGTTCTTCTCTCCTGATCAATATCACTGAGCTTGTATTTCACGACGCCGTCACGGCCTACGAATATGGGCTTATTAGTGCCAAGCTCGTAAAAACGCGACCAGATCGGCGTTTTTACGCTAGGATCATTTTTAACAATGACATCATTACCGGTCTTGACGACACTGATTCCGGTAATTTTGACCGCTTTGAACCAGTCTTCGGCGGCTTTGATGGCGGCGGCGATTTGCGTAGTGGACGTTCTGCTTTTCAGGAATTTCACAATAGGCACACTTTCCTTGGCGCTAAGCGAAGGAACCTCGTAGATTCTTGCCCCTGCAGGCTTCAGTGTACTGGAGTCATGCTGTTGTCCCCACGCGGTCAATTTACCGTTTGTCACGACTTGCGTTTTCAGTATACAATCTACTCCCTTAGCGACAGCTTGTTTGCTTTTGCCGGCCAGGGTGCTGTCAATGAATGAAAAGTCTCCTTTTTTATTTGCAACCTCATCCAGCAGGATCATAACATTAATCATGGCATCATCATTGTAGGTAATGTGTGTATGATAACCGGAGCTTTGGTAAACTTGCGGCCACCCGCCATTGGCATACTGCATGTTGAGCAGGAAATTGATGCCCTTAATGGCTGCAGCGGAATATTTGCTGTTATTGGTTTTTTTAAATTCGCTCGCCAATCTTCTGATTTCCGTATAGGTAGCTTTGTTATCAATGGTGGACTTGGCCCATTCGCCGCTTGTTTCCGCGTAGTCCTTCTTCCACCCGCCATCAGACTGCTGGTTGTTCAGAATATCCGAGATGCTTGCCGTAGTGCCCGAAGCATCCGCAGCCCAAACGGTTGAAGCAGGCTGCAATAATACTGCCGGTACAGAAAGAAACATGGAGAAAGCTAAAGCAACAGTTATCGTACTTTTTTTCATTTCAAATTCTCCTTTACCTTTTCATAGTGTGATCGAAAACCGGATGTATCCTTTTTGGCATCACCCCCTTTATTGCATCTGCATTATTTCTTTTGGCTCTGGGTATACGATTCTTGATATTCCTGAATCATTTTATTGCCTCCTGCCGCCTTCCACTTCTCAATTTCAGCCTTCCAACCGGCCTCATCGATTTTGCCCATAATGAACTTGGTTTCAGCGTCCGTTATCATCTGTTCCAGTTCCTTGCCTCGCTCGGAGAACGTTGCAGAATTAAGCGTCAAAGCCGGATTCGGCACAATAAATTGTTCATTTGTTTGACTAATTTCCTGGCTCCTGCGGAACAGATCCGGCTGCTTCATCGCTTTCGCAATATTGTAGCTCTCGCCACGATGCGGAGCGTATCCCGGTATGGCTTCACTTCTTTCAAATCCGCGTCGCGGTCAAGCGGTTCTGTAAATTCGCCCTTATCCGCATAGTGCTTGCCCTCGATGCCTTTCACGATTAGATTCGCCATTTGCGGATCAAGCAGCTTGTCTACGAAGGAAAGCACCTTCCTGAACTCAGCTTCTGTTTTCACGGAAGATTTAGGAATCGCCAAGAAGCCGGAATTGCCGCTTTCCCCGGGAACTCGGCGGCCATTCGCCCCTTCCACGGGAGCGGCTCCGATGACCGCATTCGGAACGACCTTCACGATTTTATCCTGCCAGCTTTGCGCATTGCCGCCGGAAATACGAATGCCTGCGCGGCCGGATTCGTAAGCTTTATCCACTTCCGCCGTATCGACGACAGGGAAATCCTGATTGATCAGTTTTTCATTGTACAGTCGTTTGAATAATTTCAGCGTTTCAAAGAAAGGTTCAGTCATAAACTCCGGCGTAAAGATGCCCTTCTCAACCTTCCATTTAGCTGGTCCTCCTTGGGAAACGGAAATTCGTGTCAACATAGAGCTAACATCCTGGTTGTATTTTTTCTCCAGCATAATGCCATAGGTGTCATTTTTTCCGTTTTTATCAGGGTCATCTAAAGTAAACGCTTTAATTACATTGTACCAATCGTCCAATGTTTTGGGGGACTGGAGATTCAGCGCATCCAACCAGTCCTTTCGGTAATGAATGACGGCGCTATATACTTGCCAAGGGGAACCTAAACCATCGTAATCCTTGCGGGCCTCCTTCTTAACGTTGAGAAGAGTTTTATCAGATGAGTTTAGTAACGCGATTTTTGAAAGCGCTTTATTTTCGCTCCAATCTTCACTGCCGGCGGCCACATCTGCCCGGTAGTGTGAAGAAAAGCCTGCAAAAATACATGAATTTGCACCCTCAATGCACTGTTCACGACGAATTCCTGCAATTGTGCAGGTTTTGCGTCACGTACAGAGGCTCAAGTTCATTTTCAAGGAAAAAACCTGCATTTTCGCAGGCTTTCTCCAAAATGAACCGTTTATACAGAAAAAACCTGCACTTTCGCAGGCTTTCGCGCCTCTTAACCCGTTCATGGGCGGCTGCGCCGTCTTCGCCGTCTCGGGCCGGATCCCGGAGCGGCCACCGTCTTGCGGCTTCAGGGGCTCCTCTCCCGGTTGACTCGCCGACCAGGATGCTTGTCCTGCGCGCCTCTCAGCTCCCAGCCGTCGCGCTCAGGCGATCGGCGTGCCGTTCGCTACCGGGACATCGGGCTGCAAGAGCACGACGTCGCCTTCTTCCGGCGTTCCGCCCAGCACGAGCACTTCGGACTGAAATCCGGCGATGCGCCGCGGAGGAAAATTCACCACAGCCACGACCTGCCGGCCTATTAGCGTCTCCGGGCGATACCTGTGCGTAATTTGCGCCGAGGACCGTTTGATGCCAAGCTCCCCGAAATCGATTTCTAGCTTAATCGCCGGTTTCCGCGTTTCCGGAAAAGGCTCCGCTTGCACGATCGTACCGACCCGAATATCCAAAGATAAAAACTCATCTATCGTTGCCATACTTTTTGCCTCTTTCCCAAAAAAATCGCAAACATGACATACCCCAACCCCGCTCCCGCAGCATTCAAAATAATGTCATCCGTATCGAAGCTTCCCCGCTTTGTAACGAGCTGCAGCAATTCCAGTACGAATACCCCGGCCAGCATGACCGAAATAAACTTGCCAAAACGCCACCGGAACAAATAAGGCAGGCCCAATCCAAACGGTACGAACACACCGATGTTTCCGACGATGTTGATGATCCATGTTTTTAGCGAGTAGTGTTCCCTGTTGAAGAAATAGTCGCCAATCGTCCGGAAAGGAATCAAATTATACCGATATTCGCTGAAACCGGCATGACTTCTTCCAAATCCGAAAAACATCCAATATATCAGGCAGCATGCATACAAAATCATAGCATATCGAACCAATCTAAGCACAGGCGGCTACCTCTGCGTCCAGGTGGCTCTCGTATACGCCAATTGCATGCCTGCCCGCTGCATATTTCTGCAGCTAACCGAAGCGTACGACGCTTGTCCGGCCACTAGCCGGCATTGATGCTTCTCAGCCTCATGCAGCCTTCTTTCGATCAGCGCTTTTTGCACGCCTTTGTTTCTGAACGCCGGAAGTGTGGCGGCAAAAGTCAATGAAGCGAGCCCGCTTTTCATATACATAACGCCAACGCCCGCCGGCTCCCCGCCAACATGTCCGATGAAAAACTTCCAGCCTTCCCTTTCGAAAAGGACACCGTTATTTGCCGCCACAAAACTTTTGCCGTCCGGAGACAATCCCGTCCCCAGGCAATGAATTTCGGCATACAAATCAAACTCGTGCTTGTCCAGCGGACGAACCGTCACCCCCGCCGTCGCCTCCCAGGGTCCGCACTCATGAGGCAGGCCGGCCAGGCTTGCATGGAAACCGGACTGGCAAAAGCCTTTTCCGGACAGCGCCCCGAACAGTTCGCCGCTCGCTTTTAAAGGCGTAATTTCAAATTGAGGCCGCCCCTCCCGCTCCTGATAAAACTGCAAAATATCGTCCAGCAGATCGATTTCGCGGGCGCTTATTCCTTTTACCGTATTGAACTGCGGCCAAGGCATCTTTTGGCTGTAAAACGCGGTCGCGCCGCCGAAAGCGCGGATTTCCACCCCCATCGGATTCCCCGGCCGCTCTTGGATAGCCGTCATCCGATCAACCATGTAGTCAATTTCAGAGCTTTCAATCGCTTCCGCAGCGGCAGCGTTCCAAAGCAGCGGCATCGCACATCCTCCTAATCGGTTAATGCTATAGTAAGAGTATAACTTATTTTGGAGGTAATTTCCTGATGGAATGTCGTACCGGATGTGCCGCCTGCTGTATCGTCATCTCTATCTCTTCCCCCATACCCGGTATGCCGAAAGGCAAGCCCGCGGGCACCCGCTGCGTCCAGCTTACAGCCGATAACGCCTGCAAGCTGTTCGGCCATCCCGATCGGCCCGACGTGTGCCGCAGCCTCCAGCCTTCGCCGGATATGTGCGGGCAAACCGCTGAGGAAGCTTTTCGCCGCTTGGCTTTTCTCGAAGAGATCACGAAACCGCCCGCCTGCGGTTAAAACAATTAGAATGAGGGGAGACGCCGAAGGCAGGAGCAAGTCTAGTTTTGCATAAGATCTTTCCCTGCCATCTTCAACTGGAAGTATTGCGGAATACCTGCCTGGAGCCATCAGTTTTACACACTACTATGATCTTCCAGGGGTAACTGCTCAAGTGTCAGGTACTTCGATTATAGACACAGATAATGTATATCACTTTGCCTATAGTATTTATGGCGGGTGATGGATCGACTCATAAAGAAATCACCACAGTATAGCTTTTTTCAATATTTGTTCATTTTTGGGACAAAGCATATATTCATTCCATATATGCTTTGTCCGATATATAATACAAACAGGGTAACTTTACATTATACATACGCCTCAGATTGCCTGTTACAAACATGACAGGAGGAAATAGGATGAATTTTGGGCCTCTTAGAGCACAACAAGCGGTTCTTAACTCTAGTAGCTTACGGATAAATCCGGCAAGCAAGCAAGGAGTTCCATCACCCCAGCTTCATGAAGAAAAACTCTCCCGATTCGTTGTTCAAGACTCTATGGAGATTAGTGAGACCGGCAGACAACTGGCGGAAGGAGCTATTGTGTCACAGGCTGCCAAGTATTTTGGTACAACACAGATCAATGATTCATTAAACCGTGTTTTGGAAGGTCAGCCAGAAGAAGTGTCCAATGCAGTGTACAATATGATTCAATCCAATTTTATCGTCGACGGAACGGTAACGGATGAGAATCAGCGGGCTGTATTGCTAGAGATGGGAGTTTCCCAATCCAAGTATATTGCTGACCATTATATGAAGGGCGATAAGGCCAAAGAATTTCTGGAAACCATGAACCAGATAGCTAGAATTGCTTTGACACGATCCATTGATCCAGAGAGCGGAGATATTAGTTACACGACTCCAACAGATCGTCCGTTAGGTGCTCCTGAGGATTACGTCAAACTGTCGGAAGTGATGAAACAGGCGGATCCTCAACAATATGCGGCATTCATGAATGACATCAAAGGTGGAGGTAATGGACTGAGCCAACTGTTAAGTTTTGCGCGAAAGGTCCCTCAACACCCCGAATGGATTAACAAATACAAGGAACGTACGGGACAGACTGAAGAACTGTTAAATAACACACAGTTAAAGAATCGGTTTGACAAAGCTGATACGACTTCGGCTTCCGCATTTATGAACAGTATGCAAAATCTTCTTAAGGAAGCTTCCGCTACTCAGGACTCTTACATGCAGAATATGCGGGGATTTTTTCGGAACTTGGGTGTTCAGGTTGGTTAAAACCTTCAAATAATTTTACAGTTCTGTTTACATCCTGCTAGGAACGAAGTATAATAGCTTCAAAACATACTCGTGATATTGAGGAAGCACCTCAAACTTGGGCATTAACGCCTTCGTTTGAGGTGCTTTTTCTATGTTTGGCCGAAGCGAGTCTGTAAAGCTCTTTGAAAAAAAGAAGACCATAAACGAGGGCCGGGGCTTGTTGTCTACCTACAAACTACTATACGATTTCCTAAAAAACTCCTGTAGTTTCAAAGTTAACAATAATAACATCATTTTCACTTGTGAGTACTAGCTTTACTTGCTCTAAAGCAGGGTTTTCTTTCGTTGAAGTAACTGTAACTTCTAGTATTTCATTGCTGTCAGGAACGAATAATTTTGGTTCTGTCTCGTATTCTTGAACATTGGAAAAAGTTAGTAACCCATTAGTTATCTCGGGCTGCTCTTCTCTATAATTTGACTGTTTCCAGTTGCACAAATCTAACTCCAAAATTAGTTTCTGGGCAATTAAAGATACGCCTATAATGCCGGCTATCCATTTATAATATTTGTTGAAAAAGCGTTTCACGCCATCACCCTCGCTATGATCTGCATATTATTTGGCAACAACGTCGATTTGGGCTTCTCCGTTCACTTTAGCCTTCAGGAAGATCGCCGTGATTTCCCCGGACCATGAAGTCCCGGGCACCACATTTTGACTGTTCTTGAATGTGATTTGTCCAGGTGTATAAGCAACCGTCAGGTTGGAGCCCGGAATCTTCCCTGACTGCATGACATCCCGCTGCGGCGTGTAATTGTACAAATCGACGACTTCCAGGTGATTCGGATCATACGTAACCACATACGTCAATTCACTGAAATCCTGAACGTTGAAAGCAAGCAGCGACAAATCGAAGCTTTGCCCTTCCGTTACGTTGACTGTGTACGTCGGGCTCGTTGTGCTCTTCACAATCGCGTTGCTCCATGCCGTTACTCCTGTTTGGTTTTTCGCCCTTAACCGGTACGTATGCGCCGTTCCCGATGTCAGCTTATCATGTGTATACGTAGGACTATCTCCTGCGTCTACGGTCTGACCGTCGATCTCCAGATCGTAGCCTGTCGCCCCGGCTATCTTTTGCCAGCGTAGCTCAATGCTGTTATTGGTCGCAAAAGCTTCAACGCCGACCGGAGCATCCGGCGGATCGGGCAATGTCGACAAAGACAATATAGCCACCCATGGGTTCGGACTATCGTCCTTTTTCAAGCGAATCTTGTACGTATGGAATTCGCTCGCTTTTAAACCGCCATGATGGTAGATCGTATTGCTTCCATTGTCGGCAAGCACGCCGTCCACCTCGATGTCGTATCTGGCCTCGGGAGCCACAGTGTCCCAGGATAATGTGATCGCTTTGTTCGTCACCACCGCAACAATGTTGGTCAGGGATAGGCTTCCTTCGCTTCCTTCAGGGAATGTAGACAAGGTGACCGGACTGCTCCACTCGCTGCTGCCGCTAATATTGTTGGCTCTGACCCGGTATGTGTGCTTGCTGGAAGGCGCCAGAGTGCTATGAACAAACTGGTTGTCGGTGACGTTCGTGACGGATGTCCCGTCGATTTCTACTTCATACCCGGCCGCATGAGAAACTTTGTACCAGGTCACGGTGATCGCTTTCTCTTCCGCTGTCGTCATGATATTCGCGGGAACTTCCGGCTTTTCGGGATGTGTCGTTACGCTGACCGGGTCGCTCCACACACTCTTGCCGCCGGCATTGACCGCTCTGACCCGGTACGTGTGCCCACTCAAAGCGTCCAGCCCCTGATGAACATAGGCCGTGCTGCTGCCGTTATCGATGATCAGTCCGTCTGCCTCAACTTCATAGGCATCCGCTCCATCCGATTTGCTCCAGCTTACCGTCACTTGATGGATCGAAGGGGTCGCCGCAACATGTACCGGCGACGCAGGGGGATACGGCAATGTTTGCTTCACCACCGGCTGACTCCACTCGCTGACGCCGCCTTTATTGGCGGATCTGATCCGGTACGTGTGGTCAGTGAGCGGCTGCAGCCCCTTGTGTATGAAGGTCGTTTTGCTTCCGTTACCGATTACGGTTCCGTCCACCTCAATGTCATAGCTTTCCGCGCGGGCGACACTGTCCCATGAAACGGTGGTTTCCGTTTGCAGCGGCGTGGCCTGAACGCCCATCGGAATCGCCGGCGGATCAGGCAGCGTGAACTTGCTGATGAGGGCGCTCCAATTACCCGGACCACCGGCATTATTGGCTCTTACCCGATACGTATGTTGGGTATTAGGCGGCAGATTACTATGGGTAAAAGAGGCGGATTTCCCGTTGTTCGTAACGATACCGTCTGCCTCAACGTCATAACTTGTTACGTCCGTTACTTCCGGCCAACTTAATTTCACCCAGCGTTGAGACGATTCAGCTGTAATATTGGAAGGAGGGGTTGCTAAAGTTGTTCCGCCAAAAAGCGGACTATCCGCCGTTTCTTCCCCGTTTTCATTTTTTGCTTTAGCTTGAAAGCTATATGTTGTATTCGACTGCAGCCCTGTTACCCTTATCTTCTTGTTTGCAGACACAATCCATTCAGGCGATGCGGTTAATGCGCCCGTGGCGCCGACATACTGCCCGCCGGACTTGATTTGATATGGAGTGATACCGGGATTGCTATCATGAAACACAAAATCCAAGCTTGTCTCTGTCGCTTGACTTAATGTCAGGGAAGGAACCTGCGCTTTGGTCTGAATCGTCTGTTCCTTGCCCGCAATATGCTGGGCATTATCTCTTGCTTCGAATTTGACATTATATGCCGTATTCGGAATTAGATTGGTCTGTGTATATGAGGACAAAGCCGTCCACGAGGTTCCATTCGGACCGAAAAAATACCGGTAAGGCTCCGGATTTAAACCGGAAATCGAATCCGACGCCGATCCCGCAATTTGTATCGTTGTGTCCGTTGCAGTCACGGTTACCGTTCCTAGTACCGGGGGCGTTTTATCGACCGTGAAATTCACCGACTTTGAGGTCGTATGCGAACCGTCGTTTACGGTAAATCTCATTGTGTGCAATCCTTCCGTTAAAGTTCCTATATTCAAAGCGTTAAAGCTTAACACTTGCGCCGTTGCCGTATTCGATATTACTTTCGTATCCCTGGGGATTGTCTCCGCATCGATATAATACGCCGAGTTTAGCGGATCCCCGTCCGAATCGGCTACTTTTACAAACGGGATAAAAGCAGTATCAGCATCGCTTAATATTTGTGCGGATGTCGGCGAGACGATTTCCAAAGTAGGGTATACAAACCCAGGGGCGCTCTGCCTCTCAATAACCCCTGCAGCCCTAGTAGCAAATAATTGAAATTGAAGATATCCCGCATAATTTGAAGGGGCTCCCGGATAAAGAAGATTGCATACGTTATTCACATAGTAGCATGAGCTGTATACACGCTTGAGCGGAAAGGAAAAGTTAAGCGTTGATAACGCCCCGGTCGGCGAACTATCGCCGGAATTAAATCCACATATGCCGCTATTAGCACACAATACGTTATATCCTACTCTGGCATTGCTGCCCGCCAAGGAAGTCATCCTGATTCGATAATTGTACTCCTTGGTATCCTGGACCGTGAATGGGAAATCCAACTGAGAACAGGAAGAAGAATCACAATACGACTTGTCAAAAACCGCCACTTGTTCCCATGGTTCTTCCGCTTGAACAGCAGGCATATCGCTGCTTGGCAAAAACGAGCTTGCTATAAAAAAATGATTATTAATAGGAAACTAAGCGATACTATTTTATATCCCACACAGCATCACCTTTCAAACTGTTATCCAAGTTCCCCCACGCTCCTATTTGAATGTCTGTTGAACTATCGCTAACCCATTCGCAATATTTTCCATAAATCCCTGCTTGATTGGAGCCAAGAAACGCCAAAAGCGGATTTTCACTCCTTAAGCTATACGGACGCATAAAAAAACCTTGCAAGATTAGTCGCAAGGCGGCCCCGTAAGGCAAAATATGAGTTGAAATTAGTCAATTTTAATTAGACTTGCTGTTAACAAATTCAATGAGCTTCCCATCCGGCAGTACATAATAAGTTTGGCTGCCCTTGTGCAGCAAGGCCATACCGTTAGCCAAGTCAGAGAAAGCGTCATACTTGCCACCAAACATGCCATCGAAAATAGTACCATAGCCAGTAAAAGTTGGCGGTACGATCATCTCGCCTTTGGCATTAACGAAACCCCATTTACCGTTTTGTTTGACAAAAGCCTGCCCATTGTGGAACTGAAAAGCCGAATCAAACCGAGGCGAAATGACAATTTGGCCTGATGTATCCACATAACCGTATTTCCCATCGATCAAAGCGGCCGCCAAGCCCTCGCCAAATTGGAATGCCTCATTATAGATAGGGGGAATGACAAATTGCCCCTTGGTGTTGATATATCCGATCTTGTTATTTTTAGCTACCGGCGCCATCCCCTCAGAGAATTGTCCATATTCGGATATCCCCAAACCTTGGAAGTCGATCACAAGCTCGCCTCTGGTATTCATAAATCCACTGCGTTCGCCGCGCACAAGCGCCAATCCATCGTGAAATGGAAAAATCCATTTATAATTAGGTTCAACCACTACTTCGCCCGTATGATTAATTAATCCCCACTTGCCTCCTTTTTCGACGGCAGCGAGGCCTTCGGAGAACGACAAGGCATAGTCGTATTGGGGGGCAATTACGAAAGTGCCTGTCTTGTCGATAAAACCCCATACCCTATTCTTCCCAACAGGCGCCAACCCTTCTTTGAAATCTCCCGGAATTAACTTAGGGATAAAATCGAACGTAAACCTGAATTTCCCGGTTTTGTCGATATAGCCCGATTGACGGCCATCTTTCGAAGCGGCGAATGCCAGGCCTTCGGAGAAAGGAAGAGCAAATGAGAACTTCGGTTTAATAGCGACAGTGCCGCTATTATCCATGTACCCCCAGGTTCCTGTCTCTCCTTTAAAATAATTGATATCTTCACCGCCATTGAACGGTATAAGAACCGTCTGCTCGGACAATGCCCGAAGATCCTTCTGCTTGGCTTTCTCCAGAATATCTATAATTTGCTCCAGCTTTTGTTTGTCGGCCGCGTCGGTCTCTTTCTGCAAATTCCTCCTGGCCGTGTCCAAAGCGGTACCTTCGCTAGTTGAATAGCCAACATCCGCTCCATAATCGACCAACAGCTGAACAACTGCCGGATTTTTGCCAAAAACGGCTGACAGCAATGGCCTGATACGGCCGGAGTTCGTTTCGCTTTTGTTCGGGTCCGCGCCGGATTTCAAAAGCATCTCGATCATGTCTATGTTTTTGTGGTACATAGCGAAGCTTAGGGTCGTAAGATCGTCGTGTTTATTGGCAAAATTCGCGCCGCCGCCATGATCCAGCCAATACTTGGCCTTCTCCATATCATTCTTCATAACGGCCTGATATACGTAATAACTTTTATCGTTGATGATGTCGACACGATTCGTTTTCTCATCCCAAGTAACGTCCCCGTCGACACTCTCGCCTACAAACCGCAGTGGAACGAAAGTAGTCCCGTTCACGATCCTCGGGGCGATGGGCAGCGTTACCGGTTTCCCATTGACGGTTGCTTCCGTCGAATTTACGGTCATCACGATCTTCCAGTCATTTTTAGTGCTTGTTATGGTCTGAGTCCCTTCGTCCCAATCGATCTCGATACCGAAATTTTCATAAATAGGGCGCATTTGAACCAGTGTATTCCCGTCCTCCACCATAGGAAGTTGTGTGAACAAGACTTGATCTCCGTTGAGATAAACACGTATCGGCTCAGTCGACGCAGCGTATGCGGATAATGGGAATGAGCATAAGAACATGAACAAGAACGTAAACAAAATACGACAATTATGAGTAGCTTTCATGGAATGATCATTCCTCTCGATTAGTCCGAATTTCCTTGATATATCGTTTGCACCGACGATCTTATAGAAACTATTACTCGTACAGCTTGTCTAGCAATTCTGTAAAAGTCCAACTAATGAAACTAATCGCTTCCTCAGGATTACTAAACGCAAGCTCATGATCCCAAAATACTACAGAAGGATTTGTCGAGTTTTTCCTGAAATCAAAGCAAATTAGATTCCCAAATGGATCATCCGCGATAGGAACTATTCCTTGAGGTAACCTATCATTGACATTCTCGAATGTTGAGATAATATAATGACTCCTGCTAGGATTAAAACTTAACAAGTATCCAAAAACTGCCTCATCATGATCATCAAAATCAAAGGTATTAGGCGTAGGCCAACCACCATGATTTTCACAGGCAATAGACAAATAATCTTCTGGAAATGAGACATTCCAATATTGGGACGCATTAATAATCTCGTCTCTAGTAACTTTAGTATCAGTAAATTCCCAAGATACCTTCACTACGATCGCACTCCTCAAATCGTCAGCACCGCTTCTACCACTTCTTCCCGATGGCGTTGCCGCGGCGAAAACCGAAGTTGCTCACCGAACCGCCTTCCAAATAAACGGGCTGACGCTTTTGACTCTCCCAATGAAGAGGCCTCGCTGTCAAACCGATCTTGCTTCTATTTACTCCTTCAATGAGGAGCGTCTCCAAGAATCGGCGTCTAGATACATCTACTTCGCCACGCAATTCCTTTCAATTATTGAGAAAGTATAGTCCATCAAAACTTGAGATCGGAGCATGAATATAACTTTTTTCTATACCTTGAAGATCAGTAAATCAAAATATTTAGCTAAACTATATAAACATTGCTGTGATATCGTCCCAATCTGTATTCGATGGGAAGTCCTCTCCTTCAAAAAATGATTTGAACAAAAGGGTAACCGACTTCAAATTCATGACTTGATTTTTTAGAATAGTAACAGGCGAACCAGATATACTTATTTGGCATTCCTCAATATTTGTATTATTCTTTTGTTTTGCTTTTTTATGGATAAACTCGTCACTAGAGTAGTACTTTCTTGCCTCAACTGTAAACACCGTTGGACCACCTCCTACTTGCATGTAACTGCTATCCTCTTTTTCAATTATTGCAAAAGAATTAGAATAACCATCGATTTTCGATAGATATTTTTCGATGTCATTTTTTCTAACATTTTTGATACGGATACCTTTTTCCATTCTAAAAATCATAGTATCCTCCCGAATTCGTTTATCCTACACCTACAGTTCTCTACCATTGAATCAGACGGTCTTCCTACCTTCCAATCATCCAAAGTTTTAATTGCTTTATTAACTTCATTTTTTAGACAATAAGCCGCAATTAGTCTCCACTTATAACTGTTTCCATTTATTATGAGTCTTATATCGGATTTTTCATACCCCTCAATTAGAGAATCTAACGTAGAGAAATCTTCCCAAAACTTCCTGGCAATATTCTCTATACAATACGTAATTATTGGGGCAAGATTAGATATCTCTGTTGTTAAGGTAATCGGCCACTCAATAAACTCCCTTTTAGACTGTAAGTTTCCAATGTTTGCGGAAGCGGTTGGCCAACCCTTTTTGAATTTTTCTCCTTTAAGCGCAGCCACTACTTTTTCAACATTTTCAAAAGTTACACTGGGGTTTACTTCCACACATCCTGCTTCTTTGCCCTTTAAATGGCGAAACATAAAATATAATTCCTGAGTGCACTCCCCATGTTTCTTTGTAAATGTTGTCCTGTCTTTCTTTAAATCAAAGCCCATTCCTTGAAGAAATGGACTTTGGCCTTGGACTAAAGAATCAAAAATTAATTCAATTTGTTTATTATACATTGAAAGATAACATCTCCTAATCTACATTCATAACTTCTATAGAATTAGTTCTCCATTGATATCGGAATATTTGGCGCTAATAATGATAGCAGCATAAGCTCCTTCAAGGGTTCGCTCTGGTGGACCTTGGATCTATTTATTTCCAAAGAAAATCCAACAGTATTCGGATTCCTCGACTGATCACATAAAGCGGGATGTTAGGTTTCCATAAATTCTAACTATAACATATTGGCGACCACACAAGTGACCTAACAACCAAGATTAACCTTCCCGTTCGCGGCATTCCCAAGGACAAAGACGGCTTTTTACAACCCCCAACTTCCCAGGCTTCGCTTCTTCCGCTTTTGGGCTGGATACATGTTCATGCCCTGCTGGCTTGCCTGTCCTCACCGATCCCTTATTCGTGGCAAACGGCTTCCTCGCCGACCGATTCCCCTTCCTATCATGATGCCTGTCAGTCCAAGCGTTGTTTGGACTGACACTTGCATCATGAATGAAGCATGGAAATCGACAGAGGAAGCCTGTGTAGCCGTGAATAAGGGCTATGGTGAGGATCAAGCCAGCAGGGCTTGAGCGTATCCAGTCCCAAAAGGGGGGAAGGAGCGAAGCGCTGCGGGAAGCGCGTTTGTAAAAAGCCGTCTGTCCTTGGCCGCAGCGCGAACGAGGTTTTAAAACCGATCCGAAGGATCAAAGCCGCTGCGCGGCGGCAACCGAAACGCCTCACACTGAGCCTTATGCGCATAAACGGCTTACCCGATGTTGATTGCACCAGAGCAGGGAGCTTGTGCCTTTCAAACCGATCCTGACAGCGCCAGCCTGTCCGACAGCGGTTTGAAAGACTGCAAGCCATCCCTGCCAAGCAATCAACTAGGGGGGCATGCCGTTTATCCCTGCATAAGCGTAGCGAGGCTGTGAAGGTTGCCGGAGGCATAGGCTTTGATCATTCGGGGTTTTCTGGCGCTTTGAAGCCGCGAAGCGCCAAAAGCAATTGTTTGCGCCGTGAGCGTTGCCACGACAAAAAGAAACCTTGAAAGGCATAAAGCCAATCAAGGCAGATATAAAAGTATTTTCAATCTATTACTTGATATTTTTCAATAACCTTATTAAGGTATCCCTCGATGGTATCCTTATCATCGGGAAAATCGGTAAGATAAACGTTGCAAGCCCTCTTAAGATAATGGAAAAATGTTTGGTAATCTACAACGACTTCTTCATTATGCAGCGAGAACATGACACCATCAAACATTTCTTCGTCTGGGTCTAAATCGCCTGGAAAAGTACATACAGCGGCATTAATACCTCTCCCAATACCCAAGCTGAATTGTTCCATTACATCCTTAAAATTTGAATTTGAAATGGCATTAAAAAATGCTGTGATTGGAAAATGACTGCTGTTCAATTGGTCTGATTCTAACAGCCTGAAGTCTCTTTTCATCATATGATGTTCTCCTCAACTTAAAAATCAGGATAAAATGAATTAACTTCCCCATTAGTATTTGTATAGCCTCTCCATTTTACACCATTACTATCATACCCTGACCATTCTCTTCCAAGTGGGCCGTTCGAAGCGGCATTATTTGCAGCCTCTTTACCAAATTTAATGAAGTCTTGGTCAGAAATTACTTTAGGGTCATACACAGTTTTTTCAAATACTTTTGCCTTCCATCCAGTAACTTCCCCTGTTTTACCGTCAATAGACGGTATCTGGTATTCTATTGTTTCTACACCAGACATTGTTGGATGCTGTTTTGTATTAACTATATTCACAGTGTTTTTCATAAACTCATCCTTTTTGTGGGCACCTCCGATACCTCTACTACGAGGGACGGATGGGTCAACATTGATTATATGGCTATCTAAATTAGATGAGAACTTAGCATTTCCCGCAACTTTGCCCGCACCCTTTGTTTCAAGAGCATCATTAATATCTTTAATTTTGGACGCAGGTATTTTACTCGCTTCACCTACCCGTATTAACTTACCTTCCGTGTTCACGATGATAAAAATACCAACCTCGGCAAGGGCGCGTACATCCTGGGAATCAAAGGTGCCATCCGTCAAAGTATCGTAATTTTCTGTCCCAATTACACCTTCTCTAACGAATATTTTAGCTCCTGCAGGCAATCCTTCAGCGGTGACTTCCCAGCTTTTTTTCCAATTGTCTTTATTGAAAACTTCCTTAACTCCTAATACGAAATAATCCCAATTGCTTAATTTTCCGTCTGTATTTGCCTCTGGTTCTGCATTCGATAGGATGGTTACCCTATCTGAATAGCTTTTCTTATTAAATTCATCGACAAGCCCACTTGCCATATCTTTAAATCTGGAAAACTCAATGCCACCGCTTGTAAGCATTTGTTGGTATTCGTCAGCATGACTCTTGATGTCTTCTTGAACAAATTTCAACGTTTCACGATTCCCCTGCTCTTGAGACATCCGAGAAATCTCTTCTACATACGCCCGGCTTCCGATCTTATAATCCGAAGATTGAACCGCCCGATCCATATTATTCTGAATAATTTGCTTCAAGTTAGGAGCACTGCTAGAATTCTTATTCGCAGTTTCCAGATTTGAATCTCTACCTTTGGATCTCCGATCATACTCCGTGCTAATCGATCTCCATTCATCGGCTGTGAGGTACTTATCCCCATTGGAATCGACATTCTTGCTGTTATTGGTCGATGTATTGACCGCTCGAGCAAAGCTATCACCCTTGCTACTACTGCTACTAGATCTGCTGTTTTTAGCCGCATCAGAACGAATCTTTTCCGCTGCTTGATGAATTTGATTCCGCTGTGCGTCGCTATTTGCTGAATAGTAGGAGTCCGTTAATGACTTGATTTTGCGTTGATCCTTCGCAGATAGGTTGACGTCACTTTGTTCCCAGTGTCCCGTAGGATCATAGAAGTTGACAGGGTCATTATGGACGTAGGTGTACAAATTCAAGCTTAACGGGTTACTGTCCTCACCCCAGTAACTATCTTGAGAGATAAACCGCCCTATATACGGATCATAATATCTCGCACGCAGGTAGTACAGACCGACTTCCGCATCGAAGAATTCACCCGCGTAGCGGATCGAGCTTGCGTAGGCCTCAACCGTTAATGTGGGGTTGCCGAAAATATCGTAGTCGTACTGGTTCTCCACTTCTCCGCTTTCAGATACGGTTTGTACCACATCACCATGACCGTTGAACAGGTAGTAGGAGAGCTTGTCCGCCGCGTCGATCCGGGCGATGTAGTTGATGCCGCGCACATAGCGGGCTTGGACTGCACCAGCCCCGTCTGTCTCCAGAATAACATACTGGCGATCATACAAGTAGTTCGTCACTTTCGCCGCGTAGCCGTCCTTCGAGCTTCGTACCGTCTTGCGAGTCCGCAGATCGTCGCCATCGTAGACGTAATCGACCGTTACCCGTTCGCCTGCCTTGACTCTCTCCACTTGCTTCAAGCGGTTGAATCCGTCATACGTATTGCTGACTTTCTCGATCAGGCTGCTGATGTCGCCCTCGACTTCATCCCCGTACGGGTTCCCGCCGGTCACTCGCCGCATGTCCCGGTTATGCGGACGGAGGTAGCTGACCTTTTGCCGGATTTCGTTGCCGTTGTTGTCGTACAGGTAGCTGGTCGTTTTCTCCAGCACTGCTTTTCCGGCTTCGTCGCTCATTTTCTCGACGAGCTGCAGCAGTTCGTTGACGCCGTCGTACATGTACTCGCTTTTCTTGATCAGGTACTTCACTTCCGTGCCGCTCACCGGGTCCGTATAGCCGCTCGGCTGTTCGGACGTGTATGTCTCGCTCTGGGATTGCCGGTTG
>NZ_JBYLHY010000016.1:0-163736 GCF_057749925.1 Paenibacillus sp. sgz302191
TGTATTAGGCACGCCGCCAGCGTTCGTCCTGAGCCAGGATCAAACTCTCCAAAAAGGTGTTACCTTTATTGAAAGCTGAATAGCTCAATTTCAAAGCTGACGAGATTTTGCAATCTCTTGTTTTGGTCGATTTCTCAACCTTGCTTCTTCACTCGTTGTTCAGTTTTCAAAGAACAATTTCTTTCGTTTGCTGCCGTGTTACCGGAGCAGCGAGATGTAATATACCATGTCTGAATCTCTTTTGCAAGCATTTTTTTATCCATCCATGAAGATAATCAACAAGTCCAGATCATATTCGTGCTTGTCCGTTTCAGACAGGAATTACAATATAGCACAGATATTTTGATCGCGCAACTATAAATATGAAATTGCCTCTGAAACGAAAAAAAGCCGTCATATCCGACGGCGGGATTCGCTGCTATTTAATATTCCATCGTGATTACCGGCGTGCCGACCGTTAGCCTCCAGCTTCCCGTTGTCGATTCTTGATGAAGGGCGGCTTGCAGATTGATCGTCTTGCTGCCGCTTTTAATAGACGCTTGCAATTGATTGGTCGCCATTGACACGCTTAGCGTATTCGGGTCCTCGTATCGCTCTACTTCTGTCGCTTTAAAAGTTCGCGCCAACCGCGCGGCAAGCTGCTGCGGATCGCCTTGAATCATTTGCTGATCGACATGGCCCTGAATCATTACATTCCATTGGCCTTTGATATTCAGCTCTTTAAGCTTTCCCGACGTTTGCTCCTGCCAAACGAGAAGACTTGCCGGGTCCGTGAGCTTGGCGGATTCAAGACGAAGAACGACATAGCAAGCCGGCTGGTTGGCCGGTGCCGCGACGGTCAGGATGGATTGCGCTTCCTCCGCAACCTCGCTTTTTGAAGAATAGACCGGATGCCCGTTGGATTCGCCGAGAGCGGCCGATTGCGGGAGATCAAACGCTTGGGACAGCTTTTTCCCCACTTGCAGCTGCTGCTCCTCGCCGCCGGATGTGCAATCTCCATAGTAACCCGTATACTTAAAGGTCATTCGCCCTTCGCTGGCCATGTAAGGGCTGACTGCTTCCAGCAGCCGCTGCGCATCGTTGTCCCCTTGTGCGTTCACATGGCGAACCCATCCAAATATAAAACTGGTAATCGCGATCCATATCATAGAGAACAACCATAATTTTTTCATATAAAAAGGGCACCTCTTTACTGAAATCTAAGATTCTAGTAAATAGAATGCCCAAATCTATCAACTTTTAAACCGGTTATCTCGTAGATTGGAAGAATTCAATGCGCTCCCCGTCGAGCCCGTTGAAGAAAAAGTATCTGGAACCGTTGGGAAGAGTGGTGATTTCCGCATCCACCTGCTCGAGATTAAGACCTTTGATTCTTTCATACTCAGCTTCAACATCATCGACCGAAAAGGCCAAGTGGTGAACTTTGCCTTCTTGAGGCAGTCCCGCATTGTAGCCTTCGACCAGTTCGACTTCCGATTCATTGCGCGCCCCAAAACCGAGGAACGCAAGCTTGACCACGCCATTCGAATGCAGCAGAGTGTCCTTAAGCTTCAATCCTACGACTTCCTCATAGAAGCGGATCGATTTTTCCATATTTGCGACCATGACGCCAACGTGTTCTATTTTCAAAACAGCCATTGTCCTAACCTCCATTTGCAATTTTGTCTCTATTTTAATCATTTTATAGAAAAAGCGCCAGACATGCCGGGATAGCCGCCAATGCCACGCCGCGCCGCGCACATTTCGCCATTTGAGGCAGGACGGTGTATACTGGAGAAAAGAACAAGGAGGCGAGGGTGCGTGAGGTTGTTAAAGCTGCTTCAAATTTATGAAGTCGATGGCGTCACACCCAAACATCGTTCCGACAAGTTCAATTTTGACGAAATTCAAGGCCAGACGTTTACGGAAATCAAGCCGACCGAGATCGGCTCCCCGATGGTTTTATCCGGAATCGACAAATATATACCGTTCAAAACGACCCGCGTGCAGGCGATTGACTGGGACGGGATCGAGTTTCGGGTGCTGACGCGCAATACGATTTATCACTTCGAAATCCATACGGACAAAAGAGCCACTTAACCTTTGGTTAATAAGCGGCTTTTTTTGTGCAATCTTATAATAAAATTTACTTCTCTTATTCTATCAAATTCCCTTATACTAGTGGGTGGATTTCCCATTTTGCAAGAGTATAAGGAGGATATTCATGAAACGTACGTTTAAGACTCGTTTAACTGCTCTGACATTAGCTGCAATTCTATCAAGTTCGATTACCGGAAGTTTGGCATTCGCCGCAGAAACAAACGCATCCAAGGACGTCAAGTTAAAAAGCGATATGCAGCTGGCTGTCGAGCAGGGTGCGATCGAAGGCTACGGCGACGCCGATTACCGCGGCACGCGCACGGCGACAAGAGCCGAAGTAGTGACCATGATCGACCGCGCGGCAAAATTGAGCAAAGCGGACGCCGGAGCGGCATCCTTCTCGGACCTTGCGGGCTGGCAAAAGCAAGCGGTCGCCAACGCCGTCGCCGCCAAGCTGATCAGTGGATTCGCCGACGGAACGTTCCATCCGAACGCGCCTGTCACCCGTCAGGAATTGGCCGAGCTGGTCGTCAAAGTGCTGACCGGCGGCAAAACTCCCCAAGTCAATGAAAATGTATTGAACTATTTTGCGGATCAAGACACCATCGCCAAGCAATCCCGCCCATATGTCGCCTATGCGGTTTTGAGCGGTATTTTTGCGCCTACGCTGGACGGCAAGTTTAACCCGGATGCGGAAATTACGCGCGACGAAGCGGTTAAAGCGCTCAAACCGCTCTTGTTCCAAGTGGTCGATATTTTATCCACGAACGATATTCACGGCAAAATCGAAGTTGGCTTCGATAAAAAACGCAACCAAGGCCAAGGCGGCATCGAAACGCTCGGCGGCATCGTCTCCGATTTCCGGGCCGTCAATTCGAAAGGAACTGTCGTTGTCGACGGCGGGGACGCATGGCAGGGAACGCTGATTTCCAACACGACGAACGGGCAATCCGTTATGGACACGATGGCTGAGGTGGAATACGATGCCGCGGCAATCGGAAATCATGAGTTCGACTTCGGCCGCGATACCCTGATCGGCAATATCAAAAAAGCGAAATTCCCTATTCTCGGCGCCAACATCATCGAAGATTCGACCGGGAAGCGCGTGGATTGGACACAGCCTTACGTCATCGTCGAAAAAGACGGCTTGAAAATCGGCATCATCGGATTCGCTACGCCGCAAACCAAATCGACTACCAAATCGACGAACATTCAGGGGCTGACTTTTGCCGACCCTGTTCCGCTCGCTAAACAGCTGTCCGCCGAGCTTCGCCAAAAAGGCTGCGACATCATTCTCGTGACGTCTCACCTTCCGGGAGAGCAGGACAAAGAATCGGCCAAAATTATGAGCGAGATGGCCGATCTGGCGAACGGTACCGGCAACGGTACGCTGGATGCGATTGTCGGAGGACACTCTCATATGCGCGTAGCCGGAATTGTCAACGGAATTCCGGTCGTCGAGGCGCAAAGCTGGCTGTACGCGGTCGGCCACATCCAACTGTTCGTCGACAAAAAAACGAAGAAAGTCGTTTCCTCCAGTGCAGGTCTGCTTGAAACTTACACCAACCTGACGACCGCAGACGCCGAAATTCAAAAAACGGTCAAAGAATATCAAAGTAAAATTTCCGCGAAATCGGGCGAAGTTGAAGTTGTCGCCGCCGACGCGCTTACCCGCAAATCGTTCCGCTTTGCCGCAAATGGCGGTGTGGAACGCGACGGCACGACCCAGCTCGGCAACAGCATCACGGACGCGATGCGCGCATCCGAACAATCCGACATCGCCTTCACTAATATCGGAGGCATTCGCGCCGACGTTGACAAGGGCAATCTGACTTACGGCAAAATGTTCGAGATTTTGCCCTTCGGCAATTACAACGTTACAGGCACGATGACGGCGGAACAGATCAAAAAAGCGCTGGAAGTGACCGACAAATACTCCAAGCTTCCCGCCATTCAGTTCTCCGGGCTCAAAGTGGAATGGGATAACACCAAGCCAGACGGGCAAAAATATTCGAAAATTACCCTCGTAGACGGAACGCCTGTCTATGTAGACGGCAAATTCAATACGGGCCGTAAATTCAAAGTTACGACCAATGATTTTATGGCGACCGGCAGCGGCGACGGCTTTACCGTATTCGGTGAAGTCAAAGACTGGAAAGACGGAGCGATCATGCTGGACGCCTGGGTGAAATACGCAAACAACCTGAAATCGGCCGGCAAAGAACTGACCGTCCAAGACGACGGACGCGACGTCCGGTTGGATTTGAAGAAGTAAATACATCGAGCCCGCCGGACCAGGCGGGCTTTTTCATCTGATTTTTCGATATATTTTTTCCATAGAGTCGATGATTTCGTAGTTCGGAGCCTTGCCGGTATACAGCAGCGATTCTTTGCTCCCCAACCCCAAAAAGCCCGATGTGCTCAAACTCTCGTAAAACAACTCCAAGGTCCGGTTTTGCAAGGCCATATCAAAATAAATGAGCACATTGCGGCAGATGATCACATGAAATTCGTTGAAGGAGCAGTCCGTTACAAGATTATGCTGAAAAAAAGTAACCTGCTGCATTAGCGCCGGCGCAAAATAAGCATATTCGTGATCGGCCGAATAGTAAGCGGAAAACTCGCGGTTGCCCCCTGCGTGAAGATAATTTTTGGTATACGCCTGCATGCGCGATAGCGGATACGCCCCTAACCGGGCTTTGTCAATGACAATGCCGTTCATATCCGTCGCATAGATTCGCGCTCTGCCGAGCAGCCCCTCTTCTTCAAGAAGAATCGCCATGGACAGCACTTCTTCCCCTGTCGAGCAGCCGGCATGCCATATTCTTATACCCGGCAGTTCTTTCAAATAAGGTACAACTTTGCTGCGAAAAGCCCGAAAGAAGCCGGGATCGCGAAACATCTCCGTAACATTGATGGAGAAATCTTTGATCAGGCGTTCCCCCATTCGGCGGTCATGGAGCGTTTTTTCCAGCAGCGCGGTAACGGTCGGCATTTTTTCCAGGCGCATGCGGTTCTGAATCCGGCGGCGTATGGAGCTTCTCACATAACCTCGAAAATCGTACCCGTAAAACCGGTGAATGCCTTCCAGCAGCAAATCGATTTCTATCGCTTCCCTCTCGTCTTCCATAAAAACATCCCACTCATCCGAATAAAAGTCATCCATCTCTCTAGTTATCACCTGCTGTTCTGTTCTAGTTTGTCAGCCACACCCGCATCAAGGAAAACAACTGGTTTAAATGAAGCGGCTTGCTGATATAATCCGACGCCCCCGCCTCCAGGCAAATGTCCCGATCCTGCTTCATCGCCTTGGCGGTCAGCGCAATAATCGGAGTTTGCTCGTATTTCGGATGCCTTCTGATGGCCCTCATCGCATCGTAGCCATCCATAACCGGCATCATAATGTCCATCAGCACGAGATCGATAGGGATAAGCTGCTCCAGAAGTTCCAGACACTCTTGTCCGTCATGCGCGACAGTAACGATCATCCCTTCGTTCTCCAGCGCATTCGTCAGCGCAAAAACGTTGCGCACGTCATCGTCTACGACAAGCACTCTTTTTCCTTGAAAAGAGCTCGTCTCCGACGAGACCGCAGGCGCCGCCTGAATAACAGTCTCCACGGCCGGATGCGGAACGGGCTGGACAACGGTTCGTTCGGTTGCCGCCACTTCTCTGCGCACTGCGGCGAAATCGCGTAATTCCGATCTCAATGAAGGAATATAGACGGTGAATATGCTGCCCTTTCCTTCGACGCTTTCGAGCGCAATGCAGCCGCCCAGCAGATGCACCAGCTCACGGCAAATGGAAAGTCCGAGGCCGGTGCCGCCGTATTGGCGGTTCGTCGTTCCGTCGGCCTGCTGGAACGCTTCGAAGATCAGCTTCCGCTTGTCTTCCGGTATGCCGATCCCCGTATCGGCAACCGAGATCGCGACGACCTCGGTATCCTCGAATGCCGGCAGCAGCAATGCGGCCCGCTCAGGCTCGCATAACCCGATATTCATGCGGATCGAGCCCTGATGCGTGAATTTGATCGCGTTGGAAAGCAAATTTTTGATAATTTGCTGAAGCCTTTGTTCATCCGTGTAAAAGACGCCCGGCACGGCCGGGTCCAGCTCCAGGATGAACGCCAAATTTTTCCGTTCGGCCAGCGCGGCAAATTGGGTGTGGATAACGTCCGCAAACACGGCCGGAAGAACGCTGTCGACATGAATATCGAGCATGCCCGCCTCAACCTTGGACAAATCGAGAATGTCGTTGATCAAGACGAGCAGATCCTGGCCGGAGGAATGAATGACGCGGGCGTATTCCTGCTCCTCCGGCGTCAGCCGGCCCTGCCCGTTATCGGCGAGCATTTGCGATAAAATAAGCATGCTGTTCAGCGGTGTCCGAAGCTCATGCGACATATTGGCCAAAAATTCCGACTTGTACTGCGAGCTTTGCTGAAGCTGCTTGGCGTACTCCTCGAGCTCCGACTTGATCTGTTCCAGCTCCATCGTTCTTTCGTCCGCATAGCGGATCTGCTCTTCCAACTGTTCATTCGTAATCCGCAGCTCTTCTTGCTGCGTCTGCAGCTCTTCCGCCTGTGTTTGCAGCTCCTCGGTCAATACTTGCGACTCTCTGAGCAGCCGTTCGATCTCCGCCCGGCTTTCCACGCTATGTACGGTAGTGCCGAATTCCTCCAAAATGTCGTCAAGCAGGCTCAATTGCTCCGTTGTAAACGCCTGAAAAGAAGCCAGTTCGATCACGGCAACGACTTCATTGTTGTATTCCACCGGTGCGATTAAAATGCTGCGCGGCCTGCCCGAACCGAGCCCCGAGGCAATGGATATGTAGCCGTCCGGAACTTGCGTCAGGTGGAAAAAGCGGTTTTCCAGCGCACTTTGGCCGACGAGCCCTTCTCCCAGTTGAATGACCTCCGCCCCGACCGACTCGGCCGCAGCCGCAAAAGAGGCCAATTTGACCATCTGCGCTTTGTTGCCCTTGAAGGACCGAATGTAGAAAACACCGTAGGATGCATCCAACAATCCGGCCGTTTTATTGATGAACAATTGCCCCATCGTCCGCATATCGGAAACGCCCTGCATCATGCTGATCACTTCCGTCAGTCTGATTTGATGCCAGCGGCCCTCTTCCTGATTGTCCAAGAGAAGATTCGTCGCCTCGGCCAAATCCCTGACTTCATCATTGGTGCCCACTTGTATTCTTTGGGAAAAATCCCCTTTGGACCGGGCGATTTTGGCGATCGTTCGAGCCACCTGCCTGATGGTCCCGACAATCGAATGTGAGATCAGCAAAACGATCGTGATGGAAATCAGCACCATGGCTGCAATGATCGCGAATATCCAGAACGTTAAAATCTGGTTTCTCGTATCCAAACGGTTAGCCCGATCTTTGGTCGTTTCTTTCTCCTTGTTGCGAAAATCTTCCAACTGGTCGCGAATTTGCTGCGTATTTTTTTTGCCTGAGTCCTGTTTATAGAAATTAAGCACTTCCTCGTTTTTATCCGCTTTTTTGAGAGTGATCAGCGGTTCCGCCGATTCGCGAATCCAGTGCTCGATGAATATCCGAATGGATGACAGGTGCTGAAGCTGGTTCGTATTGTCGGACACAAGCTTGGCAAGCTTGGCGTAAGATTCCCGCCATCCGCGCGCGCCTTCGCTGTAGAAGTTTAAATAGTCCGCGTCGCCGGTAAGCAAATACCCCTGCTGGCCGGCCTCCATATCCATGACGAATTTCTCGATCCGGTTCGTTTCGTCATGGATGGCAAGATCGTGATCGATGACAAAATTTCTGTCAGACTGCATCGACAGGACCTGATTGTTCACCAAGACAAACGAAACGGATATGCTGGCGATGATAAATATGTATCCGAGAAGTATTTTCAAACGTATACCCAGCCTTATTTTGCTCAACACCATGACATCCCTGCCCTTCCATGTCTATCCAATCAAATTATACTACCATTCCCATTGAATTCGCAGCTTGTTCATTGCCGAACTTTACTTAGGTAACGCGTTGATGTATTATTAAATTGTCGTATTAAAGTATTCTTTACTAAGGAGTGTTCCCATGTCCGAGTCTTTCCTTTCTCAACAAGTACAGCCTCGCAAAGCTTTGCAACGCATGAAACCTTATTCGCCCGGCAAGCCGATCTGGGAAGTGCAGCGGGAATTGGGCATTGAAAAGGTGATCAAGCTGGCATCCAACGAAAATCCGCTGGGCCCTTCGCCCAAGGCCGTGGAGGCGATCCAGGCGTGCCTCGCCGACATTCACCGGTACCCGGACGCGGATGCGGCGGATTTGCGTCAAGCGATCGCCGGCAAGCTGAATGTAACGAGCGAGCAGGTCATTGTGACCAATGGCGGCGACGAGCTCATTACCTTGGTTTCCGAAACGTTCCTGGAGCCCGACGATGAAATCGTCATCCCTTCCCCTACTTTCAGCGAATACGAATTCGGCGCCGATCTGATGAATACCCGCGTTGTCTCCGTGCCTTTGCGTGAAAACTACCCATACGATGTTGACGATATCCTTGCCGCGGTGTCGGAGCGCACGAAAATCGTCTACATCTGCTCGCCCAACAATCCGACAGGCACATATATCGCTCAAAAAGATCTCAAGCGTCTGCTGGACGCCCTGCCTGAGCGCGTACTCACCGTGTTTGACGGGGCTTACAGCGATTTTGTCGATGCGGACGATTATACGGACGGCCTGGAGTTTGTAAGCAAAGGATACTCCCTCGTGATCCTGCGGACTTTTTCCAAAATATACGGACTTGCCGGCATTCGCGTCGGATACGGCATTGCCTCCCCCGCCATCATCCGCACGATTCGGCAGGTGAAGGAGCCGTTCAATGTGAACGCGCTCGCTCAAGCGGGTGCGATCGGGGCGGTTGCGGATCAGGCCCATCTGGAAGCAACGCGCGAAGCCAATGCGCGCGGCCGCGAGCAGTTGTACGACGGCTTGCAGCGGCTGGGCGTACATTTTACCCGCAGCATGAGCAATTTCGTCTGGGTTCAGCTTGGCCCCGAAGCGAAAACCATCTACGACAAGCTGATGGCGAGAGGCATCATCGTCCGCTACGGCGGCGCGTGGGGATTTTCGGAGCATGTCCGCATTTCCGTCGGCACTTCCGATGACAATGCCGCTCTTCTCGACAGCCTTGCTGCCGTGCTGAAAGAAGTGTAATCGACGATCTCGGCGAGCGGAAATCAAATAGTTAGCAGTTTGTTATGGATATCAAGATAAATTAGCACAACTATTGCATCAAAACTTCGGGTATGTTAGCATCAGGACAGATCATCTTTTATAGAAAGAAGGTATCTTCCCATGCCTTTGGTTGACATGCCCCTGGAGCAGTTAAAGACGTACCGGGGGACGAATCCCCGCCCTGCCGATTTTGACGCCTATTGGGAGAGGGCCATCGCGGAAATGAAAGCGGTCGATCCCCAGGTTGAGCTTGTAAAAAGCGAATTTCAGGTTCCTTTTGCCGAATGCTTCGATTTATATTTCACGGGTGTGCGCGGAGCCCGCATTCATGCCAAATATGCAAGACCCAAGCAAGCTGCGGGCCCCCATCCCTGCATTCTTCAGTTCCACGGATACTGGGGGGATGCCGGAGATTGGAGCGATAAGCTCGTGTATGCAGCGCTTGGCTATTCGATCGTCGCCATGGATGTCAGAGGGCAAGGAGGCCGCTCCGAAGACTCCGGCGGCGTGCGGGGAAACACCCTTTACGGCCACGTCATTCGCGGCCTGGAGGATCATCCCGACAACCTGTTCTTCCGCCAGGTATTTCTCGACTGCGCGCAAATAGCGGGAATCGCCATGTCCTTCCCGGAGGTCGACCCGCAGCGCGTCGGAGCGTTCGGCTACTCGCAAGGCGGGGCGCTGACGCTGGCCTGCGCCGCTCTGGAGCCGGGCATCAAACGGCTGGCGCCCGTGTACCCTTTCCTCAGCGATTACCAAAGATGCTGGGAAATGGATCTCGCGGTCGACGAGATCACCAAATATTTTCGCTCTTTCGATCCGGAGCATAAGCGGGAGGCCGAAATATTTACCAAGCTGGGCTATATCGATATCCAGCATTTGGCGAACCGCATTCAAGGCGAAGTTCAGCTGACCGTAGGCTTAATGGACCGGGTCTGCCCTCCGTCGACGCAATTCGCCGTTTATAACAAAATCAGGTCCGGCAAGTCGGTGAACGTTTTCCCGGACTTCGGACACGAGCAGCTTCCCGGCGTATCCGACAAGATCATCCAATTTCTGCTCGGACTATAGAAGAAAAAACCTTTCCTAGCCGTCGTACTTCGTACACCGTGCAGGAAAGGTTTTTTTCGTGAAGTTATATGCCCGAAATTCGGTTCTCGTGAGGCAGATCGTGGATGCGCGGGGAAACCGCCGATTTGCGGATCAGGACGTCACCGCGGATCAATATGGTTTCGGCGGGCAGCTCCCGGTTGGCGCTGCGCCAGAACAGCACGTCCGCGCCGCGTTTGCCGAGCGTCTCCTTGGTTACATTCACCGTCGTAAGCTCCGGCATGTTCGGGTAATCGGGATCGATGTTGTCGAATCCCGTGACGGACACCTCTTCCGGGACGGATACGCCGAGCGAGCGAAGCGCCGAGATCGCCGCGAACGCGATCCGGTCGTTAGCGCAGACCAACGCGGACGGCAGCGTGCTTTGTCCGAGGTGCGGCCGAAGCGCTTCGCGGATCTGCTCCTCCTGCAGCTGGCTTTCCAGTTCTTCGAGATGCAGCAGCTGTTGGAACGGCTCCGGCCGGTACGGAACCCCGGCCTCCTCAAGCGCTTCCCGGAAACCATGCCAGCGTTCGCGGAAGCTTTTGGAAAACGTCGTATTGCCGACGAACTGCAGGCTGCGGTGATCGAGACCGAGCAAATACTGGACGATGCGATAGGCACTTTCGCGGTTGTTGGCAAAAACCTGATCCGCGGAAATAAAAGGATCGTCATGATCCAGCAGCACGAGCGGCAAGCCGAGCCGGTGCACCTCAAGCAGCAAAGCGCGCGATATTTCACCGACGCCGATAACCCCCGCCAGACTTTGCGGGCGCAGGCTGCCGTTAAGCCCTTCCGCCGAATTGAGCGTCAGCGTCAGCATGTCCGCGCCGCGGTTTTCCAGCTCCTTGGAAATGCCGTCCAATATTTTGCCCCAATAGTTCGAATCTCTCGTCTGGTGGCGAATATTGGGCATAAGCACGAGCACAGTGCTCCGCCCTTCCTCGATCCCTTTGAATCCCCCTCTTCTCTCCTGATCCGCCTCAAGCGCGGCCGGCTTCTTCTGCGCCAAATAACCGAGCTGCCCCGCCATGACCAGCACTCTCTGACGTGTGGCCGCACTGACGCCGGACTTTCCGGAAAGCGCTTTGGAAACGACATATTTGGACACGCCGAGCCGGTCGGCTATATCTTGCATCGTAATTTTTTCCGACAAATTCGTTCACCCATTCTACACGGTCTGCAACTATTGCAAGTTGACTCCCTTTTATTTGTTAGCATAATATTATCATAACACAATAAATTGTGACTACTTATTTTCAAAAAGATTGGAGAACCGATCGATGACAACTTCTACCATGACAAAATCCGACCTAGCGGACAGCATGCGGAAAGAGGTGCAGAACCTGCTGGCTTTTTGGGCCGACAATACCGTAGATTCGGAAAACGGCGGCTTTTTCGGCGAGATCGACAACGACATGACAGTTCGGAACCGGGCGGCAAAAGGGCTTGTCCTCAACACCCGCATTCTTTGGACTTTTTCCAAGGCATACCGCCTTTTTCATACCGAACGTTATTTGCAGTTAGCACAGCGCGCTTACGATTACATAACAACCTATTTCTACGATGCGGCATATGGCGGCTATTATTGGACCGTCGATTACAAAGGGCGTCCGCTGGAGACCCGCAAGCATATTTACGGACAAGCGTTCACGCTGTACGCGTTATCGGAGTTCTACCTGGCCTCCGGCGCCAAGGACGCTCTGGAGCGTGCCCAAAAGCTTTATGCGGAATTGGAAGCCTACTGCTACGATAGCGCAAATAAGGGCTATTTTGAAGCTTTTTCGCAAAATTGGTCGCTTCAACGCGGCGAAGCGAAGCTCGACATCTACTCCAGCGGCGACGACAAATCGATGAACTCCCACCTGCATATCATGGAGGCTTATACGAACTTGCTGCGGGCGTGGGATTTCCCCCATCTGCGCGGCAAGCTGATGGAACTGATCGAAGTGACCGTCGAACGGATCGTCGACCGTTCCAAAGGGGCATTTTCCCTCTTTTTTGATGAAAAATGGAACGCCGCCTGCGGCGAAATCTCCTATGGCCACGACATCGAGGGCAGCTGGCTGCTGGATGAAGCCGCCCATGCCACCGGAGATGACAAGCTTATCGCGACCGTCAGGGAGGTCGCTCTGGAGATGGCGGAGGCCGTGTACAGCCGCGGCCGCGATACGGACGGCGCCGTATGGAACGAGGCGGACGGCGAGGGCCGCATCATCGATGCGGACAAAGACTGGTGGCCGCAAGCGGAAGCCGTCGTCGGCTTCGCGAACGCCTTCGGCGCGTCCGGCGACGAGAAGTACTTGGCGGCAGCCGCAAAAACATGGGACTTCATCGAAGCCCATGTCATCGACCGTGCCAACGGGGAGTGGCACGGCAAGCTGTCCAGGGACGGCGTCCCCTATGCCGGCCAGCAGAAGGTGAACGCCTGGAAGTGCCCTTACCATAACAGCCGGGCGTGTTTTGAAATCATTGAGAGATTTCAGGAGTGAGGGGCTGAGGAAGCGGAGTGCCGAGAAAATCTTGGCACTCCGTCATTTTTGCCAGGGAGGCAGGTGGGGCTTGGACGAAGCAGCCAAGGCGGGCCAGCCGTCGGTGGGTTACACGCGCCAGGAGTGTTACGGGGCGTGACCGCGCTGGTTCCCTTTTGGTGGGCTACTGGATCTAACGCACCCGCCGCCGGTTTCGTCGCTAGTGCGCAAAAAAAACTGCGAATGTGCAGGAATTTTCTGTGGAAATGGTTCATTTTGACGAAAAGCCTGCGAATGTGCAGGAATTTTCGATGAAAATGAGTCTGAGCCCGTGTTCGCGGCGAAAAGCCTGCACAATTGCAGGAATTTTTCCGTAGCCAGCGCATCCATCGAGCAAAAACTGTACTTTTGCAGGTTTTCTTCGCGCAACCAGGCAGTTTAGTTCGGCCGGCTCTGGCGTATGTGTTTCTGAGCAGCCTGGTAAGTGAAGGTTTTTCTGCAGGATGCGCTGCCAGTAAGTGCACCAGTTCCACCTTGGAATGTGATCGACCGACCGCCGTCATGCAGCGCAACACCGCGCACTGCGCGCGGTGTGAAAAGGAAGACAAATTTCATCCTCTATGGTGCCACGCAGCGCTTGTAAATATATTTTATTAACACTCACCAGCGACAAGAGGCCCGAGGGATTTTTTATTTTTGAATGTATGATTGAGATTTTTAACCCAATTTTTTCTAATATTTACATGGTAAAATACTATTTCTTGGAATTAAAAAATAGTATGATTAGGGAAAAATCATGGTAGTGAGGGGGCTTAAACAATGTTTACCCACGGACAGAGGAATCAAAAGGATTCCAGGGTTACATCTATATCTATGCCTAGAATCACCACGCCTACCCTCGGCACAGTTGCTCAACTTCAACGGCAATATGGCAATCGTGCTGTAGGTAAAATGCTTATGACGTCTTCCCCGATTATTCAACGTGAACTCGAAGTCCACCACTCTGAACATACTGAAAACAATGGCCGGTCATCTCATGTTGAAGCAATCGTTTCTGGAAATACATTGGGTCCTGGCTCGAATGCGCCATCCGTCGATCCTGCTGGTTGGGATCTACTCAACGAAAGATTTGAAATGGGGGATCAGGTACGAGGGCATCTTTGGAATGGAAGATTGGGAGGACCTGGGGATAAGAGTTGGAATTTAACTCCACTTGAGAACTCATTCAATGTCAACGATATGGGGGCTGAGGAAGGAAAGGCTCAAACGGCATTAAACCATGTAAACACGGATCAAATGTATCTAGAAACAAACGTTGCGTATGGCTATAGTAATGACAATACGAATGCAGCGTATTATTATCCGTCAAATGTTACATTCAATTGGACGGCATACGAAGATGATAATGGTACAGTTCGGGATCAAGGAGCATTCAATTCAGAAACAGCTTTGCCAGATGAACAGGATCCTGATTATGATCCTGATGACCCTGACAACATAGGACTTGACGAAACAGAAGATGTCTAAAAACCTCCCCCACCTGCATATGCGAGTGGGGGATTCTTCTGTTTATACTGCTAAATCAGTCATTCCAAGGGTCGTAAGATTGCCGGGTTCGGCACCGCGCCGACCCCGACCCCGACACCGGTGCCGAAAGCCCTACCGGCGGCGGTAGAAAGCTTCGATGGTCTCGCTCGCCGGCTTTTTGTACATGCAATAGTCGTCATTGCCTGCAGCTTCTCCCTCGCCGTACAGCGCGGCGGGCCAGTCCCACAGCATGAAGCCGTGGAACCACGGCTTGCTGCCGATCTTCTCGAACATGACGCGGTAGTACTCGTCCTGTTCTTGCAGGCTGACGGGGCCGGCGAGGCCCCAATCGTTCGGCAGGTCGGCCGAACCTTGGCGGCTGGGGCAGCCAGCTTCCATGAAGAAGAACGGCTTGCCGTGCTTCGCGGCGAAAGCCTCCAGCGCGGCGACGCGCTCGTCCCAGGAGCCGATCGGGTAGTACCCGCTGGACGAAATGACATCGACGGCGTCCCACCAGGTCACGCGTTCTTCCTGGTACTTGTCGCAATTGTAGGTGATGATGCCGGTGTAGACTTCCCTTACTTTGGCGATGAGCGCTCTCCACTCCTCCGCCCTGCGGTCCGTCTGCACCATCTCGCAGCCTACGCAAAACATTTCGCAGCCGGTGTCCTGCGCGATCCGCGCGTAATGCAAAATAAACTCGTTGTAGCTGGCAAACCAGTCGCTCCACTTCGGCTCGCAGGGCACGTCGTAGTCGAAAAAGTTGATGTGAGCCCGCCACACGCCGTTGGCGCAGTTCACGACAGGCTTCAGGCATACCTTCAGCCCTAAGCGATGCGCCTTTTCAATAGCCCATACCACTTCCTCATCGGTCACGGTAGGCTCGTTTTTATAATGAATGCTCGTCGCCTGGGGATGATCCTGAAGGGCGGAAAGTGCGATCGCCGTCCAGTTCACGCCAAGCTTGGCCATCTGTTCCAGTGAAAAGTCAGCGGTTTCGTTAGCCCATGTGCCGCGTGTCCCCACCCAGCCCCATGTCATTCCCTTGATGTAGTCCAAATCCCACACACCCAATCCGTATTTTTCTATATTACTCTTTCACCGATCCGCTGACGATGCCGGAGAAAATAAACCGCTGCAAAATCAAATAAATGATGATAGTCGGAATCATGATGATCAAAATCGCTGCGCAAATCAGCTCCCAGTGGGCGCTGTTCGGGCCTGCGAAGCGCATGAGCGATGTCGAGACGACGCCCAGCTTTTGCGAAGGCATATACAGCCACGGAATATACATGTCGTTGTAAATTTGAATCGTTTTGAGGATCACCGCGGTAGCCGTAGCCGGTCCCAGCAGCGGGAAAATGATCGTACGGTAAATACGGAACAGCGACGCCCCTTCCATCATCGCGCTTTCGTCCAGCGAATAAGGGATTTTGCTGATGAATTGCAGGTACAAGTAAATTTGCACGGCGTCGGTGCTGGCGTACAGCAGGATGGCCGCTCTTTTCGTATTAAACAGGTCCAGACCTTGAATGATGCTGAAAGTGGCCACCTGCGTCGTAATAAGCGGGATAAACGTAGCTACCAGGTAAGCGGCCAAAATCAAGCCTCTTCCTTTAAATTGAAACCGGCCCAGGGCGTAGGCGACCATCGTGCCCAAAATAATATTGATCGCAAGCGACGAAACGATAATAATTCCCGTGTTCATAAAGGCGCTGCCCAGTTTGCCGACCTCGATCACTTTGATGAAATTGGCGAAGTTGAAAAAGCTTTCCGGGAAGCTGAACGGGCTTGTTGCGGCATATTCTTTGCCGGTTTTAAAAGCATTCACGACAATGACATAAGGCGGAACCAGCACGCAGAGCACTCCGATGACAAGCGTCAAATATTTCAACGCGTCCAGCAGAACGGCAGAGGGTTTCCGATTCATTGTTTATTCCTCCCCGCGCAAAATGAATTTACGTTGAACGGTAATGACGACGAAAACAATAATGAGCAGCACGATCGCCATGGCCGAGCCGAGCCCGAAATTATTGAATTTGAACGCAACATCGTTCACTTTGGTGACGAATGTATCGCTGCCTGCCGCCGCGCCGGTGATGACATAAGGAATATCGAACACTTCCAGCGCCCCCGATACGGTCAGCAGCATGTTGAGCTCGATGATTTTGCGGATGTTGGGCAGTGTGATGTAGAGCAGGCTTTGAAACGAATTGGCCCCGTCGATTTTGCCGGCCTCGTACAAGTCCCCGGGAATCGACTGCAAAACGCCCAAGTAAATGACCATGTTGAAACCCATATATTTCCACAATGAAATCGAGGCCAGCGAAACGTTGACGAGCGACATGTTGCCGAGCCAACTTTGCTTATAAGCGCCAAGACCGACCCATTCAAGCAGCGTATTCAGCGTGCCGTGATCGGAATTGAAAATAAACTGGAACATGTAGGCCGTCGCCACGCTGTTCAAAATGTAAGGCAGAAAGAGCAGCACTCTGAACACATTGCGGCCCTTCAGCTTCGTATTCAGGACGATGGCAAAATACAAGGCGATCATATTTTGAATAATGCCGCCGATAAAATAATAAAGGTTGTGGCTGAAAACGCCGAAAATTTCCTTATTCGAAAAAATTTCCTTGTAGTTGGCAAAGCCGACCCACTTGTAATTCAAGCTGAATCCGTCCCAGTCGGTAAAGCTTAATTGAATTAATCTCAATGCAGGGTAAAACGTAAATGTAGCAAGCAAAATGAGCGGAATCGTCAAAAACGATACCAAAATGACCCGGCGCTGCGCTTTATAGCTGAGGTTGATCATAGCAATCCCTTCTTTACCCGAATGATAGAAAGCCAAACCGGCAACAAAAATAGATCATCATGGAGCGCATGACAATCTATTTTTGTTATTTACCCGAAGCTAACCAATTTATTGTCCGACCGCTTTTCTTGCGTCGGCCCATTTTTTGTTAAGCTCGTCAAGACCGGCTTTGAAGTCTTTGCCCAGAATCAATTTTTGCACGTAAGCTCCGCCCATGAAGTCGATTTGCGCTTTGTTGGCGATGTTGCCGTAAGCGTCCGGATCCGGCTTGCCTTGCAGGGAATTCGGTTTCAGCGCCATAAATTGCTGCAATTGAGGCAGTTTAGGCTGCTTCGACTTGTCGGGAGGGATCATGCCCGCAAAGTCGGCGTAATCGGATTCTTCCACCATGAATTTGACGAAAGCTTTGGCTGTTTCGATGTTTTTGCTGTTTTTCGCTACGCCATACATGTAGTCGGGACCCATGTTAGCATTGTATTTGCCGCTGTTATCGTACGGCAGCGGGAAGAAGCCGATATCTTCGGATTTGGCGCCGTTCTCGATAATTTGCGGCACGACCCAGTTGCCAAGGAAATACATCGCCGTTTTGCCGCTGGCTACGTCCTTCTTGGACGATTCCCAATCGGTGGACATCAAATCTTTTTCGGTGTAGCCTTTGTCAACGAAAGTTTTCAGGATCGTTAGCGATTTTTCGTATGGAGTTCCCGGACCGAAAGGAGCGTCCGTCTTGGTCATGGAGCCGCGGAATTCAGGGTCGCCGGAAATTTCAAAGGCGATGACGTCCCATTCGCTTAGAGGCCATTTGTCTTTGAAGTTCGTCGCCAGCGGCGTAATGCCCGCAGCTTTCAGCTTTTCGGCGTCGGCGTACAACTCGTCCAGCGTTTTCGGAACGTCGGTGATGCCCGCTTTGGCGAAAGCCTGCTTGTTGTAAGCGACACCGTTCGTGTTCACGCCGCTCGGAAGTCCGTACGTATTGCCGCCCGACGCTTTAATATCCGAGAAGTACACTTTGTCGTTGAGGCCAAGGTCGTTGAGCGACGCATAATAATCGCCCAGTTTGCCGTTGGGAACGCCGTCGGGAATCATGTTCACGTCGCCAAGCTCGCCGGTGGACAATCTGACTTTCATCGTCGGGCCGTAGTCTTTGATCGCTTCGACTTCAACCGCTTCCACTTTCGGGTATTTCTTTTTAAAAGCCGCCTCCCACTCTTTGAACTTGGTGTCCACCAAATCCGTGCGGTGGGTGACCACTGTAATTTTGCCTTTGATATTATCGGTTGCGCCGCCTGCGCCAGGAGCTGCGGTTGCCGCCGCATTGCCGGTTGCCGCAGGAGAAGTCGAAGCCGCGCCGTCTCCCTGGGATTTGCCGCATGCCGCCGCCACGGATACGGTCAATACTAACGCCATTCCGGTTGTGAGCCACTTTTTCAATTTGAATACCCCCTTGAAATAATGAAAATCTCATTTGTTATCGCTTTCATGTTAATTATATTTCTGAGCAGGGCAGATTGATATGTAGTTTTTTTGTTTTTATTGTATTATTTTTGCGTATTTCAGAAATTTTATGCTAACAATTAGCTAACAACATCCCGGTACTCTTTGGGCGTCAGGCCGACGACTTTTTTGAACTGTTTGTTGAAATAAGCCGGATCGCGGTAGCCGACGAGCTCGCCGATCTGGTACGTTTTCAAATGAATCTGATCTTTCAGCAGTTCTTTCGCTTTGTTCATCCGCACGGAAATGATATACTCGATGATCGTCGTCCCCGTCTCCTGGCTGAACAATTTGCTCAAATAGCTCGGAGTCAAAAACACCCGCTTCGCCAAACTGTTCAAATCCAGCGCCTCCGCGTACTCCTGCTCGATAATTTTTTTGATTTGAAAAACGGTCATGCTTCCCTGACTGCTTCTTTCGTTCATCAACGAGTTCAGCCCGCTCAGCAGCCGCAGCTCGATTAACGCTTTTGCCTCGTTGTAGGTAAAGCATTTTTTCAGTTCCATCCCCCAGTCTATGGAAAGCTCCGGCTGAGTCGCGGTTTCCCGGCGTTTGCCGGCTTCTTTGTTCAGCGCATAAAACAGCGTCTCCACAAGCTCGATCAAGTGGTGCATGCGAATTTTGATGTTGGCAATTTCCCGCAGCATGTCCCGCAAATGGATTTCGACGCTGGGCAGATCGAAAATTTCCATACTCTCCAGCACTCTTTTCCGGTACGACTCCACCTTGTGCAGATTGCCGAACGCGACCTGCTCCGCCCGGGTGACCGTGGACCGGCCTGTACCGTAAAAATTGTACTCCGTAGCTTCCAGCGCTTCCCGGTAGCTTTCGGCCCATTCGCTCCAGTGCGCGCACAGCCTGCCGATGCCGACCGAAGCGGAAAAAGCCCGCTCCTTCGTTAATATGCTGCCGAGCTGGGCTTCCCATGCTTCAATTGCATGATCCGCATCCTCGAATGCGGCGATCAAAGCCGTGGTGCGGTCATCCATCGTCACGATTTCATATTTGGCGGCGAGCTCCGGCTGAAAGCCGCTGCGAAAAGCCGTTTTCGGCGGGGCGGAATCTGTCACAACCGCGGCAACGGCAAATGCCGGCATATGAACAAGCTCCGGATACGAGTCCTTGAGCGCGAGCGCAGCCGCCTGCTTGTCTCCCGTTCCGAGCAGCGCCTGCCGCAAAAACGTATCGTCTTTGCCGGAAAGCATGGCCGGTTTCGCCTGAATGCTTTGGTGCAGCCCCGCCAGCAACTCGTACAGCTCCTGCTTGTCTACGGGCTTCAGCAAATAAGCGGACACCCCGGACGAGATGGCCGAACGGGCATACTCAAATTCGCCGAACCCGCTCAAAATGACGCATTTGATGTCCTGGTCCCTTTGCTTGATCAATTTGGCGAGCTCCAGCCCCGTCATGCCCGGCATTTTGATGTCGGTGATAACTACATCCGGCTTATTGGTTTCCAGGGCGGCCAGGCAATCCGAAGCGCCGGCGTACAAGCCGGCAATTTCGTAATGAGGCGACGCTTTTTCGATCAGCTTGGACAAGCCGAGCCTGATTTTTTCCTCGTCATCCACGATCATGATTTTCATGCCGGTCCCTCCCTTCAGATCTGTATGTTATAGGGCAGCGAAATTACGACGGTCGTCCCCTCTCCCGGCTGACTGAACAGTTCCAGGCCGTACGAGGCGCCGTAATGCAGCTTGATCCGCTCGTCCACGTTCAATAGGCCAATCCCTCTGGCCGGAGACTGGGACGGAGACGGGGACGGAGACTGGGACGGTGGCGGTAGTGGAGACGGAGTCAGTAGCGGTAGCGGAGACTGGGGCGCAGCTTCATGCAAGAAGCCTTGCTTCAGCTTCTCGTTCAGACGCCGCAGCTTGTCGGCCTCGATGCCGCTGCCGTTATCCTCGATTCGCAAGGTCAGCAGGTGGCCCGCGATTTCATAAGAAACATGAATGTCGATCGGCTCGTCATCCTCGGTCTGCCCGTGGACAATGGCGTTCTCCACAATCGGCTGAAAAAGCAGCGGAATGACGGGATAATACCGAATCGCCTGGAAATCGTCCAAAGCGAGACGGAACTTGTCGCGGTACCTGTAATTGATCATTTGAATATAGGTTTGCAGGTGCTCGAACTCCTGGTGCAGCGCGACCGTTCCTTTCATCGGGTTGATGCTGTACCGGAACAGCTTGCCCAGCGCAGCGATCATTTCAGCGGCTTCCTCATCGTCATTGATTTCCGCCGTCATCCGGATCGTCTCAAGCGTATTGTACAAAAAATGCGGATTGATCTGGTTTTGCAGCGCCGCCAGTTCCGCTTCCTTTTTGCGGCCCTCGATCACGTACACTTGTCCGATGAGCTCTTTGATCCGCGCAAGCATGCTGTTAAAATGCAGCCCGAGCCGCCCCGCCTCGTCCCTGCTCTGCACCTGGAAGCTGACGTCCAGATCGCCGTTCTCGGCTTTTTTCATTAACCGCATTAACCGTTTCATCGGCTTTGTAAGCGCATAAGAGATCAAAATCGAAATAAACAGAGCGAACGCCATAATGATGCAGGTGACCAGCAGCGTTATGTTTTGCGTATACACGGCATCTTTCGTAATTTCGGCAAGCGGGATGCGGATGATCGTTTTCCAGCCGGTTTTCAGCGATTGCGAATAAATGCATAAATATTTAATGCCATCAATTTCTTTTATAAAATCGCCCGATGTGCCGACAGCCAGATTCACGACCGGATCGTCTTTGATTTTTTCCGTAATCCGCTTTTGCTCGGTATCGTAAATGACGCTGTTGTCCGCATCGATAATAAGCACCTTGCCGTGCGCGGCGTTTTCCAAATCGCTGACGACATTTTGAATGACGCTGATGCTGGCGTCGACGGCGATCGTTCCGATCGATTCCTGGGTATAAAAATCGCGGATTTCCCGGAGCACCGTGAAAGCAAATTTGCCGGTCTGCCAGTTCGCCAACTGCTGCGTGCTCAAAAACACGGATTTACCCCCGGCGCTCTGGGCCAGCCGCCGCCACTCGCCGGATCGTTCGTCCAGGTCCGTCCTGACGCCGCCGGTCATAATGTTGTAGTATTTGTTATTATCGTTATCGAAAATGTATATGGAATTCGTGCCGCGCTTGATGTTGTTCATAATGCGGATGTAATTTTCCATCTCGACCTGCTTCTGGGTCAGCGTTTCCGTCTTGTCCTCCAGCAGCTGCTGGAAGGAGGTCAAATAGAGCGGAATTTGCGAGATTTGCTCCATATCCCCGATATAATCGTCCAGCCGCTTCGTAATATTGTCCGTTAATTGCGACGCGTAGAGGCTCGTATTTTTTTTGATCGACGTGGAATAGTTCTGATAGGAAATATACCCCGTCAGTGTAATCGGCAAAATAATGAGGAATACGAAGACGACAATCAGCTTCTTCTCCATCGACAAATTCGACAGCAGCAGCGTCTCCTTCCATCGCAAGCGGCGAGCAGACATAAGGCCTCTCTCCTGTTCCATTCAAGCTGGGAGTCAGCAGTTTCGCCCGCCGGACCCCTGAGTGTAGTATTACATTCATTATAGACAGATATGGCCGGTAAATGAAAATACCCGCCGCAATTGTGCTTTGAAGGCCGTCCAAGTTTGTGCTACAATGCATTCAACACCAGTGATACGGAGGTTTATGATGCTAAAGGAATTTAAAGATTTTGCTTTTAAAGGTAATATGGTCGATTTGGCGGTCGGGGTCATTATCGGGGGCGCTTTCGGCAAAGTTATCACTTCAATCGTGAACGACTTGATCATGCCGCCGATCGGACTGCTGCTGGGCAAGGTGAAGTTCAACGATTTGTTCATCCCTCTCGACGGCAAACATTACGCTACGCTGGCGGACGCCGCGGCAAAAAGCGCGCCTACCTTTAACTACGGGCAATTTATTTCTACTTTTCTTGATTTTCTGATTGTCGCTTTTGTCATTTTCATGGTCGTGAAGCAGCTGAGCAAATTCCGCAAAAAAGAAGAACCGAAGGAAAAAGCGCCGGCTACCAAACAGTGCCCGCACTGCTTGTCCGACATTCCGGCCCAAGCGTCGCGCTGCAAATATTGCACGTCGGAACTCGCATCCGGGGGCTCTGTTTCCGGAAGCATTCAATAGGCGGACGCCGCGGCTGGCGCAGCACGGGCGGGTGGCGAGCCCGGATGCGGGAAGCCCGCTAGGGCTAAGGGGCACGTGGGGGACCGGGAAACCCGCGCAGAGCTAGCATCCTGCTGGGGCAAGGAAACCTGCACAGAGCTAGCAACCTGCGGGGACCGGGAAACCCGTACAGAGCTTAGCAACCTCCAGGGGCCGAGAAACCCGTACAGAACTTAGCAACCTCCAGGGGCCGAGAAACCCGTACAGAACTTAGCAACCTCCAGGGGCCGGGAAACCCTACAGAGCTTAGTAGCCTCCAGGGCCGAGAAACCCGAAAAGCCTGCAAAAGTGCAGGCTTTTTCGGTGAAAGTGACCCATTTTGGGGAAAAGCCTGCAATTGTGCAGGAATTCCCGGTGAAAATGGATCTAAGGCCGTGCGCGAGCCGAAAAACCTGCATTTTTGCAGGAATTTTTCGTTTCAAGCTTGCCAGTGGGCAAAAAGATGCACTTTTGCAGGCTTTCTCCATGTTACCCGTTAAATGCGGCGGATCGGTTCATTACAACAAACACAAAAGCACGCACCGCATGAGGACAAGCCCTCTGGCGATTCGTGCTTTTTTCGATTAGGGACTCGGCAGCGGCGGAACTGCGAGCGTTCCAGTCACGGATGACCGCCAAATGCGCACCGCGGCAGAACGGCTATCGTCCCCCGCTGCCGTCGGCACCGCTTGGCGCTAATTACCGCCGACACGCAGCGAAACGCCGCGCATTGCGCGAAGAATGGGAACTGCGCACTGAAAGCTGCGCGCGGTGCGAAGATTTGGAGGTCAACATGCTAAATACCATGGTTAAGGTTCTTTATAAAACCATTCTCGCTGCCGGTATACTTTTTCTTATCGTGTATATCCTTTTATATTTTTTCGTATATTCCAGGTCGCCGAAACAAGCTATACAGAAAAAACTTGGCGGCACAGCGGTACAATATACGGTAAACAACGATGGCTATGTGGATAAAGATGGAAGTCGGCGTTTTGTTTTACATGAATGGGACGGTAAATTTACAGACAGCTTGCCTCATATTTTTTACTTGAAACAAACTAGTGCGGGCTGGCTCGTTGTCAACTATGGGAACGCTCCTTAGTTCGGTATTACGGCAATAAAGAGCGCGCCGGTTTTATTGCTCATTGAACTACGTCGTATCCTTGTTCTTCGATCGCTTCCTTAATTGCCGCAAGCGTCAGCTTGCTGTCGTCATACTGTACGGCGACTTCTTTGCTGGCAAGGTTCACTTTGCCTTCGGCGCCGATCTCTTTCATCGCTTTTTCTATCGAGTTCACGCAGTGGTTGCAGGACATTCCTTCTACTTTCAATGTAACGTTAGACATAGTTATCGCTCCTTCGCGCAAATGTTTTTTATTTCATTAAAGTATTCATCGTCTTGAGCAGTTCATCCACAACGTCCATGTCGCCTTCTTGAATTCTTTCGACGACACAGCTTTTGAGGTGTCCTGCGAGCAGCAGCTTGCCTACTCCGTTCAACGCCGACTGAATCGCCGCGATTTGGTGCAGCACATCATCGCAATAGGTATCTTTTTCGATAAGCCCCTTTACGCCGCGCACCTGGCCTTCGATCCGGTTCAACCGTTTGATCAGATCGGATTTCAGTTTGTCGGAGTGATGGCTCTTGCGGGCCTGATCGTCGTGGCAGCTGCTTGCTCCGTTGTTTTGTTCCAGCTCCGTTTCCATAGAAGGCACCTCCCTCCCGGGTATTCTCTTTATCATACCCCCATACGGTATATTGTCAAGCGCCAATGGGCCGAGGCCAGGGAGCCTTATTGTCAAGCTCCCAGGGCCGGGGCGGGGGACCTTATTGTCAAACGCCAAGGCCGGGACCGGGGGCGTTTTTGTCAAGCTTCGAGGGCCGTTACAGTTTCACCCGCTGCAGCCGGAGGGCGTTGAGCACGACGGAAACGGAGCTTAGCGCCATGGCCGCGCCGGCCACCCAAGGGGCGAGCAGGCCGATTGCGGCAATCGGGATGCCGAGCGTGTTGTAGCCAAGCGCCCAGAACAGATTTTGCTTGATGTTGCCCATTGTGCGGCGGCTCATTTCAATCGCATCGGGGATGCTGTTCAAATCCCCCCGCATAAGCGTAACGTCGGCGGCTTCCATCGCCACATCGGTGCCCGTGCCGATCGCCATGCCGATATCGGCCATCGCGAGTGCAGGCGCATCGTTGATGCCGTCGCCGACCATCGCCACGCGGAGTCCTTGCGCCTGGAGCTTTTTCACTTCCTCGGCCTTGCCTTCGGGAAGCACTTCGGCCAGCACGCGCTCAATGCCGACCTGCCCCGCAATCGCCTCCGCGGTGCGCTGGTTGTCACCGGTGATCATGATGACTTGTATGCCCAGCCCCTTCAAGCGGGATACGGCTTCTTTGGACGTCTCTTTAATCGTGTCGGCCACCGCCACCATTCCGGCGTAAACGCCGTCCACGGCTGCCAGCATGGCGGTTTTGCCCGCCTGCTCAAGCTGCGTCATGACGGGAAGCGCGGCGGCTGCGTCGATGTTATGCCGGGCCATCAGCTTCCGCGTGCCGATCATCACCTCCCTTCCGTCAACGGTTGCCCGGATGCCAAAACCGGGAATCGCCTCGAATTCCGAGGCATCGGGCAGATCAACGCCCTTGCCGCGAATCCCCTGGACGATTGCTTCGGCCAGAGGGTGCTCCGAGCTTTTTTCGGCTGCGCCTACCAACCGGAGAAATTCGGACTCTTCCAGTTTCGTAAGAACGTCGGTCAATTCGGGCTTACCTTTGGTCACCGTGCCTGTTTTATCCAAAATCACGGCATCGATGCGGTGGGTCGACTCCAGGTGCTCGCCGCCTTTGAACAAAATACCGAGCTCGGCCGCCCGGCCGGAACCGGCCATAATGGACGTCGGCGTTGCCAGTCCGAGCGCACAAGGGCACGCAATGACGAGAATGGCTATCGCTTTTTCCAGCGCTCCGGCAAAATCGCCCGGGACGATCCACAGGTACCAAACCGCAAACGCGATGACGGCTATGGCTACGACGATAGGAACGAACACGCCGGAGATGACGTCGGCAATCCGCTGAATCGGAGCTTTGGAGCCCTGCGCCTCTTCGACGACTTTGATGATCTGGGCAAGAGCCGTGTCTCTGCCAACTTTGGCCGCGCGCACTTTCAGCATGCCGTTTTTGTTGATCGTTGCACCGATGACGGTATCGCCCGCCCGTTTGCCGACTGGCATGCTTTCACCAGTCAGCATCGATTCGTCCACCGATGAGGAGCCCTCCAGCACGACTCCGTCGACCGGAACTTTTTCGCCCGGCTTGACGATGACGGCATCGCCCACGACGACTTCCTCAACCGGAATGCTCAGTTCTTTTCCGTCGCGAATGACCAGCGCCGTTTTGGCCTGCAGGCCCATCAGCGTTTTGATCGCTTCGGACGTCCGTCCTTTGGCGAGGGCTTCGAACAATTTGCCCAAAATAACAAGTGTGATCAGCACCGCGCTCGTTTCAAAATACATCTCCGGCGCATGCCGGTGTGCATCCGTGCTCAACGCCCATTCGAGAGTTAGATACAAGCTGTAAAAGTAAGCGGCGGAGGTGCCGAGGGAAACGAGCACGTCCATGTTGGCGCTTTTGTTGCGCAGCGCTTTGTACGCGGCCACATAAAACTGTCTGCCGATGTAAAATTGAACCGGCGTCGCGAGCGCAAGCTGCGCCCACGGATTCATCAAAATGTCCGGCAGCCAGATCCAGGACGTGAACGAGAAGTGGCTGACCATCGCCCACAGCAGCGGAAAAGAGAGCACGGCGGAAATCCACAGCTTGCGCTTCTGCTTCCTGATCTCGGCCGCGCGATGCTCGCCGGCCTCCTCTTTGGCCTGCTTGAGGATCGCCTCGTAGCCGAGCTTGGCTACCCTCTGCTGCATGTCGGCCGGAGATACCTCCGCAGGGCTGTACTCCACGCGCGCCGTCTCCATGGCGAAGTTGACTGCGGCTTTCGACACGCCAGGCATTTTGTTCAGCGCCTTCTCGATCTTCGCGGCGCAGGCCGCACAAGTCATGCCGGTAATGTCGAAGTCTACCGCTTCCTTGACGACCCCATAGCCCAGCTTGGCGATCGTCTGCTCCATGCCGGCGGCGTCCACCTTGCCGGGATCGAACGTCACCGCCGCCTTCTCCATCGCAAAATTCACATTAGCCTCGCTGACTCCGTCTATTCGTTGAAGCCCTTTTTCAATCCGGTTGGCGCATGCCGCGCAGGTCATGCCCGTTATCTGAAAAGATGCCTGTTTCAACTCCGCATTGGCGTCCATCGTTTCGCACCTCATTTGCAATATTGTTCTTCGTGTATTTATAGTATACCCCCCATAGGTATATTGTCAACACCAAAAATCATCCCCGCACTGAAAATGGACGTTGGCCCGACGCTTGCCGCTTGCGGCAGCAGGCTGGGGCAATCACAGCTTTCGTAACCAACTCGGCTAACCTGGCCGCAGCTTCTTTAAGCTCAATGGGGCGGCGGCTAACCGGTGCGCAAAAAAGCCACTACTGAACACAGCGGCTGCCGTGCTTAGTAATGGCTTGTTTGTCTTTATTTTATTCGAGAGCAGGTGCGGGCTCTTTGACGGACGACTGTTTGCGGTGAAAGAGGCCGTAATAGAAAATCGCGGCGCAAGCGACGACCAGGCCTGCAAAGAAATACATCGCATGGTAGCCGGAGCTTGCGGCTATTGTGCCGAGCACGGACGAACCGATGCCGTAGCCGGAGTCGAACAGCAGGAAGTACGTGCCGGTCGCCAGTCCCCGCCGGTGCGCCGGGGCAGATTGGATGGCGATCGTCTGGAAGCTCGGCAGCAATGCTCCAAACCCGAGCCCGAGCATCCCCGCCGCGCCCAAAAAGGCGAGCGGCCCATTCGCCACGCTCAGCACAATCATGCCGACCGCGAACAGAGCTACGCCGGGGTATACGAGAATATGCGGGCCCGAACGGTCAAACAGCCTGCCTGTAAACGGCCTGGAAATAACGATCATCAGGGCAAAAACCATGAAAAAATAGCTGGCATAAACGCCAAGGCCGATATCTTTCGCATAAACCGAGAGAAACGTTGTAATGGCCCCATAGGAAAAAGCCAGTACACTGCCCGTCAACGAGATCGGCAGGGCGCGCGGCTCGATGAACTTTTTCCAGCCCGTTGCAAGTCCCGCCCTTCCCGCTATGGCCGGAGCAGGGATGCGAAGGCTAATGCCGCACAACAAGGACAAAGCGACGAACAAGATGCATACGCCAAACAAAATCGCATTATTATGCGTCTGCATAATCGTCAGCCCCAGGAAAGGTCCCACGACCATAGCGAGGCTCATAAACAGGCTGAAATAGCCGACTCCCTCTCCTTTGCGGTGTTCCGGGACAAGATCGACCGCCACTGCGCTGGTAGCCGTCGCCGCCATACCGAAGCCGATGCCGTGCAAAAACCGCAAGCCCAGCAAAAGTTTGTACTCGGAAATAAACGGATAGATGACCGTACAGCCGGCAAATATAGCCAGCGAAACGATCACAAGCTTACGCCTGTCCCATTCATCCAGCCATTTGCCCGTCAGCGACCGGCAGATGACCGCGGAAACAATAAATACCGTCATCACCAGCCCGATTTCCTTTTGCCCTTTGTGCAGCGTATCGGTGACTATGATCGGGAGCGTAACGGCCAGTATGTAAAACGTCATAAACAAAAAAAAGCTGCTGAAACACACAGCAACAAAATCGCGATTCCATAGTTTCGGCTGACCTTCCATTTTGCGATTCTCCTCTGCCAACTAATTGCTATAGCAATTATATTAGAGACGGGCTCTTTTCGTCAACAAAAAACTACAAGAAAATATAGTTATACAGATACACAGAACTATATATCTGTTGAATAAATTTCCATCATCATGCATAATAATACAATCTAGCAAATGAACAACTATACTTTCAGCAGGAAGGCAGATACGAGATGAATTTGATATTCGAATCGAACGATTTGGAAGACTTTTTGGCCGAAACCGAGGAAGTTGATTACAGCCATCCTTCCATTAAAGAAAAAGCATCCGAGCTTTATTCACAAGCGTTAAACGAAGATGATTTTGTGAAAAAGGCTTATGAATTTGTCCGGGATGAAATATTTCATTCATGGGACATTCAAAGTTCGCGAATCACGTGTAAAGCATCAGAAGCGCTTTATTTTAAAGAAGGTATCTGTTACGCTAAGTCAAATTTGCTAGGTGCTATTTTAAGGAGTAAAAAGATTCCTGCCGGGTTTTGTTATCAGCGGCTTACCATCGGCGATACGCCGGATACGGGGTACTGCCTCCATGCGCTTAATGCCGTTTTCCTTCATTCCAGAAAGAAATGGGTCCGCTTGGATGCACGGGGGAACAAAATTGGCGTACATGCCGAATTCTCCCCGGACTATGAACAACTTGCTTTTCCAATCAGGGAAGCGTACAACGAAATCGATTATCCGACTATTTATAAATCGCCAAACCCGAAAACAATATCCGTGCTAAAGCAAAACACAGATTGTATAAATATGTATCTCAACGGCTTGCCAAGCGAGCTTTAACCCATAAAAAGAACCTGCCCGCCGACCGGTGAGCAAGTTCACGTTCTTCTATTCATTTGACAAACACGCCCAATTCGTGCAATTCACCCTCAATTTCCCGCTTCAGCGCAAGTTTCTCGCCGTCTTCAAGAAATGCCGCTTCCACGCCGTTCATAATAATGACGCCCAACTCGGAGCCGGTAAATGCGAATTTTTCGGAAAGCACCCGGTATTCCTTCGTAATATCCGTCCCCGATACGCTCGGATTGTCGGTATTGACGGTCACCTTGATCCCCTTGTCAAAATACTCCCGGATCGGGTAAGCATCCCATCCCGTTACAGCCTTCGTCTGAATGTTGCTGATCGGGCACATTTCGAGTGGAACGCGGCGGTCCACGACCATGTCGAAAATCGAAGAGCTCTCCTTCAACCTGACCCCGTGGCCGATTCTGGCTGCGCCCAAATGCGTGACCGCTTCGTAAATGTTGCCCGCCCCGGCCGCTTCCCCGGCGTGTATCGTGATCGGAATTCCTTTTTTATGGGAAACCGCGAACACCTCGCGGAAAAATTCCGGCGGATACGACGCCTCGTCCCCTGCCAAATCGACGGCCGCTACCCCTTTTCCGATGTAAGGAACCGCGGCTTCTATCACTTCCAGGTTTTGCTCGCGCGCGTGATTTCTCATGCAAATGGCGATGCCCCGGGCCTTGATGCCGAACTGCTTCTCGCCGCGCTTCAAGCCTTGGGCTACATAATGGATCACCTCTTCGGCGGACATTCCGTTCTTCCGGTGAAGCTGCGGCGCAAACCGGACCTCCACATATTTGCAATTATGCTCGGAGCACTGCTCCACCACCTCGTAAGCAACCCGTTCCAACGCATCCGAAGACTGCAAAAAGCGCGTAGTAAAATCGAATTTGCTCAAATAATCCTTGAGACTCGAACAATCATCCCCGACACGCATATAAGGCAGGAGCCCTTCTGTGTCGTGCGCCGGCATCTCGATTCCTTCCTTCGCGGCAATGTCCAAAATCGTCTCCGGCTTTACACTTCCGTCCAGGTGCAAATGGAGATCAACTTTCGGCAAAAGAGCTACCAGATCCGTATTCGTTGTGCTAGCCATCCTTCGTCTCCTCCTTTAATTTTCAATAATCTTAATACAATGTCATGTTAATGTAAATATAAATAACAATAAAATCTCAAAAACGGAATTAATGTTATATTATATTACATAAATTTTCCTTTTGCTCATGTAGAAAGTGCGTTCCCAATTACATTGTTTCACCAAATGACTCCTTATAACTTCGCATCTTCACCAGATGCCCTCCTTGACCCGCAGCACTACCGCCCCCTCAAAGCCGACTTACGAGCATCGAAACATTTCTTGGTGAGAAACTCCCCCCTAAAGCTGACGTAAGAGTGTCGAAACAATTCTTGGCAAGACACTGCCGGCCGCGCGCACTACGTAGTGCGCAATACGTAGTAGGCAACGCGCAATGAACATTGCGCAGAAAAGCCTGCAAAAATACAGGCTTTTGCACGTCAAAAGCCTTGCTTCGGAAAATTCCTGCAAATCTGCAGTTTTTCCGCTGAAATTTAGGGCTTAGCCCCGTTCCGGGCAAAAATTCCTGCACAATCGCAGGTATTTCCTCCAAACGAGGCGTATCCATCGAAAAAGCCTGCACTTTTGCAGGCTTTGTCCGCCGGCATGCAAAAAAAGCCCGTCTCATCTCCTATCGAGACAAAACGGACTTGACTGCACAGCCGGAGCAATCCCCCACCCCCACCGGGCAAAACGGCCTTGACCACACAACCGGAACAATTACTCGTTCCTCCGGATGACCTTCAACGCCTCTCTGACGCTTAACGGAGAAAGCTCCGTCCGGTCCACAAAAGCTTGCACCGCCGCGGCGTCGGTTTTTGAATATTCGCGCAGCGCCCAGCCGATCGCCTTGCGGATGAAAAACTCCTGCGAATCCGCCAGCCTGCGGATGCATGCAAACAGCAGCCCGGTATCCGTGCGCTGCTTGTATTTCAACTGGAACAGGATCGCAGTTCGTTGCAGCCAGATGTTGCCGGAGTCAAGCCACTTGTCCACATAGGCGGGTATCAACTCCGGAAATCTTTGAAAATGGGCGCCGACCAAATGGTCCGCGATCATATCGACCGTATCCCACCAGGATCGGGTCACGATCAGCCGTTCCAGCATGTCAATATGCCTAGAGGGCGTTTCCTTGCGCACTTTGGCGAGCAGTTCCATCGCCGTGTAGACGAACTCTCTTTCCGGCAGCTCCCACAATTGCTCGGCGACCCGGACTCCCTCCGCTCCTACTGGAACCCCGTGCTCTTTCCAAAACTGCTTGACGAGCGCTGCCCGCTGCGGTTTCCTGATCCCGAGAAACGGGAACTGATTGCGCATATAAGCTGCCATTTCCAGCGCGTCCGCCGGATTGGCGTGCATCCGCAGCCAAGCTTCCAGCTTGTCGGTGTAGGTTTCTAACTCGTCCGTGTAGACTTCCAGCTTGTCCATGTATGTTTCCAACTTGTCTGTGTTAGCTTCTAGCCCGTCTGTATAGCCTTCCAACTTCTCCGCATAGCCGGGTGACATCGCGCGATCCCCTCCTTTTTCATGCTTATTGTATCAAAAAAATGATGCCAAACTGAGCAGATTCCGGTATGCTTATAGAAGATTTTCAAGATAGAGAATACGGATCGGAACGGAGAGAACAGTTATGAGCTATAAATTAATTGCTACAGACCTGGACGACACGCTGCTGCGGGATGATTTGACGATTTCCCCCGAGACCGTCGAAGCGATGCATCAAGCCGTCGCACAGGGCGTAACGGTAACGATCGCGACGGGAAGAAGCTTTCCTTCCGCGGCCAAAATCGCCAATCGCATCGGGCTCAACGTCCCCATTATTACGTACCAAGGCGCCCTGATCAAAAACCTGCTGGACGAGCAAGTGCTCTACGAACGGACGGTTCCCGTGGAAAGCGCCCGGTTTTTGCTCGATTTTTGCGAAAAACGTAACCTTCACCTTCAACTGTACCATGGCGACCAGCTTTATGCAGGAGAAGACAACGATAAAATTAAAAACTACGTCAAATTGTCCAAAACGCCTTACATCATCGGGGACTTGCGGCAGTGGATCGATATTCCCCAGCCCAAGCTGCTCATCGTCGACGAGCCCGAAGTATGCGATCGGCTGCGCGAAGAGCTCCTGCCGCTGATCGGCGATCAGGTGCATATCACAAAATCGAAGCCGAATTACCTGGAATTCATGCACAAGGAAGGCACCAAAGGCCATGCCATCGAATTCCTGGCGCAGCACATCGGCTGCGGGATGGATCAGGTCATCGCGCTCGGCGACGCCTGGAACGACCGGGAGATGCTGCAAGTCGCCGGCCTCGGCGTAGCGATGGACAATGCGCTGCCCGAGCTGAAAGCACTCGCGAACTATGTTACGCGGAGCAACAACGACGACGGAGTCAGACACGTGATCGAAAAATTTGTGCTCGCGCAATAATTAAAAAGACCGCTCCCGCGGGTTCGTTTCGGCAAGCCGAGACGCCCCGGGAGTCGGTCTTTTTTCATAGTGCCTGGAATCTCTCTGTCATTTGGCGTTCATATATTTCCGCATGTCGAACGCGACGGCCGCGACGATGATCAAGCCTTTGATAATGAGCTGCCAGTAAGGGCTGATGCCGATAAAAGTGAGGCCGTAGTTGATTACGCTGAAAATCAATACGCCTGCCAGCACGCCCGGGACCGTGCCGATGCCCCCGGAGGTGGATACGCCGCCGACTACGCAGGCCGCGATCGCGTCAAGCTCGTACATGTTGCCATAGTTGTTCGTCGCTCCGCCGGTTCTGGCTGCTTCAAGCACGCCTGCCAAACCGTACAAAGCGCCCGCGATGGCGTACAAATAAATGAGGTAGCGGCCTACGTTGATGCCCGAAACCTTCGCCGCGTGAATGTTGCCTCCGATGGCGTACATGTATTTGCCCAGCTTGGTTTTGTTGAACACAACCCAGACGATGATGGAAACGATAACGGCGATAATGACAATATACGGTATCGAATAGGGACCGCTGCTGCCTATAAAGCCCGTCCCCAGCTTGCTGAAGTCGGCCCGCAGACCGCCGATCGGCTGGGACTGGTTGGGCTCCATGTCGAAGTAAAGCGAGTTGGCCCCGTACACGGCGACCATCGTGCCGAGCGTTGCGATAAAAGGCGGCACGTTAAACTTGGCGACGATAATCCCGTTCAGCAGTCCGATGATCAAACCTACCGCAACGGCGATCAAAATCGGAACGATAAGCGGCAGCTCCGGCAAATTCGGGAAAAACTTCCGCGCATAATCCGGCATCTGCAGCATCGAGGCGGAAATGACCGCCGTTATCCCGACGATGCGCCCGGCGGATAGATCGGTTCCTCCGGTAATCAGGATGAAGGCGATGCCCAACGCAATAATGACGCGCGTCGACGATTGAAGCAGAATGTCCCGGAAAATATCCACGGACAAAAAGCGCGGGTCATAAATCGCAATCGCTGCGACAAGGACGGCGAGTACGATATAAATCACATATTTCGTAATGAATGCACTGACTTTTTTATTGGCTGACGTTTCGGTGATGGAACTCATGACAGCTCGGCCTCCTTCATTATGCCTATTGCTGTGCAGCAAGGCGCATGATCTCTTGTTCTGTTGCCTGTTTTCCGTCGACAATGCCGGTAAGGCGTCCTTCGCTCATGACCATGATTCGGTCTGACATCCCGAGCAGCTCGGGCATTTCAGAAGAGATCATGATAATGCTTTTCCCCTGTTTGGCGAGGTCCGCAATGATCGAATAAATTTCGAACTTCGCGCCTACGTCAATACCCCGGGTCGGCTCATCCAGCAGCAGCACGTCCGGCTCGGTGAGCAGCCATCTGGCCAGCAGCACCTTTTGCTGATTGCCCCCCGACAAATTTTTGATCAAAGCATACATATTCGGAGTTTTCACTCTGAGCATTTCAATGCTTTGCTTGACCTCTTCTCTTCGCTTCCTGTCGTCAATCAGTCCCAGTGGCGACATGTATCTGGAAAGGTTGGCAATGACCGTATTTTCGAGCACGGACAGCACCGGGAAAATGCCGGTTACGCGCCGCTCCTCGGTCAGCAGGGCGATTTTGTGCCTGATCGCGTCGATCGGCGATTTCAGTTTTACCGACTTGCCGTGGATGGAAATCGTCCCCGAGGCAACGGACCGGAGGCCGAACAACGCTTCGATTAGCTCCGTACGCTGGGAGCCGACAAGGCCGCCGACGCCGAGAATTTCACCTTTGCGCAGCTCGAAGGAAACGTCGCGGAACGACTTGGCAATCGGAGACGTCAGCCGGTCCACCTTCAACAATACGCCGTTCGGCACATTGCTGCGTTCCGGGAATCTCTCTTTGAGGTCGCGTCCGACCATCCGCGATATAATCAAATCGGTCGTCAGCTCGGAAGAGGGCCATGTGCCGATCTTCTTGCCGTCGCGCATAATCGTGACTTCATCTGAAATGGTCAATATTTCTTCCATTTTATGGGATATATATATGATCGAAACGCCGCGGCTCTTCAAATCGCGTATGATGCGGAAAAGCTGCTCCACTTCGTTTCCTGTCAATGATGAAGTTGGCTCATCCATAACGATAACTTTGGAGTGAAACGAAACCGCCTTTGCTATTTCCAAAGATTGAATCTTGGATACCGACAACGTGCCTACGATCGTTTCCGGATGAATATCCATTTGCAGCTGCTCGAACAAAGCTTCCGTATCTTTGCGCATCTTTTTGTGATCGATAAACCGAAAAGGTCCGATTCCTTTGTAAGGAAATCTGCCCAGCCAAATATTTTCCATAACATTGCGGTACGGTACCGGATGCAGCTCTTGGTGGATCATCGAGATTCCGTTTTGCAGCGCGTCCTTGGAATTGTGAATGCCGACGGTTTCCCCGTTCAGCTTGATCTCCCCGCCGTCCGGCGAATAGATCCCGAACAAGCACTTCATGAGTGTGGACTTGCCCGCTCCGTTCTCGCCCATCAAGGCATGCACGCTGCCCGGGCGAACCTGCAAAGTTACCCCGTCGAGCGCCTTCACGCCCGGAAATTCCTTGGAGATATTGTTCATTTCAAGCAAGTATTGATTCTCAGTCATGGCAATTCCCCCTACCATCTCCCAAATAGTCCCCACAAAGCGATGCCTCCTTTGAAAAGCCTGTTTCGGCTGCTTTGCAGGGAGCCCCAAATCAGGTTTTGCGGCAAAGCAAAAGCAAGGGCGCAACGTAAGCATACATTGCTCCCTTGCCCGCTAAGATGAAGCTTATTTCGCTTCGTTCATGTTGTCTTTCGTAATTTTTTTGTAAGGAATCCAGACGTATTTGCCGTCCGTAATGTCGTAACCCGTATTTTCCTTGCTTGGCGTTTGCCCGTTAGCGAGAACGGTGGCCACTTTGGTCGTTGCCGCGCCCTGGTTTTTGGCGTCGTTCAGCACGGTGCCGAGCAGCGTGCCGTCGCCGAGCGCCTGCAGAGCGGGAGCCGTCGCATCGACGCCGACGACCGGCATGGTTTTGCCGTCCTTGAAGTAGCCTTTGGCTTTCAAGGCTTCGATGGCGCCCAGAGCCATATCGTCGTTGTTGGCGATTACCGCTTCGATCTTGTCGCCGTTCGCCGCCAGGAATGCCGCCATTTTCTCAGTCGCTTTGACGCGGTCCCACATAGCTGTGTCTTCGGCGATTTTTTCTACGCCCATGCCTGCGTCCGTGATCGCCTGAACGGAGAACTTCGTGCGCAGTTCGGCATCCTGATGGCCCGGCTCGCCTTTGAGCATGACGTACTGGATTTTGCCGTCCTTGTTTTTATCCGCTTCCGGATGCGCTTTGAAGTAGTCGACCAGCAGTTGTCCTTCCATCGTTCCGGATTGCTCCGCTTTGGCGCCTACGTAGTACACTTTATCCCATTTTTTCATATCGTCGGCGAGCGGCTCGCGGTTCAGGAATACGACCGGAATGTTCGCCGTTTTCGCCTTGTCGATAATAACGCCTGCCGCCGTGCGGTCAACCGCGTTGATGGCAAGAGCGTTTACCTTTTTCGTGATAAAAAGATCCACTTTATCGTTTTGCGTCGGTTGGGAGTTCTGGCTGTCCACGATTTCCACATTCGCCTTATCTTTGGCAGCGTCAGAGATCGCAGCGCGAACGCCCGACATGAACGTATCGTCAAATTTATAGATGGCCACGCCGATGTTAGGCTTTTTGCCGGTATCCGCTTTCGCCGGAGCCGCCGATGCTGTTGCCGCTGCGCCGCCGGACGCAGCCGGAGTTGTCGCTGCCGGAGACGGTGCCGCCGATTTGCCGCCGCAGCCTGCCGCGGTTACGGCCAGAGCGCCCGCTACCGCAAGGGTAATCATTTTTTTCAAGGTAAGAGCCTCCCTTAAACTATGTTTTTTATTTACATTCTCACTATACGGGATCGCTCCCCTGAAACAAATGCAATATCCTCACATTTTCTATCGAAATCCTCATCACTTTACGAAGGGAAACAGCAGCTTCTGATTGTCCGACCAGAACATATTGTCCAGATCGATCGCCTTGAGCGCGGTCGGCACATGGCTCGGGACTTTCATGCCCGAGGCTGCTTCAGCGGCGTTTTTCACACCCAAATATCCGATGCTGAACGGGTTTTGAACGATCGTCGCTTGAATGACGCCCTCCTGCAGCAGCTCCAAATCCTCCGATGTGCTGTCGAACGCAATTATTTTCACCTTGCCCTGCAGGCCAAGCTTCTGAATTTCGTCAGCCACTCCGATGGACGAGCTTTCATTCAGCGCTACGATGCCGTCGATACGGCTGTTCCGCTGGATAATGTCGCGGGTCTGGTTGGCAGCCAGCTCCCGGTTCGAAAGACTGTACACCTTCTCCAGCACCTTGATCTCCGGGTATTTGGATATTTCGTCCAGAAGGCCGCGCTCCCGCTGCTCGACATTTTGCTCGCCCTGCTTCAAGCTCACGATGGCGATTTGGCAGCTCGTTCCGGCGAGCTTGACGAGCTGCCGCCCGGCCATTTGCCCGGCCTCATAGTTGTCTGCGCCGATGAAGCTCTTGACGCGGCTGGAATCGACGCCGGAATCGATCGTCACGACCGGAATGCTCTGCCCCGCCGCACGGTCGACGACATCAACCAATCCCTTAAAATCGTTGGCCGCCAGTACGATCGCATCGGGCTTCGACTCGATCGACTGCTCCACCAGGGCAATCTGTCCGAGCACATCAGTCTCGTCCCCCGGAGCGCGGAAATCCAGCGTGACTTCAAACTCCTTGGCGGCCACCTCCGCCCCCATTTTGACCGTTTTCCAATAATCGCCTTCCTGGCTTCTCAACACAACCTCCAAATGCTTCTTATACTGGACGGGCGCAATGTCGATCTGCTTGTCGCAGGAAGCGGTGGAAGCTGCAGCCAGCATGAGTGCAAGCATCGCGAGGCGTCCGACTTTTAAAGTTTTATCCATAAAGGAGCCCCCTATTCATCTTCCAGCACCATCGGAATCCATATATTCACCGTCGTCCCCTCTTCCAGCTCGCTCTCCACCGTAATGCTGTAGTCCGGGCCAAAATAGAGTTTGATCCGCTCGTGCACATTGCGCAGGCCGACGCCGGAGCCTTGATCGCTTTTCGCATGCCCGCTCAAAATATGCTTGAGCTTCGCCTCGGGAATGCCGACTCCGTTATCGCGAATTCTGAACCAAACTTTACCGTCCTCCAGACGCACCGATATATCGATAAAACCCTCGTCCGCCATATACTCGATGCCGTGATAGAGCGCATTTTCCACAATCGGCTGCAAAATCAGCTTCAGCGTCTTGTAAGGCAGCGCCTCCTCCTGAACCTCGATGCTGTAGTCGAATTTGTCCTTGTAGCGCATCTTCTGGATGATCAAATAGTTGCGGACATGCTCGATTTCCTCCTGCACCGTAATGATCGCCTTCCCTTTGCTCAGGCTGATGCGAAAAAACTTGGAGAGCGACGTAATCGTCGTCACCACCTCCTCGTTCTTGCCGCTGCCGACCATCCGCACGACCGAGTTCAGCGTATTGTACAAAAAGTGCGGATTGATCTGCGACTGCAGCACATCCAACTCGTTCTTCCGCTTCGCCTCCTGCTCGCGGATGCTTTGGTCCATCAGCTCCCGGACCCGGCTGACCATCAGATTGAAGCGGCGCGACAGGTGCTCGACCTCGGCGGCGCCACGGACGTGAATATACGTGTCGAAATCGCCCTTCTCCACCATCTCCATCGATCTCCGGAGCCGTTTGATCGGCTGTGTAATGCGCGCGGACATGAAAGCGGAAATGAGCAGCACGAACACCATCACGATGAGCAGCAGCCAAATCATGAACGTGCTGATCTCCTTGCGCGTCGTGATGATTTCATCCAGATAGGATACCCCGATAATTTTCCAGCCGATATTGTTCACGGTCCTGACGACGTTAAGCCGCTTCTCCCCGTCCGCTTCGTCCATATATTTGCCGTAAGAAAATTTCAGCGCCTGCTCGACATTCTCGTATTTCAAACCGATATAAATCAACTGCTGCTGAGGATGATACACGATACTTCCCGCGGATTCGTCGATGATGTAAACGTAACCTTTTTTGCCCAGGCTTACCGTGCGGAACACGTCGTCGAGCGTCTTGAAGTTCACATCGACCAGCAGCACGGCGTCGGTCATTTGCCCGTTTCTGCTGATCTTCACCCCTTTGCTCATGGAAACCACCCATTTATACGGCCCTTTAAAAAGGTTCTGAATATGCGGCAGCGAAAAAGTCAAATGGTTCGGATTCTCCAAAGCCGACCTGAACCAGCCCTGCTCGGTCAGCCGCGTATTGCTGCGCATGTCCGTCCCGCGAATTCCGGTCACGAGCTGCCCGTCGGCCGCGAACAAATCGATGGAGACAATGTCCGCCCGCGTGCTCGCAATCGTATTCAGCGCGTCAAGCAGCTTGTCCGAAGGGATGCCCCGGCTTTGGGCGATTTTATCATCGACGACCTCGAACGTATCGGCCATGCCCTTAATGTAATTTTCCAGATTAAGCTGAACCTGCTCGATAATTTGCTGCGTGTTCAGAAAAGCGTTCTCCTCCGCAGTCTTCGAAAATTTGTTGTACAGCACCAAAGAAACGGTCAGCATCACCAGCACCGTCATACAAATAAAAGACAATGTAATCGTAAACTGGATGCTCCTGACCCTCATGGTGTCAAGCAGTACGGTATACATCGCCTTCAGGAAGAGCCCTATTCGTTTGATCAAAAATTAACCCCCTCTGGAACTGTTTCTATACTCTTTCGGGGAAACGCCCACATGCTTGCGGAAGCTGAAGCTGAAATAGTTCGCATCGGCATAGCCGACCTTCTCCGCGATTTCCAGCGCCTTCATATCGGTCGTCCGCAGCAGTTCCTTCGCGGCTTCCATGCGGATATGGTTCAAGTAATGGACAAAAGTCATCTTCGTTTCTTTCTTGAAAATGCTGCTGAAATAACCCGCGCTGATATGCAAATAGCCGCACACCTTTTGGATCGAAATATCCCCTTCGTGATAATGATTCTTCGTGTATTCCTTGGCTTTGTCCACGAGATGCCTGTAGGTGTACTGGCGGTCATTCGCGATATGGCTCATCATGCCGGAGCACAGCTCGACAAGCCAATGCTTGGCCTCTTCCAGCGAAGTGAATTTGTTGATTTCCGTAAACGGCACAAAATTTCCCCCGAACACCTCGTCGACGTCAAGGTTCGAATCTTTCGCCGCTTTCAAAATGCACGTCAAAATTTCCAGCAAATAGATCTGGTAATCTTTCACCGAAAATCCGGCCTCCACCCCGTGAAAAAGCTCGTCGATCGTCTCCTTGATCTCCCGGCTCGTCCCGACCTTGATGCAGCGGATCAGCGCATGTTCTTTGAGATCGTCAAAACGCACCTTCTCCACGTTCCGCGCCTCCACATCGTCGATGCAGATGATGCGGTTGGTGCCGAGAATAATTCTGTAATCGAGCGCCTGCACGGCATCCTTGTAAGAATAGCTCAATTGGGCGGCGTCGTTCATCACTGTGCCGACTCCGGACGTTACCGAGAACTTCAGGTACTTTTCCACGTTCTGGCGAATTTCATCCAGCACTTTCAAAGTTTGCTGCAGCGCGGCGGCGCGATCCGCCGTCCGGTGGACGGCCAGCACGGTCACCTGGTCGTTATGCATGAACACGAGGCCAAGCCCCCGCTTCGTGGCAATTTCTTCCGAGATGTTCAGCAGCGCAAAATATTTCAGCGCCTGGTCCTCGGAATATTGCAGCGATACCGATTTCGCAAGCTCGTCGCGGTCCACGGCATCGTCTTCGCCGATCGGCGCCCCGTCGATGCTGACGACGGCTGCGACGAAGCTGCCGCCCTCCAGGCTGACAGCGTAGGTGCTCGCCTTCTCGTAGATTTCGCCGCGCGGCAGCTTGCGGCTCATCAGCGAGGCCAGGAAGTTTTCCCTGAGCACCGGCATGCTTTTGCGGTAGTGCTCTTTGAGCAGCTGCACGTCCTCGCGGTGCGCCACCTCCTCCTGAATTTGCCCCTTCACCTTCAGCAGCGTGCCAACCAGCTCCTGCGCGGAAAAAGGCTTCAGCACATATTCGTCGATATGGAGCTTGACCGCCTTTTGAGCGTATTCAAACTCGTCGTGCCCGGTCAAAATAATGATTTTAATCGTCGGAAACCGCTCCCGGACAATCTCCGCAAACTGCAGCCCGTTCATAAAGGGCATCTGTATATCCGTCACAACGACGTCAGGCTGCAGCCGCTCGACCATTTCCAGCGCCTCGCGCCCGTTCTCCGCTTTGTCGACGACCTCAAAACCGATGGACGCCCAATCCACTTCCTGGACAACGCCCTCTCTGACATCCTCTTCATCGTCCGCCAAAATCAATTTGTACATGATCGTCGTCCTCCCAAAAGCTTTCGCGGGAAAGCCCGCTTCCCAAGCATAAAGACCTAGGCCTTTCTCACCATCATTGTACTCACTGACCTGCGAATTCACAACATCTTCCATGTTTGAATCCACAAGATGCATCCGGCTGCAATGTGGTATATACTGTTCAACAGTATAGACAGAAGTCCCGCCTCAAAGTTATGACTAATTAAGGGACAAGCAGGAGGATTAGCAGCGTGTCACAAAAAATTCCATTTTCTTTCGTCATGATCATTGGATTAATGTTATTTGCCTTGTTTTTCGGAGCAGGCAATTTAATTTTTCCACCTATGCTTGGCCAATTATCCGGAAAGTATGTTTGGATTGCCAACACAGGCTTTTTAGTTACCGGGGTCGGATTGCCCTTGCTGGCTGTCACAGCATTTGTTTATTCAGGCAAAGACAACTTGCAGTCTTTAGCCAGTCGTGTACACCCGTTATTCGGCATCGTTTTCACAACGATTCTTTACCTTGCGATCGGCCCTTTTTTTGCCATTCCCAGAGCCGGCAATGTATCGTTCGAGATTGGGGTCAAACCTTTTTTATCAGGTCAGGCAACTACCATTCCTTTGGCTATCTTCACCATCCTGTTTTTTACGGTGGCATGTTTGTTATCGCTGAATCCTTTAAAAATTGTCCATGTAGTCGGGAAAATCTTAACCCCTATTAAATTGACTTTTATCGGAATTATCGTAGTAACAGCAATTATTCATCCAATCGGCGCCCTTCAAGCGCCTGTTCAAGAGTACGCATCCAACGTATTTTATAAAGGGTTCCAGGAAGGTTATTTAACGCTGGACGCCCTTGTGTCATTTGTGTTCGGGATCATCATTGTAAATGCGATTAAAGAAAAAGGAGCCGCCTCCAAAAAACAAATTTTAGCTACTTGCGTAAAAGCAACGGTTATTGCGGGTTTACTTTTAATCCTTATCTATACCGCACTTTCCTACATGGGGGCCTCCAGTGTTGAAAAATTGGGACATTTAAGTAACGGAGCTGAAATTTTGGCAAAAGTTTCGAGCTATTACTTTGGTTCTTATGGTGCAGTTTTGTTAGGATTAATGATTACAGTGGCATGTTTGACTACATGTGTAGGATTGATCACTGCATGCTCTTCCTTTTTCCATGCCTTGTTTCCGAAGGTCTCTTACAAAAAATTGGCTGTTATTTTGTCCGTTTTCAGCACATTAGTCGCCAATATCGGATTAACGGAATTAATTAAGATTTCAGTCCCTGTTCTAATGACCCTGTATCCGATTGCGATCTCATTAATATTCCTGACGTTCCTGCACCAAATATTCAACGGCAAGCCGGAAGTATATCAAGGTACCTTGCTATTCACCTTTATCATTAGTTTATTTGACGGTCTGAGTGCTGCCGGAGCACGAATCGAAGTCATGAATCATTACTTCACTCAGTATCTCCCCATGTATAACGTAGGTTTAGGCTGGGTGCTTCCGGCGTGCATTGGTGGTTTAAGCGGGTACATTGCCAGTGTATTGCGAAAAAAATATAGCCTGGCTTCTCGTGCGGAAGAGCGCACTTAAGCGGCTTATTTTATTTGAAAGCATGAGGGGTTCCCCATGTATCTTTATAGATCAAGTCGGTTAACTCCCTTCTGTTTTCCCAATTTGCCGTTTCCAGAATAGGCTTATCCGGATAATTGTCCGTATAACCGATTGAAATTAAAGCAACCGGGTCGATGTGATAAGGGATGTTCAATATATCCCGGATATCGTTCTTTTTATAAAAGCTGACCCATCCCATAGCCAAGCCTTCCACGCAAGCGGCCAGCCACATATTTTGAATGGCGCACGCTGTGGACATGATATCCGTTTCCGGAATGGAATTGCGGCCGAGCACGTGGGAGCCGCCCCGCGTAGGATCGCAAGTCACGCATATTGTCAGTGGCGCTTGTTTGATGCCCTCGATTTTCAGGCTCAGGAATTGGTCTTGCCGTTCGCCTTCGTAGTGAATGGCCAAGGCCCTTCTTTCTTTATCCGCCGCCCAAGCCAATCGCTCCTTTATGCTGTCGGAGGTAACCATAATAAAATTCCAAGGCTGCATAAAGCCTACGGACGGACCGTGATGAGCCGCATTCAGGATCTTCAGAATGACTTCGTCGGGAATACTATGGGTTAAAAAAGTCCGTACATCCCGCCGTGTGTAAATCGCTTTATATAGCGCCTGCTTCTCAAGTTCGGAAAACATGGACATTCCTCCATTATCAAAGTTCGGTTACATTTCATGATCAAACTTGCGGCTCATCAGCGAGGCCAGAAAGTCTTCCCTGAGCACCGGCAATCCCACCATCATTGTACTCACTGGCCTGCGAATTCACAACTTCCCCCATGATTTCATCCAACTTTTTCCGGAACATCTCCCGTACTCTTTTGCCTGATTTTGTGCGAAACTAGAAACTGGAATGATTTTCTTTATACAGAGGTGACTGTCACTCATGGATATCGGAACAATCGGGCGCACGGCCGCACGGATCAAGGAAAACATCGGCAAAGTCATCGTCGGAAAAGAGGACACGATCGAGCTCATGCTGATCGCCCTCATCTCTTCAGGGCATATTTTGCTGGAGGATGTCCCCGGCACCGGGAAAACGCAGCTGGCTAAAGCGATGGCGCGTTCTCTCGACTGCACATTCAAAAGAATTCAGTTTACGCCGGATTTGCTCCCCTCCGATGTAAGCGGCATCAACTTCTACAATCAAAAGCTCGGCGAGTTCGAATTCCGCCCGGGCCCGCTGTTCGCCCATATCGTGCTGGCCGATGAGATCAACCGGGCTACGCCGAGAACGCAGTCCAGCCTGCTGGAATGCATGGAGGAGCGGCAGGTAAGCATCGACGGCGAAACGCGGGCGCTGGAAGCTCCGTTCCTCGTTATCGCTACGCAAAACCCTGTCGAGAACCAGGGGACGTTCCCGCTTCCCGAGGCGCAGCTCGACCGCTTCCTGATGAAAATATCGCTGGGCTATCCTTCCCTGGACGAGCAGCTGCGCATTTTGAAGCTGTATCAGCAGCACGATCCGCTGGAACAGCTAACGCCCGTCGTCAGCCGCGCGGAGCTCGCGGAAGCGCAGCGCACCTGCGCGCAGGTGCGGATAAGCGACGAGCTGCTGAAGTACATGGTGCAGCTCGCCGAGCAAACCCGCTCGCACCCGGACGTGGCGCTCGGCGTCAGTCCAAGGGGCGTCCGCGCCATGTTCAAGTCCGCACAGGCGTTCGCCATGCTTCGCGGGCGCGACTACGTGCTGCCGGACGATATCAAAACGCTGGCCGAGCCGGTATGGTCGCACCGCATTTTGCTGAAAGCCAGAACCCGCCAGCAGGACAACCCGGCTGCAGAAATTTTGCGCAAAATTATGGCGCAAACGCCGGTGCCGACGGAAGTCAAGCTGGGGTAGCCGATGGGGATCAGCTGGATCATCGTCATCGCCGCCGCCCTTTGCTTGTTGCAGCACCGTTTGTTCAACCGCTTCGGCTTTGCCGGGCTGCGCGTGGAACGAAAGTTCAACAAGACCCATTGCCATGTAGGCGATGAAGTCGAAATGATCGAGACAATCGTCAACCGCAAGCCGCTCCCCGTGCCATGGCTCCGGCTGGAATCGATGATCCATGCGGGGCTGCATTTTGGCAAGCAGACGAACTTCGCGGTCAGCAGCGGCGCGATTTTTCAAAATCACCGCAGCCTGTTCAGCATGATGCCGTACACGAAAATCGTCCGCCGCCACCATATTCGCTGCGCCCGGCGCGGCTGGTACAAGCTGGAATCCGCCGCTATATCCGTCGGCGACATCATGGGCCTTGAAGCTGCGGCGAAGACACAAAAAATAAACCTGGAGTTGCTCGTATATCCGCAGCTTCTTGATTACCGCGACATCCCGCTCCCCTCCAGCAGGTGGCAGGGTGACGTGATCGTCAAAAGATGGATCATCCAGGATCCGTTCCTGTCCTCCGGCGTCCGCGAATACCGCTACGGCGATACGATGAGCAGCATCCACTGGAAAGCGACGGCGCGAAGCGGCCGGCTTCAGGTGTACAACCGCGAGTTCACGGCCGACCCGCGTCTTTTGATCGTCGTCAACACGCAGATTACAGAGACGATGTGGGACGCCGTAACCGATCCCGAGCTGGTGGAAAAAGGCATCTCCTACGCCGCCACCCTCGCCCGGCATGCCGCGCTTCAGGGAGTTCCCATCGGCTTCGGCTGCAACAGCTATACGCCGGATAAGCCGGGAACGCCCGTCTTTATAGCTCCGGAAGGCGGCGCTCCGCAGCTGGAGTACGTGTACGAGACGATGGCGAAGCTTGCCGTCGCCTGCTGCCGGGCTTTTCACGACTTCCTGGAGAACGGACTCGGACTCGAATTGGGCGGGACGGCGACGGATGTCGTGCTGATCACCCCCTTCGTCTCCGACAAAATCGCGGAACAGATCGGCATGCTGGAAGCGGCGGGACACAGCGTCTTTGTTGTGCCTCTGGAACATGGCATCATCGATTCGGACGCGGAGGAGGTGGCCGGCGATCATGCAGCAAGCTAAACGAATTGGGGCCGGACTCGGTATGGCCGCCCTCCTCGGCGCGGTCGAATTGACCGTCTTTTTTCCGGCCGTGCTGCTCCTGCAAGTCTATATCGCCGGCACGCCGCTTGCCGCAACGCTGCTGATGCTCGTCGCCTTCTACGCGGCCGGCTGGGCGGGAGGCATGACAAAACTATTATCGCGGCGCATTTACGACTATATGTTCTGTGTGGCGGTGGGCTGTTCCATCGCCGTTGCCGTGCAAGGCGCAGGCTGGCACGGCTGGGCTTGCTCTGCTGCCGGGCTGCTGCTCGTCTACCGGGGCAGCCAATTTCCCAAAACGGCATGGAGCCGCCTGTTCCCATACGGCGCCTTTCTTAGCGGGTTCATCGTCTACTTTGTCGGCGTGCCGTTGATGAGCCGTTTTCCATTAACGGAACCCTATACGGGCTGGGCGAACGGAACGGGATTTGTCTCGCTCGTCATTTTTCTGTTTGTTATCAACCGTTCCCAGCTCCTGCGAGCGACGCTCGCCGGTTCCGACCAAGCCCAGGCTGCGCTTTCGGGCTCCGTGCGGCGCCAGAACCGGATATGGCTTATTTTGCTCATCGCGACTATCGTGGGGATCGCTTATTTTCAGCAGGCGGGGCATGCTTTGCTCGGCGCCGCGCGGGCTTTCCTCGGCTGGCTGCTTCGCTTGATACCAGGTGATACGACGCCGCAGCCCCTCCCCGCCGAAGAGCGGCAGCTGCCGCAGCTCCCTCCGGCTCCGCCCGCAAGCGAGCCGACATGGCTGGACACGCTGATGCACTACGTGCAGCTTATCGGCGGCTATATCATCATCGCGGCCATCATCGGGCTCGCGTTGTATCTCATCGCGAGCAGACTCGTGCCCGCAGCAGCAGGCTTGATCCGCAGGCTGCTGGGGCGGAGCCTTTTTGACAAAGCGGCGGCGGGCGCCGCGGACGGATACACCGACGAGAAGGAAAGCCTGTTCGAGTGGAAAGAAATTTCGCGGCAGTGGTGGAACGGCGTGACAGGCCGCTTGCACCGCGACAGGCGCGACGGCCCGAAATGGGCGCAGCTGCCAAGCAACCGGGAACGGGTGCGGTACTTGTACGCCCTGCTCATCCGCGAAGCCGCGAGCCAAGGGTACCCGTTCGACAAGGCGCTGACGCCGAACGAGACCGGATCGGAACTACGGCAGAGAAATACACTGCCCGAGCAAGCGGTCCTCGCGGTAACCGAAGCATACAACCAGGTCCGCTACGGGGAAAAGGACGTTTCCGACGAGGAAATCGGCGAGGTGCTGCGCGCCGCCGAGTTCGTGACGCGGAAGGGATTGAAGTGAGGGCGAGGACGTAGAGGTTGGCGAAACGTAAGCTTCAACTTTTCAAAATTAGGAACTCCAACCAATAAATACACAACATCTAGCAAACTATGATATAATTCTAGCATGATAACGAACGGTGGAAAAAATGACCACGGCGCAGCCTCTTTGCAAAGGAGGTGATCGCCCTGGTCACACTTGTGACACTGCTTGATATCCTGAAATGGACAGCTACTTTGCTAAGCCTGTGGTTTAGTTCCCGGAAGCTTGCCAAATGGATAAAAAGAAAAGTGAACAAGCGAAAAAACCACCGTAATTAGGTTGGCTCCTGATCGGTGGTTTCTCGCTTAGGTTGTAAACTATGCGCGCCGTGGGTGTCCACAGCTTCGTTGTCTGGCCGTTTAAGTGTTCACGCACTTAAGCGGTCTTTTTTAGTATTAGCAAAAATGATCTAATAAAACATTACCATATCCTTTAGCGGATAGCAATGGATGATGTTTGTCTTACGTTTAAATAACTTTTCCAATGTTAGTTACAATGTGTCATGAAAATCAGTTTTTTTGCAGCAGTTCGATTTTTTGTAACTGTCTAGAGTAAGTTTTGATATTGAAGTATTGGTGCATCGACGTGAAAAATATGTTAGCGGAGTCTAATAACTTCTCTAAAAAAACCGAGCTTTCCACTGTATATTTAAATTCCCCCAAGGAAACCAACATTAGCTTTGAATTAATCCTTTTAAATTCTAATTTGATGGGTTGGTCAGGGAAATAAGCTTCTGCGTTTCCAAGTGATTCGAATCCCTCTACCATATCAACAATGTATGACCATAACTGGTCGACTAAATCCCAATGGGAAAAGTCAAGTATTGTACTATGATTATATTTTATGCATATAACACCACTTACATAATGTAAATCTACTTGATTTTCAATTTCTTCTATTTCTTGATGGTTCTCAATATTAATAAAGTACTTGTGCGGATTATTTATGGCATCGGTCAGGTCCGTAATCTTAGCAAACGGCCGTAGTAAATATGTTTGTATTACCATCAATATCTTACACTCCATTTTTGCATAAAGTTGTTCCGATGTTCAATCCTAATGTACATTGGTATCAGCTTATTATACTCTTTTCCCATATTATATAGGTAAAATGTTTTAATTATTATGTGATGAGTTGTTTCACAATTTCATCTTTAATTTGTGAAGTCACTCCGCTTCTAAAATCTGTTTCAATTAAGAATTCTTCCAATTCTCCCATTTCCTCTTCATCATCTAAAATAACAAATTTCTTCACTTCCAATTCCGTACCTGCTGCATTTAATAAGTATTCCTTTATCTCACTTCCACGAATCACACCTTCGATTATTGGCGTCATTCCTATAACTCTATAGATTCCATTTATTCCAAAAATGGATTGTAGTTGATTTAAATTTCTCCCCTCTCTCCAAGAAGAGGTTACGACGATATTGGCTCCTGTAATATCTAAAACTTCTTTTAAGTTAGCGACACATTCAGGATCAAATTCATGCCCAAAATATTTTTTACTTTGGATTAAATGCCTCGAAGTTACCATAACACCATCAATATCTAAAAAAATCACCTTCAATGCATCAACCCCACTTACAAATTGTATTGATATCCCAAGACAGCTATCTATCTTAAGATATGTTAATGGATGTAACAATGATTTCCGGATGTTAATTAACATTACTCATTCCTGCAAAATCATAAATGTCTTCAGAAGAATATACTTCGCCATTGGCAATATCCTGTTTCGCTTGCATAATTAAAGCTTTCAGTTCCTCGTCGCTCTCAATTTCCTCTTGGACAATATTTTTCAACGGTTTAACCAAATAATGCTTGCCTTCAATATCTACAATCGTATCCTCATTGTCGTCAATCCACGCCTTAAACAATTCTGCATGATTACCCTCAAGCTTTTTCAGCATTTTGGGAGATCCCCCTTAAAATGGTTCTTGTTAATTTATTTTATCACCCTGTATTCAGTTTCGAAACAGGCACGATATATGCCGTCAAATTCTTCATCATCTTATTCACGATATTGATCAGCTTTCGCATCATACAAACGATGGCCTGCCCTTGATAAGTCTGTTGAAAGAACGACTCATACTAACCGATTCATCTGTACTTGAAATATGTTATCAATGCCGCGGCGGACAAAAAGAAGCCCCAAGGGAGTTGTTAGCTCGCTTGGGGAGAGAGTTATATTATTTGAATCAGCTTACTCTAATTGCACCGAAAACTTCAGGGGTAAACCCAGAAGGCCAAATTGTTTTTTCGTCGTACTCAGCACCTGTTAATATTGACTCATTTAACCTTGTGCAATTCATATTTGTCCCAAGAAGTTTAGCATAAGAAAAATCGCACTGCCATACATCTGCACCAGCTAAGTTTGCCCCTGTTAGATCAGCGTAATTTAAATTAGCCGCATTAAGCTTACAATTTTCAAGATTCGCATCTTGTAGTCGCGCAGACCTCATTACTGATACCATGAGCAACGAATTGGATAAATTCGCTTCAACGAGTACCGTCTCATCCATCTCAGCACCACGCAAATTAGCGTGTTCCAAATTAGCTCGTGTCATATTAAGTTTGTTAAGAATCGCCCTATGCAATTCTGTGTTACTAAGATTAATGCCTTCGAACGAGTCTGCATTAATAATAATCGGATCATTCGCATGGCTTTTAATGATAATCACAGGTTTTCCTCCTAATTAGTCGCAAGGCGATGTTTATAGGCGAATTTAAAAACCGAAGTATTTGTTTAACTTGTTTTGGAGCTCTACATCATCCACGGCTTCATCATTAATGGGTGTTTCCTTTAACTGGACGAAATAGCCATCGTTCAGTTTCCCTAACTGATATACTAGCGATTGCTGTATTTTCTCCTTATCTAATCGTCCTACTACGTCACCACCCCAGTAATTAATCCAATGTATTGAAGTGGGTATACCATTTACAAGGTACTCGTCAAGCTTTCTGGAATTTACATTATTAACTATACAGCCCCAGAAAGGCTCAAAAGACATAGTGCATTTCTTAAATGTCGATGATAATTTTTCAATTACATGAGGATTGTCGTATAAAGGTAATGACTTTGGAAGATTTACTACTAAGTGTATTGACGAAATTTGAGTCAGTTACTCCCACAGTCATACGTATACCAGCAGAATCATTTTCATTAAGCGAGGAAAAGAAACTAAACGAATACCCTAATTCGGGGAATAGTTCTTTGCCCTCTTTATTTACGCCATTTTCCACCACATTCCTAAATCTTTCATAGCTCCATTCAAAAGGTTTCGCATCTTTCTTCTTAAAAACAGTTAGATACGTGGGGCTAAGCTCAGTTCCAAACTCTCTGAGTGCTTCCATTGTATTATACGCTCTCATAACAGAGGTATCGAAATCTTCTTTTCTGGGTTTTGCCCACAGCACCATAGAGTGTCTCTGTAACATATTTCCTCCTCAGAGTTTATTTTATTTGTTTACTCACGGCTACGGACTCCAATTCTATTTTGATTTGCTAGTCGCTAGTGCTTATTTGCAAGACTCAAATACTTTGAAGAGGGTCTCTCCTAATTGTTCAGGAGTTGCATTCAAAAGCAATTCTACTTTGGTTTGACCGTTGTTCACATAGCCACTTCCTTCTCTTTTCATAGGAGTAAATATAATAGTTCCCAGGTCATTGCTCATACTGACAATTACGTGCAAATATTCCTTCACAAATTTACTACGGTTCTTAAATCCAAGCAGAGTAGGTAAATTCCCAGAAATACGATCGTTTAAATACGGTTCTTTCTCGCAAAACTCAAAAGCTTCTTTCAGTCTTTCACCAACTACTTTGTAATCAGGTTGGGGTTCCAAAAGCATTACTTGATTGGTTGAAGCGCCTGCACCAATTGCATTTAGAGCTAGTGGATTTAAAACTACAGTACCGTCAGCATTTTTATACGCACACACAGTAAAATTCATTGTTATTCACCGCCCAACAATGGTTACTATTCTTTCTTTTTATTCTTAAATTTCTCTACTAATGCTAAGAATTCGGGAGTAGCTGTAACTTTAACAATACCAAGATCTTTGGGTACATTATCCTCCTCCGCTATCTGGAAGCTTAAGATAAATTCTATAAATGAGTCTGCGACTAAATAAACATTATTCCATAACTCATCTTCTGAGGGATCGAAAGTTTCCTGATCATGATCCCAGAAATAAATCTTGCCCCATACTTCCTTATTAACTCTAATGCAAAGCTGATCTCCACCAGGACAATCTGCAATCGGAATTAAACCTTTGGGCATTCGACCGAGGTACGTATCAATGATTTTCACTAAATTATTATAATCATCGTTCTGCAAGTCATAAAAGTTAACCATCCTCCCTTTTTCAGCAGATTTAGGATTGTTGGTTAAGAGTGAGTAACTTATCATATGTGGAAAGTCTAATCTTCCGTATTTTATAAGAAACTCTCTATACTCTGGGGGAAAGCGGAAATCAAGATGTTCTTCAATTGCAACAACGGACTTTTCTGATTGAGCACCAAATCTACTCGTAATACCCAATTCTTTAAGCTTTATTTCAGTGTCTCTAAAGTTTTTTAACATCTATTGACCTCCTTTTGCTCTTCGTAAATCTGATGCAGAACCAACAAGAGGTATTTTGGGGTTTAGTATTGCGCCTTTCGCTGTGCTTTGAGGCTTCTAAGCAGATAAAAATAGCGCTGGGGAAGCAACCTTTTAGCTATTTTCCCAGCGCTTATAACGTAAAGCTATTTCACAAAGTCGCTCATTGCATGAGTATAATGCTTCTTGTTATCAAATCCTACGTAGTCGATCCCCTCACAAGAAGAGGGATTGCCATCGATAACATTAGTTTTTGAAAATACCAAAAACTTGAGTTTTGGAAGTTTTTTCACAAAGCTAAGTGAGGGTAACTCACCGCAATTGATTAACGATAATTTCTCCAAATTGATCAACTCACCGAGGATATCCAAATTTACATTTTTACACGAATCTAGCTCTACTTGCTTAATTGTATGTGAGTTTCTCTGAAGATCATGAATATCTTGTAGCTTCGTAAGGCTGTTAAGTTCTATCTTATGCAACCTAGTAAAATTTCCAGAGCCTTCTAAAGATGTAATCATAGACTGAGTTACAGTTAGCTCTTCTAAATTTGTCAATAAATCTAATTCTTCTAAACTTCTGCCCCCCGGCTTGTACTTCCAAACATGTAGCTTCTTTAACAACGTAGGATTCCACAGAAGGGAAGTTGTTAGTACAGAGGAAAATGACATGTTTAGTTTTATTTTGCTTTGCTGTGCCGAACTTTTCGTTGTTAGTGATGCCGCGGCAGAAAAAGAAAACCTTGCGAGGGTTAGTCGCAAGGTGGCTGAACTTAAATACTATTTTTTCCTTAATTCATCGAAAAAGGATTTCCCGCAATGAATTGGCTTTTTTAATATATCATACGGCAGAGAATAGGTGGTATAGAATTGCACCTTTTTTTGCTCAAAAGCTTTTTTGCATCGAGTTAGTTGTAGCTCATCAGAATAATTTATTATCTCCCGCAGCCTCATATCAATAGTCTTCATTATAAGTGTACTGGCAAGGGAATTGCATAACTGCAAGGCTTTATCAAAAATATTATTAGAGCTTGTCACTGCAAGCCGTACTGAAATTTCCTCAACCCCTGCGGGCTCGATTATCCCTGCGTTGATTTCAATCTCTATAATACCCTCCACGTCGGAGTAAAAGAAATAACACTCTGGATCGCTATCTTTACTAATATCCTTTGGAATGTAGGATTTTACATAAGGGATTGCAACAATAGCATTTCTCACTTGAGTAAATGAAGCCCTTACACCACCGTGATATTCAACCACATCATCAATAATAGATACTTGACTATCGAAGGGAACTAATAAAAAATTGTATGATTCTAATCCCATCTAAGCATCACCCACCATAGTATTCGTCAAGAAGTTGTTGCGGAGTCCTGTTGTATAGATCTTTAAGTTCTTGTTCTGATAGTTTTGTCACAGGAACATTCTCGATACCAGCACGTCTAGCTGCTTGCGCTCGATTTTCCGGTAAAGCTTTAGCGAGATCTCGAATAAGGTATGTTATAGCAAAACAATCATCTAAATCTTCATCCTCTAACGCCCAATACTGAATGGTATTATAGTGAATTTTATATTCTTTAACAAGATGACTACTAACCTTTTTCCATAAATCGATAATTTCTAAACCCTCTTCTATACTATCATTTAACGAAGAGATTATTAGGATCATTAATGCAAACTTCTCTCCCTCACTTAAAATACTATTCTCATAAAATGAAACAAACTCAGATACCCTCGAAGAATCTGAACTTTCATATTCCCAATCCTGTGAATAAGCATCTAAAGTTTTTAGCTTCAGTTTCTTAGTAAGGCTCACTATCGCTTCATGTGTAACATACCGCGGATAAATGTTTTCCATATATTCTCTCCAATACATTAATCTAGTTCTTTACGATGTTATTATTGTTTTGATGTAGGATAGGAACTACTATAAGGAAACGCTGTTCTAACACTACCATCTTTCTTTACAACAACTGTTGCCATATCAGGTGTTACTTCTGTACCATCAGGTAAAAAACTTCTACCTTTAATTGAACTTGGAAGTGGAACTTTCTACACTCCCTCACCTTTTTTAGCAACTTCTGCAACGAAATCCGCGGCTGCCTGTTCATCTAGAAACTGTCCAACCTGATGTTCAAGCGATCTAGCCCTATCAATAAGTTGTCTTGGTGTTATTTTAGCACCATGATCAATAAATGTATGCCCATAAGTAGGACCACTCTTGGAATTCCCCCATTTAAAAGACTTAGGTCCTGAAACCCCCATGAGTGCCCAATCCTGTAGTTCTTCCTCAGTTACTGTTCCGTTATAGTATCACTCGTCATTTTCAGCTTTCCATTCTTTGTATTCCTCATATTTCTCTACGAACCAGTCACCAATTGCTCCTATTATGGAGGCAGCCTTAGACATTTCGTCAGGGCTTACAGTTCTGTGTCCACTTGGGTCAAACTTTGTCAACGGATTATTCATCACGTATGTGTACAAGTTGAGAGTTAAAGGGTTATTAATCTGTCCCTCATAGCTATCTTGGTCAATAAACCGCTCTTTTTAAAGATGCCACGACTGAAAGAAACCGCCAAGCAATAGTTGCAAGGCGGTTGATACTTGACTAAAACTTTGAGATATTACTTCGCTAACCAAACCAGAATTACTTTTTACCTTTTAATACATCAAATACCTCGCCACAATATAGCGGCTTGGTAACAATTCCAACGGGTAAACCGAAAGTTGAAAAAAATTTCTCTCTCTTTTCAATAAACTTCTTTTTGCTTCTTAACAACTGCAACTCATTACTAAAATCTAAATTCTCATGCAATTTCATGTCTAAAACATTCAATTCAAGTCGCATTGCCATTTCCCTGCATAGTTCTATTGCTTTTTCAAATGTGCCCTCCGGGTTACAAACTGCAAACCTTACTGAAATCTCATCAACTTTTTCTGATTTTTCACCTGAATTAATTTGTATTTCAATAATGCTTGTTTCATCCCTGTAAGAATAATAACACTCCGAATCGTCAGTCGACCATTTATCTTTAGGGATATATACATTGACGTTCAGATTCGATTCAAGGACTGTGGTGACATTTGTAAATAATACGGAATCTTCACCAAAAGTCTCCCAACCGTCATCAGTAAGCTTAGCTGTATTCTTTTTGGGGTATAGTAAAAAGTTATAGGATTCTAGCCCCATTCTATCTGCCTCCTGCTTCATAAGTCTGTTCTACTAATTCATCAGGTGTTACTTTCCATGTGTTTTTCAATTCCTCTTCAGTAATATACTCGACTGGTACATTTTTAAGCCCAGCTTGCCTTGCGGCCGCCGCACGATGGTGTCCATCAACAATAATTGTCTTACCATCTACTACATACGCTTTGATTGGAGGACCATCCCAACCATTTTCTTGCATAGATTTAGTCAATTTTTTAATTTGGTTTTTACTCATTTCATCTCTAGTTTGACGTCCTACCAAATCAAATGGACTTATTATATCACACGCTCCGGTATTATGAACCCAAATTCCAAGGTCACTGACGAAGTAAGTGTGGAAATCAGCAACTGCCATGTTGTAAACTATAGCTCGCTTATGTTTCAGTTCGATACTCTCAATCTTGAGTGTATTTCCATCACTCTGAACAAGCAAGTCTCCGACCTTCAAGTCCTTGACAAACGTCCATCCCTTTCCATCTACATAGAATGGATGGTTGAAAGTTGATTCAATCACTTGATCGCCCACATGGATCTTGTAAATCTCATTCGTTTCGTGATTGAACGTAGCCGTAACCTCTTTGTATGCTACCTCTCCCGTCTCTTCATTCTTGGAAAGAACCTTATCTCCGATCTCAATGTCTTCGATATTTTTCTCCCCATCTTCTGTCTGGACTTTTGTCCCAGCTACAAAGCAATTGCAAGCTAGGTTTTTACTATATTTAATCGCGTCTTCGCTAATATCAACAGCCTTTTGGGCATACCTCTCCCCATTTGAAAGCCTTATCCAAAGTTTACCACCTTGAAGTACCTTTCCATATGGAATGAACCCTGCACCCGCTAGTGAACCTTATCAGCCATTGAAGCATCTTCGTTAAGTAAAGTTTTAATATCACTAATAAATTCGTTACTTATAGCCATTTCAACTTCTCTTTGAAGAGCACAACTGCTATGATTCTGTGCACATGCCCAATAAGATGCGGGCATCGGCCAATGCCCGTTAGGATCAGTATGCGTCAATGGATTATTCTGAACATAAGTATACAAGTTGAGAGTTAAAGGGTTATCAATTTGCCCCTCATACGTATCTTGGTCAATAAACCGCTCTTTTCAAAACAAAACGATGCAACCAGAAGATTGCACCGCTGCTCTATCCAATATTATACAGCTTCTTCTATTCTCAGAACAATCAAAACATATTCCGTCTCGTTGAATCGGTCTGAACGTTAATTGATGTGGCATTATCACTTTTTCAAGTGCACTTGTCTTTCACATACTTTTTGCTTAAGATGGCAATGCGTTAAGCATCACCAAGCCCTAAATGTAAAGATTAAACTGATACAACAGTATGATTCATCATGAGATTGACAAGAATGCTCTGTGATCGTGTTATCAATACCGAAATTATCAAAGCATCTTTTAAGCATCCGACGCGGCGCATATGTTGAGCTATTTTTCGTATTGGCTTTAGCCCGGCAGACAAAAAAGAAACCCCCGAGAGAATTGTTAGCTCTGCTCGGGGATTCTTTAATTATTACTGATCTTTATACAGCATATTAATTTCCTTCAAGATATGAAAGTCCTTTTGTGCTAACAAAGTTAACGCTCCTGTCAACCCCGAATTTAATTCTGGGATACTTTTTTTATAAGCCATAATGTTCTCGACTTTCAATAGTATTCTCTCTCCGTTTGGAAGGTTACACGCGAGTAATTCGCCTATCTTAATATCTTCGCACGCCCTCCCTTTGGTAACCCATTTTAGAGGCTCAATTTCTTCAAATTCTGCTACACTAAATGCTCGTATGCTTCCCATTTTAGTCACTCTCCGTTAATTTTTTTTGCGGCCTCTATAAATTTTTTGATTTGTGTCGAGATCATTCTTTGAGTGGAACGAAGCGCAGATTCTAAGCATCTTTTCCTTTTATTACTGAAGGAACATCAAAACCTATATCCTTTAGGATACTCCTACTTTGAGCTACTGTTATGGTCGTACTCGCTCTACTAGCAAATTCCGAAGGGGTAAGCTCGACTCTCCGACAAGAATTTGAAGACTGCAAGCCATCACTGCAAAGAAACAATGGGGGTAAGCCGTTTATCCCAGCATAAGGCACAATGAGGCTGTGAGGATTACCGGAGGCATAGGTTTTGATCCTTCGTTTGACCCGCTGCGCTTTAAGACTAGTACTCAGCAATGATAGAGCAACGGATAAAAGAAACCCAAGTGAGTTTTTAGTTCACTTGGGTTTAGAATTAGATAGAAGTAGATGTCATCTTTTTCTTTAACTTGTTACATTCTTGCTCATGCGATGGATCTAACAAAACTAATTCTTTAAAGATTTCGGTTAGAAAATTAATAATTACTGTTTTAAAATCAGCAAAAGGAATGTATTCAATGCCTGTATGTGGGCTAGTGAAGCTCACACCTTCATTTTTATAAACACTAGTATTATCCCAACATATCTCAATGTAGTCTCCTTTTCTTCTGAAATAGACATTGGGAAGGTATGAACCTGCTCTGTGAGAAAACCATGAATGTGTGAATGTCCAATCTTGTTTTTTTTCAAAATCAAAACATTCCTCATCACTATCAATAAGATGCTCCACTACTGAAAGCATTTCCAGGGTGTTATCACTTTGTATTTCAAAGGGGAAATTAGTATCATGTAAAATCGAGTCAAGGTTTTCACAGAAATATTCAATTAAATAAATCAGATTCCAAACATAGGGGGTCTCGACATCATTTTTACGAAACCTGCATAAATCTTTGCCATTAACCCAGAGTTCAAATGCCCCCCACGAGTCGTTAAGAATACCTGTCTCGTGAAACGGATTTTCTTTGAGGGTATATTTAATGGCAATACTCTCCTTGTCGTCAAGCACCCGCTATTCCCCCTAATTATTTTTAATATACTTTTTGTACTCAGCTTTTGATATTACGCCAGCGTCCACCATTTGACGCAATACATCAGCAGGGACCTCCGCTGCCGGATTACTAACTAAATACGGATGCCACCCCAGTTCTCCATCAGGTTGGAATTTAATGAGGTTTCCATCGTAAACATTATACAGTTGCTTATTTTTTTGAGATGAATATGCTGTATCAAGCAGACTTTGGCCAATCTCTTTATTAGGAATTGGATTAGGACTTCCCCAGCCGCTGACTGGATCATGCTTAGGGCTAGGCATGTATAATCTTGACTTACCTTCAATTTCTTTAAGCATTGTTTCGCCAGCGTTCGATTTAAAGAACTTGTAGACCTTGCCGCCAACCTCAACTAACCCTTCTGCTCCTTTTACAATAAGTTTGCCTTCAGGAATTATTCCAAGTGCGGCTACACCACGCTGAATACCAGTCAGTTCTTCGCCTGTTATGAAATCTGAACCGCTAACAACATCCACCACGGCTTTTGCGCTTCCATACCCAGGGGTAAGATCCACACCAAGACCAACCCAACCTTTAACCGAATTCCAACCGTTTGATAGGGCATCAGTTGCACTTTCCCAAGCACTGCTTATGTAGTCGCAGTAAGTATCTGACCCCAAACAGTGACCAGAAGGATCTACACGAGTTAGCGGATTGTTTCCCACATACGTATACAAATTCAACGTCAGAGGATTATCAATCTGCCCCTCATACGTGTCTGAGTTGATAAACCGCCCCATTGACGGATCATACCAACGGGCCCTTAGATACTGCAAGCTTGTCGTATCGTCGAATAGTTCGCCGCTGTACTTGAACGGCTGTGGTGTGTTTTCCGTTTGGCTGACGATGTTGCCCCAGATGTCGTAGGAGTAGGAGTCGGGCTTTTTCTGCTCTTAAACCCAGTAAAGCCAAGGGGCTGACTCTTCTATATCCGTCAACCCACATGTAGTACCCTGATGACAGCGATTTCAACACCCACATGTAGTCCATCGCCTTCTTGAATAATTATACAATTCCTGCATCCGTCAGTATAGCCATTGGACTAAACTTGTCATGGATGCATTTCAGATCATTCGTCGTAAACTGTACGTATTTCTTACACATGCTAATGTCGTGATGTCCAAGGATGCTTTGCAAGCTAAATAGATCGCCGCCCTCTCTCACATACATGCGGCTGAACGTGTGCCTAAACACATGTCCTGAAACTCGCTTATTGGAAATGCCCACCATATTTCCAAACTCCCTAATCCTGTAATACGCTTGGTTTTTGGATAGCCGTTCGCCATAACTTGAAAGGAAAAACGTTTCGCATGGCTTCCCAAACTGCTGCCCGTTTTCTTCCTGTAAGCTCTTCAGCAATTCTCCTGTCCTTGCTACAAAAGGGATTTGCCTCGCCTTTCGACTCTTTGAATTTTCGGCAATTACTGTAATCGTACAGTCTTGAAAATCAACTTCAGACACTTTCATTTTCAGCACTTCGCCAATTCGCATACCTGTATCGAGCATGAGATACATCATCACATAGTCCCTAAACCCTGTATATTCTTGCTGATTAGGAGCGTTCAGCAATAGCAGCATTTCTTCCTTCGTAAAGGAAGGGACAAATTCTTGTGGCATTCGCTGCTCTTTAATAAGCGATGCAATATCCGTCTTGATGTACCCTTCACGATGCAGAAAGAAGAGAAATGTCCGCATGTTTCTGGTTCGCAAATTAGTCGTGCCAATAGACAGACCTACCTTGCCTTTATACGTTTGGGCAAGCCTTTCATAGCCGCTGTATTTTTCGAGTTCAAACATCATGTAATGGATGTATTGTCGAATGATGTCCGCGCTTAATTGCTCAATGATTAGCCTTGGATGATGGATCAGTAGCCAATTATGGAAATACTTATAGCTGTCTTTATGTGTGCGTATCGTGCTTTGTCTAATGCCCTCAATCTCCTTGGCTTTGATGAAAATGTCAAAGTAATAATCCAGTGGATGAATACCGCTTGCTTCCACTTTGGTTTTTCTTCCCCTTACTCGCGCCTTTCCTTTTTGTTGGTCAACTACTGGCATGTATATGTATTCCTCCCGATGTATGTTTATTCATTCGTTCCCCCACATGTAGCCGACACATAGCAACCGCCGTTTATACCACATGTAGTCCTGCGATGTTTAAAAAAAGAATGCCTAGCGAGGTGCTAACCATTCCCGTTTTTTGTCTTTGTTAATCAATGCTAATTGCTCGTATCGCCTTTCATTTCTAAAACTAGAAGAACCTTTTCAAGCCTCAGATAAAGAAGCTCTGTACGCGTATGTAATTCAATCTGATGGATGGCGGTCATAATGTCCTCAACAGTCAGTTTATTGAATATTTTGCCGTGTTGGAACGTGTAATCCAAGATTGCATTCATGCACATTTCAGTCGTTCTGATCTGCTTGGAATAGGTATCTTCTTGCTGCACTAATTGACGGTACTTTTCAGCCAAAGCCTCCATCCTATGACCACCTTTCATATAATGGCTTGATGCTTGCCAACCGCTTGAACATTGGCATAACGGTACATGCCGCTATAGAAATCTTTGCGGTCAAGAATACGTTTGACTTGGACTTTGGTAAAGGAGTTTCCTTGCCGGGTGGTTAAGTTTTCAAGGTTCAGTTGACTTGCAATTTCCGACAAACTCCATGTCGGGCATAATTCCTTTAATTCAAATACACGTTGTACAACAGCAGCTTGTCTCTCGTCAATCTCAATAGCTTTAGAACCCTTCTTTGCCGTATAGCCAAATGCTGCCCGTCCTCCTGCATAACCGCCTTCCTTGGCTTTCTTGTTGCGGCCTTTGCCCAGTTTCATAGCAATTTCTAAGCGTTGGTAGGCGTCTAACAATTCCATCAAGCCATTAATCAAGAAGTCGGAAGGGTCTTTCTTATAAATGCTGTAGGTCGGCTGCTCAATGGACTTTACATCGACATTATGTTTCTTAAACTCCCGATGAACCAACACTTTGACAATATCGCTGCGCCATAGACGGTTAGTGTTCAAAACGACTACAGCATGAACAGATTGAGTTGCGATGAGGGACAGCATGTCTTGGAAACCCTGACGATCAACCTCCAAAGTATCCTCATCTACTTTTGCGCCACTGATACCTTCATCACTGAATACGTGCAGCAAATTCCAGCCTTGCTGCTGGCAATAGGATTCAATTTCTTCTTGCTGATAAGATAAACTGTAACCATCCTTGACTTGTCCTGATGTGCTAACGCGCACATAACCGATGACGTTCATTCCAATTTCCTCCCACCGTTACGATAATCGTAATTTCCGCAACGCTAAAACGTTGCATTCTTATTATACATCGCTTTAGCGTTGCGTTCAATGGCGAAAATGAATAATGGTGAGGTGTTCTGTTATTATTTCCTGCTTTACCGTTGCGCATAGTCCATATTTTGTGTACATTTTATTCTATAGACTTGCTACAGTAAGGAGTTTTTCAATGCCCATCCGAATTAGACTGAAAGAGATATTGGCAGAACGGAATTTGTCACAGCGGAAATTTGCTCAATTAACAGGACTTCGTTCCAATACCATCAGCGATTTGTGTTCCGAAAAAGGAAGTCGAATTTACCTCGACACGTTAGAAATCATCTGCAATACACTGGAAATTGATTTGCACGATCTTTTGGTATTAGAGCCTTTGCAAGAATCCAAGAAAGAATAGATTCTCACACAAATATGCCAAAACTCGTTAGTGCTGTCGGTCTGTATCGAAACGTTATCGTCCTTCTTCACGGTACAGTGGTGAAGTCATTAGGCATTTGTGGATAATGAGCAGTCATTTCGACCCTGCTCACGGAAGCAAAGTATGCCTTACAAATCAACCTTTTCAGCAATTCCACGTATCGCTATCGTCACACAACAAGCCGTAGCTTCTGGAACACACCAGCCACGACGAGCCTTCTCCATTCCTCGCCTCTGTCTCACCTTAGCCTAATTGATTGCCTTCTCATGCAATATCCTTCGTGGAATAATTACTGGATGAATTGCCCTTTCTTTTTGGGTTGATACATTTTCTTTATCAAGGTTGAACTGGGCTGTTTCTATGAATCCCCGTTTGTGAATAATGAACGGATAGCCTTTACTTTCAATGTGGAATCGGCTCTTCATTTCCTTATTCAATCTTGTTTTTACCAGCCCATACTTGTCGAGAAGTTCAGGCAGCAGTTTCTTCATCTGCCTTTCCCTAGCGTTTTTGCTTATCCCGTCCATCCTTTCTACGACGCCCTTTTCCGTTGTCCATCCTTGGGACGCAATTAGTGATAGGGCAAGTTGCTCGATTTCCCTACTCGCTTCCTCGCTACTTGCTGACAGCGGCTTGCCTTCCATTTTCGGATATACACGGTTGGTTTCGGCTTCTCCTAATGTCCGCAACAGCAGTTCCCTACTCCAGCCTTTCATGGTGAACCCTTTTTCCAGAAACTGTTTGGCTTTGTCCCTGCTGAATGCTAAAGACAACTCTCCATAAGATGGAATCGAGTAGAATTGTACCGTTTGCTTCTGGTTTTTCTTCGAAGCTTCGTTTCTAGCTGTCTTGAGTAAAAATTCGGGTACTTGGGAATCGGACACTTTCTCTATCAATCCCAAATACGTAAACAAACCGATTTGCTTTGCCGCCGCTTGTATGTCCTTGCCAAAACGATTTGCGATATACTGATTGCTCGCGAAAAACAGAGGATTACCGTTAGGTGCGGTAAATGTCTCAGTCACAATACAGTCTCGTGCTATCCCGTTCAGTGTGTATAATTGCGGTCTGTAATTCTGGATACGGTCGTAAACCTCTTTGTAAAATTGTTCAAACTCCTCACTCATGATGAATCGCTGGTTTTCCTCCAAAATTGCTTTTTGCTCTGTTTGCCATTCCGTTTCATAATAGGTAATCTGGTAAACATCCCGTAAGTAACGCAATGCCTGATAGCGATTGAAATTCGTTAGTAACTCAGTCAAGTGAATGATATTTTTGCCGTTCCTTCCTCCAGCATTCAGCTTGCAATGAGCGCTATAGCAATAATAAATCTGATGCCCTGATTCCTCAGCAACATAGATTCTCGCGCTTGGGTTGGTGTCTTTATGAAACAAACAAGAAAACGAGCCTTCTCTTACGCCTAGAAATCGGGATAGGCTTTGTTTCTTCAGATAGTCATATACGTCATCATGGCTATTCAATCTGACCTGTTTAGCGTCTATACGCTGTTGGATGGCTTTCGCTTGTCTGTATTGAGTAAGCATCCAATTCGGCGTTACAGGAGTAACCTCAAGGAGATGGTTCGCGGCGGGTTTCGGCACAGTGATAATAGAAGTTAGATCATTTTTCTTCTTATCACTGGTCTGAAAACCCGCCTCCCTCTGCACGGCGGCATCCGTAGAACCAGTAGACAGGGCTTCAATAATATCCTGTATGTCGTAACGCCTGTCATGTCGGGCAAGAATCGTCGCCATGAATGGATTCGCAGGGTCTTTGCGCCAATAATAATCAGGAACGCGCATTAATCGGTTCACATTCCTAACTTGCTTATCCGCATCGAAATGTTGGATTAATCGGTCTTCGCATTCATTAAACTGCTCCAGCGTTGTATCCGCTTGAACAAGCCAGTAAGCATGCAGACCGTTCCTAGTTTCCACCAAATAAGATGGAGGGAACTGGAAGTCGAAAATCTCCTTTAATTTCTTCTGCTTGTACTGCCAAACCACATCCAGCGGATGATACTCCCTATTCTGGTTTCTGCCGCAATCCAAATCCACAAATACAGCATTGATACGCTGGATGTGTTCTGCCTTGTATCCACCGCTATTCACCACGAAGAAAATTTCATAGCCTTGCTCGTTGCTTTGCTTGAGGATACGAGTGAAATTTGAGTTGTAGAGTCCACAGGCATCAATTGGTTTACTCCCTCTCTTTAAGCATCGAAAATGAATATGCCTGTCATCGAAAAAATCCGTAAAAAATTGCTCTGTTGTTACCATGTTGTCGCTTTACTCCTTTACCTTTTTTGAATAGTTACCACTTTCCTAAGAAGGATAATAATAATTCGCCTCTTGCGTCCTCCTTCCCAAATGTTGGTTTGCCTTCTTGAACGCTTCGTTCATTACTGCCTTTCTAGATGGTCGATTCTACTGAGAATTCATCGAGTCTAAAGTCTTACACTTCATATAGAGAGATGAAGCCACTTCATCAAGTGATTTTGGAGAATCGCTCATGAATACCACGAAAATATGTCTAAAATGTGAACATTATTGTTTGTCCACGAGTAAGAATCGGAGTAGAACAACTGGAATATTCCTCCCAAGCCTGCTCTGAACGCTCCCTGTGACACTGTAAGCTTGTTTTCTTTCCAATTGCAGGATTTGACTTGTATGAATGTACCGCCGCTCAGAATGCCGCTTAATGGCTTTCAATGCTATCTGGAATAAATACCATGAAAAAAACTAAAGCAAAGAAGCGGCATATTGCCGCTCCTGCTACTGATTAAAATTTCAAATTTCATTAGCCTGTCGCGGTGAAACAGTCTATCATGTAAAGCCACGAAATTGTATGAAAAGTGATATTTACTATGCCCCGTACCTCAATTCAAACATATTTACAAGTATCTTCCCTGTCACATACATGCCTGAATAAGCCCACATAGCGCGTTGAGCAGGGCAGAAGCACAAGGAGATTTATGATTCATAGCTTACCGCCGCGCCATCGTGGTATAGCGGTATTTTGCGTTAATTGGATTGTTAGCGATGCAGCGGTGGACAAAGAAAAAACCTTGCGAGGATTAGTCGCAAGGTGGTCAATTGTGGCTACATTAACATTCATTTTCTAATACACAAGTTAAATGCTTTAAGTAGGGTTTCGCCTAAAATTTGACTTGAAGCTGGGTATGTTGCTTGTAGTTTTGAAGAGTCTATACTAACGTACCCACCTCCATCAATTTTTGTTGGGGAGAATGTAATTAACTCTTTTTCCTTTAAATACTCAATAATAACATGTGTATGTTCTTTCTGAAATAAGGGTCTCGACTTAAACCCTAGAATATCCTGAACTTTTCCAGCCATATTCGTCTCCCACATTGGGCTTTCCAAAGATATATATATCGCATGTTCAAGTTGTTGCCCCAAAGACTCTTCTGTATATGGATTGACAATTGTAATTACCCTATTTGTTGCAGCATTGATTCCAATACTATTTGTTGCAGTAACATTTAAAAATATTTCGTTCTTTTTATTCATATAAGCTGTAATAACATGATAATATCGCAAACGAGATACTCCCCCATTCAATAACTACTTTATTATTGTTGTTTTGACATTAATACCATACTGACTTCCATATTCAATAGCGGCTTTTATTGTATCAATCTGTGAACTTGATAACTCAATATCAGGAATAGCTATATTTAACTCTTTGGAATCGTACATTGAACTAGTCAATGTAAACTCGTTTCCATTTACATCAGTTCCAGTAATCGAATCTGACATATCTCTTAACTTATTTATATCATTTTTTATTTGTTTAAGCCAAGAACCAGCTTTTTTATAACTATTAGCAATATCATAACTTTTCACACTAGTAACAACACGGTTCTCTAATTTATCTACAGTTGGAAAGGTTCTCCCCAAATTATTACCCAATAATTCGTCTATTTTAAGTCCTCTTGTTGACCAACCAAATCCCCAAACGTTCTCGCCCGCTTCTACGACTTGAATGGAAGACTTAATTGCCCTGGCTGAGTTATACGCTCTAATAGCTCCACCTGCATACTCCAGAGCATAACCGGCACTTTTTAGACCCATTCCCAGTTCCGCACCGGCCGGACCAAAGGCATTTAAATTATCAATCATTTCAGGTGCGCCAATATCATTAAGCGTTTCCCCATAGCTGCTGATATACCAACCCGCAAAACCCGTTACAGTAGTCCACGCATCGCCAACCCATTTCCACACATGACCACTTGGATCAGTATAAATCAAAGGATTGTTTCCTGCATAAGTATACAGGTTCAACGTCAGAGGATTATTTATCTGCCCCTCATACGTGTCTGAGTTGATAAACCGCCCCATTGACGGATCATACCAACGGGCTCTTAGATACTGCAAGCTTGTCGTATCATCGAACAGTTCGCCGCTGTACTTGAACGGCTGTGGTGTGTTTTCCGTTTGGTTGACGATGTTGCCCCAGATGTCGTAGGAGTAGGAGTTCAGTTTTGTCATTCCTGTGCTGTCCATCAGGTTGACGACGTCGCCGTGGCCATTTTGTACGTAGTAGGCTTTGCCTTTGGCGTCTTCGCGGGCTACCAGGCCGTTGCCGCGGATATAGCGTATTTGCTGTTTTTGAACGCCGCTGCTGGTGCCGTATTCGAAATAGTCGAGATTAACGTTCGTTCCGCCGGATGACGTTCCTTTCGTCCCTTTTACAACCAACTTGATCGTGTGGGAGCCCGCAGTTAAGGCATTGTTTGTGTAAATCGCTGCTTGGGGCTGCTTCGGATTGGCGTATAAATCCACATCCGCAGCGACGGTCACACCGTCCAGAACTATGTCCGCTTTGCCGGAAGAGTCGCTTTTTCGAGCTCCTACCGAGATGTAAGTGCCTGTAAAAGTAAACTGGGCGCTGGCGCCCGCTGCGCTGCTGTAGCTAACAGAACCGTTGTAATCTCCGGCGTCCGCCTGCTGGGTCCACGTTCCGGTATAGCTGATCGATGTCGATGTATGATCTGCCTTTTGCGTGGTGAGCTGTGGAATCTCTTTCTCTTCCGCTATGACTTGCGATCCGTTGTAATAGTAGTGCGTCTTTAGCCCGTTCTCCGTGCGCTCCCAGAGCAGCCCGTCCCCGTTATATGTATACGTCACATTGCCGCCGCTCTTCGTTGCAACGTTGCTTAGTCGGTTTCTTTTGTCGTAGGTATACGTTGAATTCGGGCTGTCGAATGGATTGTTCGTTGTCATGCTCGTGCGGTTGCCGCGGTTGTCATAACCGAACGTTTCACCGAACTGGGACGACGAAGCAATGCGGTTAAGCTGGTCATAGGTAAACGCGAATGATGAGCCATTTTCCGTCTTGGCAAGTTGATTGCCGTTGTTGTCGTAGGTGTAGCTAAACGTATTCAGCAGCGACCCGTCGGATTTCTTTTCGGTCAACGTGCTCAGGCTGAGTCCATCGTAGGTGAAGTCGGAGCTGACACCGTTCCCCTGCGTGATATTTTTCAAAAGATTATTGCTGTAATAGTCATACTGGGCATCCCGATCGCCCTGCGTCGGACCCACTGTCTTCAGCCGGTTCCGCGAATCGTATCCGTAGTATACGTTGGAACCGAACGGATCGTTTAGATTCGATAAGTTTCCCTGAGCGTCATACCCATATTTTAACATTCTACCATCCGGATAGGTAGTTTTATTTAACGTACCCAGCGTCGGATCGTACTCGTAGCTTGTAGTTCCGGTAACATCCGTCATACTTGTACGACGGCCGGTCAGGTCGTATCCATACGAAACAGATTCGCCGGGTACTGGCTGCCCCTGGGCGTCCAGAGCATCGGATTGGCGCAAAAAGTTCCGGTTATCGAACGTGTTTTTAAACCTCGTGCCGTTGCGGTCAAGAGTACCGATTTGATTGCCGCCAGCATCGTAGTACATTTTTTCGATTTTGCCGGTAGCATCCGACGTTTGAATGAGGCGGCCGATTTCATCGTATTTTTTCGCCTTTGTTTTTCCGTCCGGATAGGTGATTAGCAGCAGACTGCCCAGCGGATTCCACTGGTAGGATGTCATTTCGTTTTTGGCATTTTTCACGCTCGTTAGACGGTTCATGACATCGTACTGGAAGTACGTGCTGTTCGCCGGTGTTAAACCATCCGTAAGCTGCCGCACGTTTCCTGCGTTATCCGGCACCATCGTGGCTAAAACATTGGTTTTGGCAGTGCCATTAACCGTCTTGGTTTCTTCCTTCTTGACGGTACGCCCCAGGATGTCCAGGTAATCTCTCACACTGTAACCGAGGGCATCGGTTGCCGTTTTGGTGTTGGCAATGTCGTCGTATTTGGCGGTTGAAATGGAGCCATCCGGCGCTGTTACTGTAGCTTGACGGCTCCATTGATCGTAACCATAAAAGGTTCGGTTGCCCCGCGCATCCTGGCTCCAATCCATTCTCCCGTTTTTGTCGTAATGGAACGTTGCTTTGATAAGCTGGTCGTTAATGCCTGCCGCAATTTTCAGGCCGATCGGGTTCCATTTCACATACGATTGAATCCCGGTTTCATCGGTTATCCGGATAAAATTATTTAAATCGTCATATTGCAGCGAAACCGTGCTGCCATCCGGATGTGTGGCCAATGTTACCCGCCCCAGAGCGTCGTATTGGTACGAAGTCTGATTCCCTTTGCCGTCCGTGTATTTGGTCAGTTTCCCTGTATTCGGGTCGTATTCATACTGCCGGACGATGGTCGATACGTTATTATCCGCATCGCGTACCGTCGTTGACGTCTGGGTCGGATATGCGCCGCGGTAAGCCGGCGAGTATTGAATTTGAGTTATCGTATCGTTAGAGGTGCCGTTCTTGACGCGAATTTGCCCGACATTTCCGGTCGAAGCATCGAAATTCTCGTTATATATCTCGGTCAGCAAAGGGCCGGACGGACTGCCGTCATACACTTTTTGCGAAATAATTGTTGCCGGATGCGCGGCGTCCCGAGTCAATAACGTATATTGCGTTTGACCGGTGTAGATCGGCTTGGATGTGCTCACGAGCAGATGATTCGCGTCGTAGCCGTGAGTCGTAACGACTCCTGCCGGATCGGTTGACTGCGTTACGTTGCCGTAATCGTCGTATACGCTCGACGCCTGCGCAACAAATGTTGAAGCCGCTCCTTGCTGCGATTTGGTTACTTTTGTAATATTCGGCACCGGCAGTCTGCGGGTTTCGTCGTAGGTGTAGTCGGTCGAATTCGTATACGAGGTACCGCCCTGATCTTTCGCAACAGCCGTTACATTCGTGTTGTAAAATACGTCCGGCGTATCGACATCGATATAATGCTTTTTGTTCGAAAAAGTAGTCTGGGATAACCCGTCATCGATCGTCGTTGAGAAGTTCGGGATATCCGCATTGTCCGTGCTGCCCATGTCGCCGATATAGGATATATCTTTGCGATTGTATGACTGGGATGAACCGTCGGAAAAGAATACCTGATCTTCCCGCGATTTGACGCGATAGAACTGGTTGACGCCGTGGAGTACCGCTACCGCACCAACAGCACTCGTCGTTTTGATCTGCATGTACCGGGACACGGGAGAAGTTTCGTATTCGTATACGGTTTTGGACCCCGTTGGATGGGTGACTCCGGTTAACAATGCATTTGAATTATCCATGAGAGGTGTAGTACTAAATAAACTATATTTAATCGGTTTAATGCTATAATCGTAGGTCGTCACCCTTCCCATTGGATCAGTAACCGAGGCAAGAATTGTCTTGCCATTTTGCCATCCTAATTTATAAGTGATTGTTTGATTGCCTTTTGTTAATAGGACTTTACTCTCCAACTCATTATAAGTAATTGAAATCGTATTACCCGCACTATCTGTAATACTGGTTAGGCGGCGGGCTCCGTCACTTTCATAGAAAAATTGAATGTAATTGTTATAAGAGTCCGATATTTGAATGAGTTGTCCATAAGCTGAAAAATATTGATTAATTCCATTAATAGATTTTAATTTCCAATATGAATATAGCCCGCCTACGGAAATCGTCATAGGATCCGTATTCAAAGTAAGATCCTTCCATGGGTAGCCAACTATATTATTTTTATCATCTATTTTGTAAGTACCCGAACCTCCTAAATGAAGATAATTTCTTACATATCTTCCGCTTTCAATAGTGGTTTCAATGGATGAGACATTCCAGCTCCAACCTTTTCCAATCGGGAACAACTTTTCGTTATATGGTGTCTCACGAACCTCTATTTCGCTTGACAAAGCCATACTTGATAATGCAGAATCGGCAGAATCGTACGTTCTTGTTAATGTGAACGATAATCCATTACGGCCAGGAAGAGTAAACTCCTTATTGCTAGTTGAAAGCCCACCCGACAAAGTTGATACGTTTTCCTGATTTAATCCAACTGAGAACGGCGCATCGTCAGGCTTCAGGTTTACATACGAATAGTCTGGAACAGGCGGGGGAGTAGTATCCGCAGCTTGTACAGCTAGCGCTTCTTTTGTGCCGGCGCCTATAGTCTCCGCCTCATTGAGAACGATACTTTCTGCCTTTGCCGAGTTATTGATGATATGCGGTCTTATTCGTTCAAGAGCTTCTTCCACATTTCCTTTATTTTCGCCGCTTTGGTAGGCTTGTTCGATTTCCTCCAACGTATATCCCAGATTCAACAGGTTTTGGATTTCCTGATCCGTTACCGAGTAGGCTTCCTCCAGCCTCTGTTTCATTTGGTCCGAGCTTGCAGACGCCGTTGGCATCAAAGCTTCATCTTGCCGTTCTTTTTCCGCTGCATATGTCGAAGGGCTTAACTGATAGAAGGGTAAGCTGTTCAATATACATAAGCCCATCAAGACCAGTAACAGGATTCGGTGCATAATTTTCTTCAACGGTGACACCCCCTAATTACTGCTCGTTTGCTTGCCGGTTATATTTCCGTTAGCATCAAACTGGTAGTTCGTATTGTAATTAAGTGTAAACTTGCTGACTTTAAACGAGTATGGGCTCGTGGTGCTGTAGTCTCCGTTTGCCCCCACAATCTTCACGTAGTATGTCGCTCCTGCAGTAACTTGATATATGGCGTTTTCCGCGATTCCTGCTCCACTCGCTACCCCGGCAGCTACAATATTCATATTGGAATCATAAATATATACATCATAGTTTTTATCCGTTGGCGGCGTTAAAACCATGCGATCGATCCCGGTTGTCGGGGCGACATACTTATAGAAATCGACATCAGCAGCTGAGTTTATAGACGAGGTATATGCCGTATTATAATTGATCACAAAAGCTTGAGCCTTCGTATCATTCGGTTCATAGGCGTTTGGAATAACTAGCCCTGTGCGTTGCGCCGCGACGGACCATTCCATACCATCATTGACCGTAACTTTAAAGCTCCATGTACCGTCAGGTATGGCCGCAGTCGTATGAGTTAGAGCCGAACCGCTCACGATACCTGAATCGTATCCGACTGTAGCCCAGTTATCTTTAGAGCCCTGTACCCGATAGCTGGTTTGAGCTTGACCGTCAGCATCAGCATATGTCCACGTAAATGTTAGCACGTTATCATTCACTTGTTGACCGTTTGCGTACGAAGTAAGCGTTGCAATAGGTAATGTATTCGGCTTTACGTAATAAAGCGGCGAGTACGATGAAGCTCCGCCTTTGTTATCTTTGACGGCCACTCTCCAGCCATATGTCGTGCCTCTGGTTAGTATGTTGGATGGAACCGTATAGGACGTTGCTGAAGACGTTACCCAGCCGGAATCGCTAAGCAAAGTCGTGCCAGCAGCATTGTAGATTTGAACGTCATAAGCGGATTGTATATCACCGGCGTCGGGATCTGAGAACGTCCAATTCAATACGGGCGTCACTCCGGAAATAAGCGTTGGAGTCGACGCTGAAGTATTTCCCGGGATAAGGCTGCTTGGTACATTAGGGACGTTATCTACGATTATTGTGCCTGTGTACGTGGCGCTGGCTGTTCCCCAGAGTCCGTCGTTTGCTGTTACTACAATGTTGCTGTAGGAACCGACGGGAATGTTATCTGTTACGACGTTCCATTGTAGTGTCCATGGTTGGGAGGTTGATGTATTAGATATGGTTGTTGATTTGGTTACACCACCGATTGTTGCGCTGATGGTGACGTTGTCGTTGTCGTAGTCATATATGGATCCACTTAGTATAATTGTGTTACCCGTACCACTCTTATAGGAAGTCTGATTGCCAATTGACGAAAGGGAAATGGTTGGATTTTGATCTAGATAACCAACATAATATTTAGGCCAACTTGAGCCTGAGCTATCAACATACGATATTGATTTTGCATTCTGTAGGCTCGGCCAATTTGCTGTAACATCATACACTGAGTAATCCGATTGACCAGAATACATTGTCCTTAATTTTACTGTATTATCATTATATAAAACAAAATATTTAGGCCAACTTGAGCCTGAGCTATCAACATACGATATTGATTTTGCATTCTGTAGGCTCGGCCAATTTGCTGTATCATCGTACACTGAGTAATCCGCTTGACCAGAATACCTTGTCCTTACTTTTACTGTATTATCATTATATAAAACATAATATTTAGGCCAACTTGAGCCTGAGCTATCAACATACGATATTGATTTTGCATTCTCTAGGCTCGGCCAATTTGCTGTATCATCATACACTGAGTAATCCGCTTGACCAGAATACATTGTCCTTACTTTTACTGTATTATCATTATATAAAACATAATATTTAGGCCAACTTGAGCCTGAGCTATCAACATACGATATTGATTTTGCATTCTGTAGGCTCGGCCAATTTGCTGTAACATCATACACTGAGTAATCCGCTTGACCAGAATACATTGTCCTTAATTTTACGGTTGGTCCAACTGCAGCTGCGAAAAAATTCCCATATACATTATTATAGACACTACTTGTAACATCAGGGTCTGACTGATTGTTGACGGCAACATTCGAAGTGCTGGAGACATTAAGCAAACCATAACCATATACTGCATCCTTACCAATAATCCCCAGATCAGAAGTATGCACATCCAACAAACTACGTAATTTTGCATTTGCTTCAGTGAAGTTTTGTTGCTTCAACAACGCCGCTTCCCCCGTCACAAAAGCCGCAGCCATCGACGTACCGCTGAGCGATGTGTATCCATTACTCAGATACGTACTCGTGATCCCGACTCCTGGCGCAACAACTTCCAACTCGCTGCCCGTCGATGAAAACGGTGCACGCTGGTTGTTCTGATCGACGGCCCCGACCGATATTACCGAGCTGTATTTGGCCGGATACTGGATCGTATCTCCCGATCCGTCCGCATTCCCCGCGTTGCCTGCCGATGCCACCACCAGCAAGCCGCTGGAATATGCTTTATCAACCGCATTGTGCAACGCCGGTGAATCCACGCTTGTCGCAAAGCTGAGATTGACGATATCCATTTTATTGTCAATGGCCCAATCGATACCGGCGATCACATCGGATAAATAACCCGCTCCGCGCGAGTTCAGCACCTTTACGGCGTATAACGATGCATCCGGCGCCTTGCCGACGACTCCGACATCGTTATTTTTTGCGCCGATAATTCCCGCTACATGCGTGCCATGTCCGAAATCGTCGTCATATGAGGTCGTATAATCAACGAATGATGCCCCGCCTGCAACCGTTAAATCCTCATGATTCAACGAAATGCCGGAATCGAGTACGGCTACCTTAACGCCTTTCCCGGTAAAACCGTTGTTCCAGGCATAAGTCGCTTGAGTTGCGGTAATCCCCCAATCCGCGGTTTGAGCCGTAGATTGCAGCAAAATATCCGGCTCCACCGATGCGACGGACGGGTCTTTTTTCAGGCTCTCGACCTCTGCCGCATCCAGCGTAATAGCCGCCGTCGGAACGCGTTTATGTTCTCTTTTTAGCTTGCCTTTTGATTTTTGAATGACTTTGGCATCTACTTTATTTTTGAATGTTACGACATAGCGCTTCTCCCCACCGGGTTTTTGTGACGCAGCCTCAATGCTACCCATCGGCACCAGAACAACGGATACAATGAGGGCAAGGCAAAACATTGAAATTTTTTTAAGCACTTTGAACACGATCCCTTCTTCGAATGATTTCCAATTTCCAACCCAGGAACGATTCAGTTCCAGAAAATACTCCTTTCTATGACAAAAATACCCACAGCAACAAGAATACTACTTTCAAGCTGGATTGGCTTTATCGAAAAATGTCGATTAGTAGGAACGTTTGTCGCATTCGATAAAATAAAATCAAAAAAGCACAGCCGATGAGCTGTGCTTTTTCCAGGCGGTCTGCGAATGTCCGGGGTCCCGGCTTGGCAGGCCGCGCCGACGGGGAAAACCTGCGAAAGTACAGGAATTTTCCGCGCAAATGGCTCGTTTTGGCGAAAAGCCTGCAAATGTGCAGGAATTTTCGGCGAAAGGGGACCTGAGCCCCTTCGCGCAGCGAAAAGCCTGCACAATTGCAGGAATTGCGCGAGGCAGGCGCATGAAGGGGCAAAAGCCTGCACTTTTGCAGGCTTTCTTCGCGCCAAGCCAGGCACGGCCCCTCTGGCGGCTGTGCCTCCCCCATTTTAAACCCCCGCCCCCTCCTTGCGGTATTGATTGGGCGGGAGGCCGACGACTTTTTTGAACGCCGTGCTGAAATAGTGCTGGGACTCGTAGCCGACTTGCTCGGCGATAGCAACGATAGGCAGGTCCGTCGCAGTGAGCAGGTGGATGGCGTGCTTGATGCGCGTCTGAGTGAGCAGGCTGATGAACGAGATCCCGGTCTCCTGCTTGAAGACGCGGCTCAAGTACACCGGCGATACCTTCAAATCGCTCGCCACTCCTTCGAGGGTCAGGTCGGGATTGGCGAACTGCCTGCCGATGATCTCTTTGGCCGAGCGGACGAACGGGGACAGCCGGGTTTCCTTGTAGGCCTCGGCCCTCGCCTGCTGGTAGGCGGAAGCGAGCGAAGTCACATCGCCGGTTACGGGAAGGAAGGCCGAGACGGTGCTTATTTTCAAATATGCGGAAATGGCCCGATCGATTTGCAGTGCGACGCTCTCCGGGGCCTTTTGCCACAGCAGCACGACCGGCATCCCCATGTGATCGCGGAATTTTACCATCCCGTCGTACGGCTGCAAGATCTCCTCCACGATATTTTCAATCGCGAACAGGTACAGCTGGCGGTCCTTTTCGGACAGCAGTTCCTTGCCTCTGGAAACGCCCGGCCAGCGGATGACACCGATCATCGCCGGAGCGGCCGCCGGCATGTTCAGGAAAGTCAGCTGCTCCACGATTTCGCCCTCGCTGAGCTCGCCTTCGATCCACTCCAGGCAAAACCGTTCGCGGAGCAGCGAAAAGTTGCGCTCAATCTGTTTGGAGGCCATCAGCAGATGCTCCTCGTTTTTGAGCGACGTTTCCAACCGCTTCGCCGCTTTGTCCAGCACCTCGCAGAGCTGCTGCGGGTTGACCGGTTTCAGAATGTAATCGTCGACGTTAAGCCGGATCGCTTCCTGCGCGTAGGCGAATTCGTCGTGCCCGGTGATGATGATGATTTTGCACGCGGGAAGCTGCTCCTTGATATGGCCGATTAAGGTCATGCCGTTCATAATGGGCATATTCAGATCGACCAGCAAAATGTCCGCCCGATGCGCCAAAGCCAGCTCCAGCGCCTCCTCCCCGTCCTCCGCCTCGGCGGCAACCTCCAGGCCCAGCCGCGGCCAGTCGACGCAGTCGCGAATGCCCTCCCGGATGTTCGGTTCGTCGTCCGCGATGAGAACTTTCCATGCTCGCCGCATGCTCACATCGCCTCCCTCCTTCGAATGACGGGATGAATGATCGTCACTTTCGTTCCCTGCCCGCGCTCGCTCGTCATTTGAACGCCATAGGCTTCGCCGTATGCGAGCCGGAGCCGCTCCTGCACGTTGAGCAGCCCGTATCCCTCGCCGGACGCCGCAGCAACCGAATCCCCCACGGCGGCGGAAGCGGAGGCAGCGGCTGAGCCGGACAGGGATCGGCGCAATCTGGCGAGCGTTTCCTCCGGCATGCCGGCGCCGTTGTCGGCAATTTCCATCACCACCCGCTCGTCTTCCAGGTAAGCGCGGATCGCAATGCTGCCGGGGCCCCGCCGCTCCTTGATGCCGTGATAGATGGCGTTCTCCACGATCGGCTGCAAAATCACTTTCAGCACATACAAGTTGTCAAGCCTCGGGTCAATATCGATGCTGTAGTTCAGCTTATCCCGGTATCTCGTCTTTTGAATCGTCAGATAGCTCTGGATGTGCGCGATCTCCTCGGCCAGCGGGATCATTTCATTGCCTTTGCTGAGGCCGATGCGGAAAAGCCGGGACAGCGATTCCACGACTTCCGTCACCTCGTGCGCACCGCTTTTGCGCGAGAGCCACTGGATCGTATCCAGCGTGTTGTACAAAAAATGCGGCTTAATATGCGCCTGCAAGCTGCGCAGCTCAGCCTCCCGCTTTTTCCGCTGTTCCTCTTCCACAATGCCGATGAGCTTCGTAATTTGCAAAAGCATCGCATTAAAGCTGCGGCCCAGCATGCCGACCTCGTCCTGGCGCCCGTCTTTGAAGCGGATCGACAAATTCCCGTCCTCCGCCCTCCGCATGAAAGACATCAGCTGCCAAATCGGCTTCGATATGGTGTACGACAAGTAGGAGGAAGCGGCGATGCCCAGCAGACAGGCGACAAAGATGAAAATGATCAGATACAGCCGGATTTCCCGCACTTCCATAACGGTTTCTTTCGTTGAAAATACGCCGACGGTCGTCCAGTTCGTAAAAGGAGATTTGCGGAAAATAAACTGCACCCGCTGCCCGTCGATCACCTTGGAAAATACACCGGACGGATTGTCCTGCGTCCATTTCAGATCGATCCGGCCGACGATCGGGTGCGGCGGCGTGTAGATGCTGTCGCCCTGATCGTCGATCACCGTCAGGTAACCCGACTTGCCGAGGTGGACGTCCTTGACCGTCTCGGCAATAACGCGCAGCTTCAGGTCGATCAGCACGACGCCCTGGACATTTTGCGTTTCCGGGTCCACGATCGCCCTGACGACTGAGACAACATCTTCGTCTTTGTAGTTGACATGCGTTGTAACGTTCCGGCCGGCCGGATGGCCGAGCAGCTTGAAAATCCCTTTTTCCTCAACGGCTTCCTTGTACCACTGCTCCTCCGTCAAACTGCGGCTTGTACGCGCATACATTTCATTGCTGATGTATTCGCCGTTCGCGTTCACCACCAAAACACCCGCGACTTCGGTATATAACGTCGTAAAGCCCTGCAAAAACTTCCGCATATCGTACATTTCCGATTCGGGCTGCTTGACACTGCTGTACAAAAACCGCTTGATTTGCGGGTTGAACGAAATGAAATAGGTCATATTTTGCAAATTGCCAGCGTAAAACTCCAGCGACTTGTTAACATTACCAATCAGTTGGGAGGTGTGGTCGTTCACCTGCTTTTCGATAATCGTATCGGTCGCCCAGTCGATCAGCACGCCCAGGCAAATGGCGGGCAGCATGCTGATCAGCAAAAAATGCATGATCAATTTATACCGGATCGGCCAGTTATTCAGCTGGAACCAGCGCACCGTTTGCAACCGCTTTACATTGTTTCGGGACTGTCCGCCGTTATTTCGCATAGTAGTTGTCCACGTTCTGCTGCGTAACGATCGAAATGCCGGTGTCGACGTAGGTCGGCACAAGCGGAACGCCCGAATGCTGCCAGTCGGCGATCGGCTGCACGATTTCGTGCTTCAGGTGAAAAAGCTGCATGAGCGACCAGTAGCCCATGTTCCACGTTCCCTGCGCCAGCGTCGCCGAGATGACGCCGTTTTTGACCATATCCAGCGTCCCCTTGTCGGTGTCGAAGCTGATGATTTTCACCTGCGGCAGCCGGTTCGCGCTGCGGACAGCAGCGCCGACGCCGACGCCGCCGTTGGCTTCCGTGGCGAATATCCCGGCCAAGTCGGGATATTCGCCGAGCAGTTCCCGGGCCGCGCCGCCGGAAACCAACTGATCGCCTTTGCCGTCTTCCACGGCAACGATCTGCATGCCCGGATACTCGGTACGAATCGTATCCTGAAAACCTCGCGTCCGCTCCTGATGATTGAGCTGGCCGGGCAGCGTGATGACGGCGGCTTTGCCGCTGCCGCCTGTCAACGCCGCCATTTGACGCGCCGCCTTGACGCCCGCGTCGTAATTGTCCGTGCCCAAAAACGAGTAGGCTTTGCTCTTCGGAGCCCCCGAATCGAACAGCACGACCGGAATGCCCGCCTCCACCGCTTTATTGATCGAGACGATGAGCTCGTCGGGATTGATCGCGGATACGGCGATGCCTGCGGGCTTTTTGGCAATCACCTGCTCCAGCACGGTTCGCTCTTCATTGACGTCGTACTGCGTAGCACCACGGTACTCGACGGATACGTTCAGCACGTTCGCCGCATCCTCAAAGCCTTTCAGACAGCTTTTCCAGTAATCGATGCCGGACTGGAAGTTGACCATGACGTATTTTTCCCCGATATCGCCGTGCAGCCCGCTGTACATCGAATCCGCCGACCGCCGCGAAGCCTCGCGAAAATCGTACACATACAAAAACAGCAAAAACGTTGCAATGAGCGCAGCATAGATCATCAAGAGCTTTTTCAACGCATCCACCTCGCTTGATCCTTCTATGCCTCAATTATAGCAAGCGGCCCCATCGCACGCAGGATGATTTTTGCACATGCGGTCAGACGGTCAAGCGGTTTTCGACTTGTTGTAAATATCAAAGCCTACGGCAAGCAAAAGGACGAGCCCTTTGATGCCCTGCTGCCAGTCAATGCCCAGGCCGACAAGCGACATGCCGTTGTTCATGACGCCCATAACCAGGCCGCCGATGATCGCTCCGATGACGCTGCCGATCCCTCCGGTCGCCGAAGCGCCGCCGATAAAGCAGGCCGCAATGGCATCCAGCTCGAAGTTGACGCCCGCTTTCGGCGTGGCCGCATTCAGCCTTGCCGCAAAAACAAGCCCTGACAGCGCCGCCAGCACGCCCATGTTAACGAATACCCAAAACGTGACTTGCTTCGTTTTCACGCCGGACAGCTTCGCCGCCTTCTCGCTGCCTCCCAGCGCATAAATGTGCCGGCCCATCACCATGCGGTTCATCACAAACGTATAGATGACGACGAGGACAAAAAGCAGAACAAGAATGTTCGGAATGCCTTCGTACGTAGCCAGCACATAAGTAAACACGTTGATGACGGCGACGATCGCAATCAGTTTCGCAGCGAACAGCCCTCCGTGCATAACTTCAAAGCTGTATTTGATTTGCGTCCGGCGAGCCTTCCATTCCTTCCACACGAAAACTAGCGACAGCACAGCACCGATGATCAGCGTCAGCAGGTGGATTGTGCTTGTGCCGGGAAGATCGGGCAGGAAGCCGGAGCTGATTTTTTGAAAAGCTTGCGGAAACGGCGCAATGGATTGCCCCTTCAGGACGATCATCGTCAAGCCGCGGAACAGCAGCATGCCTGCCAGCGTTACGATGAACGACGGAATTTTCACGTAGGCGACCCAAAAACCTTGCCAGGCCCCCACCAGCGCCCCGATCAACAGCGAAATGACGAGTGCCAGCACAAACGGCATTTTCATCTCCACCATCATAATGGCCGAAACCGCTCCTACAAAAGCGGCGACCGAGCCTACCGACAGGTCGATATTGCCCGTTATGATCACGAGCAGCATCCCGATGGCCAGCACCAAAATATAGCTGTTCTGCAAAATCAGATTCGTAACATTTAACGGCTTTAACAAAATGCCGTCCGTTAAAATTTGAAACAATAAGGTGATTAAAAGTAAAGCAAGTATCATCCCGTACTGCCGGATGTTGCTTTTGAACAATTTGCCCAGCGTTTGCATTACGCTTCTCCTCCCGCTCCGGTCATATATCGCATCAATTTCTCCTGCGTCGCCTCTTCCCTGGGCAGTTCGCCGGTCAAACGCCCTTCGCTCATCACATAAATGCGGTCGCACATCCCGAGAATTTCCGGCAGCTCGGAGGAAATGAGCAGAATGCCCTTGCCTTCCATCGCCAGCTGATTGATGATCGTGTAAATTTCATATTTGGCTCCGACATCGATCCCGCGCGTAGGCTCATCGAGAATGAGCAGATCCGGACCGGCCAAAATCCATTTGCCCAAGACGACCTTCTGCTGGTTCCCGCCGCTCAGATTCACCGTCTTTTGCGTGATGCTTGGCGTCTTGATGTTCATGAGCGAACGGTATTTCTCCGCTTCCACGATTTCCCGGTTTTCGTCCACGACCAGACCTTTGGAAAGCTGCTTCAAGCTGGCGAGCGAAATGTTGCGTTTAATGTCCTCGATCAAAATTAATCCGTAATTTTTCCGATCTTCCGTCACATAGGCGATTCCGTGCCCGATCGCTTGATTAATGGTATTAACGGTTATTTTTTGCCCATCCTTGTAAATGTGCCCGCTGATCTTCTTGCCGTACGACTTGCCGAAAATGCTCATCGCCAGTTCCGTGCGCCCTGCGCCCATCAAGCCCGCAATGCCGACAATTTCGCCGCGCCGGATATGCAGATTGATGCGGTCAAGCACCTTGCGGTCTTCTTGCGACGGATGGTACACATTCCAATCCTTCACTTCAAAAAAAGGCTCTCCGATTCTCGGCTCCCGCACGGGATAGCGGTGCGTCAAATCGCGCCCCACCATGCCCTTGATGATGCGGTCCTCCGTCACCTCGCTGCTCCTTGCGTCCAGCGTCTCAATCGTTTGCCCGTCCCGCAAAATGGTGATCGAATCGGCCACCTTGGAGATTTCATTCAGCTTGTGCGAAATGAGTATCGACGCGATGCCCTGCTTCTTGAACTCCAGCAGCAGGTTCAGCAGATTGTCGCTGTCCTCTTCATTGAGCGCAGCCGTCGGCTCATCCAGGATGAGCAGCTTCACTTTTTTCGACAGCGCCTTGGCGATCTCGACCAGTTGCTGCTTGCCCACACCGATGCTCGAAATGAGCGTATTCGGCGATTCGTTCAGACCGACTTTGTCCAGCAGCTCCCGCGTTCGGACGATCGTTTCGTTCCAGTCGACAATGCCGCGCCGGCTCTGCTCATTGCCGAGAAAAATATTTTCCGCTATAGATAAATAGGGAATCAGCGCCAATTCCTGATGAATGATGACAATCCCTAGTTGTTCGCTTTGTTTGATGTCCTTGCATGCCACGAGCTTGCCGTCGAACCGAATATCCCCGCTATAGGAGCCGTGCGGATACACGCCGCTGAGCACTTTCATCAGCGTCGATTTGCCGGCGCCGTTCTCTCCCAGCAGGGCGTGAATTTCACCGTGCCTGACCTGCAAATTGACATTCTCCAGCGCCTTCACGCCGGGAAACGTCTTCGTTATGTTTTGCATCTCCAAAATCGAATCCGTCCTGCTCATGCTTTTCACCAAACTTTCTTCGTGTGACATAGTTCCGCGGGACCGTCTCGGCCCGGGCCAAAAGGGCGCGAAGACCGAGTGCGGGTGACGGGGGCCCGGTCAGAGCGCGCGCCACCGCAAGGGGTGCGGGGGCGCAGGCTCACGCTGCGGGGCGGGTGAGCCCCTTGAACGGACACGGCGGCAACCTGCAGTTGGCGGCCGCCGCATCCTGTCAAGACGCTGCCCCTTATTTTTGCAGCTGCTCTTTTTTGTAGTAGCCGCTGCCGACGAGGATGGACTCGTAGTTGGACTTATCCACAGATACTGGCTCCAAAAGGTATGCAGGTACGACTTTCACGCCGTTGTTATACGTTTTGGTATCGTTGACTTCGGCTTCTTTTCCTTGAAGCACAGCATCCGCCATAGCTACCGCTTTTTTCGCGAGCTCGCGCGTATCTTTGAACACGGTTTGCGTTTGCTCGCCGGCGATGATCGATTTCACGGAAGCGAGCTCCGCGTCCTGGCCGGAAATGACCGGCATCGGTTTATCGGCACCGCCGTAGCCGACGCCTTTCAGGGACGAAATAATGCCGATGCTGATGCCATCGTAAGGGGACAGGACGGCGTGCACTTTTTCGGACGAGTAATTTTTGCTGAGCAGGTTATCCATTCGCGATTGAGCGACGGAACCGTCCCAACGAAGCGTAGCCACTTGCTCCATCGACGTTTGCTTGCTGCGTACAACGAGCTTGCCGCTGTCCATGTACGGCTTCAGCACAGACATCGCCCCGTCGAAAAAGAAGTATGCGTTGTTATCGTCGGGCGATCCCCCGAACAACTCGATGTTGAACGGACCTTTGCCGTCTTTGAGGCCGAGCTTTTGCTCGATGTAGGAAGCTTGCAGCACTCCTACTTTGAAGTTGTCGAAAGTCGCGTAATAGCTGACGAATTCGCTCTTTTTGATCAGGCGGTCGTATGCGATCACCTTGATTTTGGCGGCGTTCGCTTTTTTCAGCACGTCCGTCAACGATTCGCCGTCGATCGGTGCGATGACGAGAATGTTCACGCCTTTGGTGATCATGTTCTCGATCTGCGACACCTGGTTTTCCACGATGTCCTCCGCGTACTGCAAATCGGCTTTGTAGCCGAGCTTTTCGAATTCCTTCACCATATTCGCACCGTCGCTCACCCAGCGCTCCGACGATTTCGTCGGCATCGAAATGCCCACCTTGCCCTCCGTTTTAGCCGCGGTCTTCGTTTCGGCCGCCGCCTTCGTGGACTCGGGCGCTGCCGTCGCCTTCCCGGCATCCCCGCTGCTGCCGCTGCTGCCACTTCCATTGCCGCAGGCTGCCATCACAAGCACCACCGCTAACATGATGAATACGGATACAAACTTCTTCACTTCAACTACCCCTCTCCATTTTGGTGTAGTTCGAGTATAAAACGGAAACCCACGGCCGTCTTTTCACGGAAACTACTGTTTTTTATAAAAAATAAACATAAGTTCACGGCAGCGCAAAAAGACGCGCCAGTGAGCATGGCGTGCAGAAAACCTGCAAAAGTACATCTTTTTGCTCGTTGATGCGCCTGCATTGGGGAATTCCTGCAAATGTGCAGGTTTTTTACCGAACACATGGATTCTGATCCATTTTCAGTGAAAATTCCTGCACTTTTGCAGGTTTTTCGCCAAAATGGACCATTTCCACAGAGAAAACCTGCACTTTCGCAGGTTTTTCCTCCAATAAACCACCTCATCCCCCTCGGCTGCGCCGCCCCATAAAAACCACCTTCCCCCGACTCGATGCAGCGACAAAAAAAGGCTTCCCAGCCCATACAGGGCCAAGAAGCCTTATCTTTTATTTCGTGACGGTCACGAGAACCGTCGTTTTCATATTGGAGTAAGTCACGGTAATTTTTGCCGTGCCTTTACCAGTAGCTTTGATCACCCCGTCCTTGACATCGGCGACCATAATGTTGGATGAGGTCCATAAAGCAGGCTTGGTAACATCATCCTCGGAGCTGTCGTTGTACGTAGCCAAGGCGCTTACCTGATAGGTTTTACCTTCCTGAAGCTCGACTTTGACGACATCCGTTTTTAAATATTTCAGCACGTCGTTCTCAACGGGAACCGTGATCGTCCTGCCGCCGAAGGTAGCGGTCAGCAGCGTTTTACCGGAACCGATGGCCGACACCAATCCGTTTTTCACATCGGCAACTTTATAATTTTGCGATTTCCAGCTTGCGGAATTGGTCACATCTTTCTGCGTTCCGTCCGACAGAGTTGCCGTCAGTTTAAGCTGCACCTGCCCGCCGCGTTTCAGGGCAACGAAGCGCTGGTCCGCCTCCAAATTTGAAATGACGCCGATTTCGACCGGAATGCTGACGCTTTTGCCCCCGAATGTAGCTGTAATCGTCACTTTGCCTCTGGCAACGGGCGTTACTTTCCCTTTGGACACTTGCGCGACTGCGCTGTTGCTCGTTTTCCAATCGGCTTCGCTAGTCACATCTCGATCGGCCCCGACCAGATCCGTTGCTGTCAGTACGATCGATCTTGTTTCATTGAGATCCATCACAATGTTCATCGGATTTGCCGCAAGCGCGCTAGCCATATCCACTTGAACCGTAATTGTAACGGTCTTGCTGTCCAGTTGACCCATGATCGTCGTTTCGCCCGAAGCGATCGCTTTGATGGTACCGGATGAAACGGTAGCTATATTAGCGTTCGAAGTTGACCAGATTGCATCCGAAGTTACGGTTTTTGTTGTTTCGTCCGTGTAGGTGGCAGTCAATTTAACCGAGGCCGTGTTGCCTTTTTTCAAAATCAGTTTCTCTTGGTCGGCCACCAGCGTTTTCAACACTCCGACAGATACTTGAACAGTTGCGGTCCGGCTGCCGTATTTGGCCGTTACCGTGGCCGAGCCTGTAGCAAGCCCCGTGATGTACCCGCCGCTAACTTCCGCGATCGTGTCGGAACTGGAGGTCCAGTCCGCTTTTGAAGTGACGTCTTCTTCTCTTCCGTCTTTGTACACAGCGGTCAAAGTAATTTGTTCGAAACCGCCCGCCTGGAGGTTGACGATTTTTTTGCTCGGCTTGATTTGATTCGGGATGTCCACTTCCACTTTCGTGGTTGTCGTCTTACCGCTGTATGTAGCCGTCACTTTGGCCGATCCGGCTTTGTACGCGGTGATTTTCCCTTTGTTGACATAAGCGACGGAATCGTTGTCCACCGTCCACGCAGCATCGTTCGTTACATCCTTGGTCGTTCCGTCGGCAAAAGTTGCGGTCAAAGTCAACTGCTGCGTTTTGCCCGCCTGCATGGATACCTGATCCTGGTTCACTTCCAGTCTGCGAGGAACTTCGACGTCAACGTTGGCCGTTACACTTTTGTCCCCGTATTTGGCGGTGATCACCGCTTCGCCTATGCTATTTGCGCTAAGAATACCTTTGGTCACATACACGTTGCTGTTGCTCGAAGTCCATTCCGCGATATCCGTTACGTCTTTTATCGTGCCGTCCGCATAAGTTGCGGTCAATTTAAGCTTCCCTGTCGTACCTTTCTTGAGCAGCAAGTCCTGTTTGTCCAAATCCAGCTTCAGCGTAGCATCGACATCGACCTTGATTGTCGTCGACTTCGTGCCGTAGCTGGCCGTAATCGTCGCCGTACCGGCTCCATAGCCGGTAATCGTGCCTTTGAGGGCGTCGGCAACCGATTCTTTGTCCGAGGTCCACTCGGCGTCAGCCGATACGTCGGCAACCGTGCCGTCCGGATAAGTCGCCATCAGCTTGATTTTCTGGGTGCCGTTCAAAAGCAGGGACACGTTCGATTTTTCCGCATCGACGCGCTTTACGATCTCAACGTCAACCGGCAGGGTCAACGTCTGGTTCGCATATTTAATCGTAACCAGCGTCGAGCCAGGGCTTTGCCCTTTCACCAGACCGTTCGTCACGGTGACAATCGAACTTTCGCTAATCGAATAGTCGGCTTTGCTCGTCACATCTTCCGTTGTGCCGTCGTCGTAATACGCCGTAATCAGCAGCTGTTCGCTTTTGCCGAGCCGCAAATCCAGCGATTGCTTATCTTTGGTGAGCGATTTTACTTTTTTCGTAACCGTAACGTTGACGATTTCCGTTTTGCCCAAATATGTCGCGGTAATGACGGCCTTTCCTTCGCTCTTGGCGGTCACTACGCCGGCGTATACGGTAGCAATGTCCGAAGAGCCGGAATTCCAGTCCGTTTTGACCGTTGCCGTTTCCGTCGTTCCACTGGTATACACCGCAGTCGCTGTGAGAGTCGCAGTATCTCCGACCTGCAGCGTCAGTTCGTTTTTGCTGAGCACCAGTTTGGAAATACTATCCGCGGCTTCTGCAGTCCATGTTAACCACGAATTGCTTGCCACCATGAAAATAAGTGCGATCAATAACCATCTGCTGAGTCTGAGCCTCATCCTACGCGTACCTCCAAGTTAACATCATAAAAATGGTATATCTTTACATGGTATATCGGCATGAGGCTTCCAAAAGTGAATAGCAAAAAAAAGGCCGCCTGCAAGACGGCCCGTCTCGTTCCGATTCCTTCGCATCGTCCCCGCGGAGCCCGTCAGCTCCACAAACGGTCGTTCCCCCAGTAGTGGTCCCATTCCGGGGTCGGCTCCCAGAGGCCCGGGATGCGCGGGTGCAGATGCTCGCGGATGACCTCGTCATTGAGCGATTCAATGCCGAGCCCCGGGCTGTCCGGCACGACGATGTAGCCCTGGTTCACTATCGGCTTGGGCAGCCCGTTCACAAGGTCGTCCCACCAGGGCACGTCGACGGAGTGATATTCGAGCGCGAGGAAATTTTCCGTCGCCGCTACGCTGTGGACGGCGGCCATGCAGGCGATAGGGCTTTCGGCCATATGCACGGCCATCGCCACGCCGTACTCCTGCGCCATATCGCCGATCTTTTTGTTCTCAAGGATGCCGCCGGACGTAAGCAGGTCGGGATGAATGACGGAAACTCCGCCCGCTTCCAGCAGCGGCCTGAAATTCTCTTTCAAAAAAATATCCTCGCCCGTGCAAATCGGGATGCGGCTCTCGCGCGCCAGCCGCACGTACTGATCCGTATACTGCCACGGAATCATATCCTCGAGCCAGGCGAGATTGTACTTCTCGATCCGGCGGGCGAGCTTGATGCAGTCCTCCACGCCGATGTGGCCGAAATGATCGATCGCCAGCGGCACTTCGTACCCGATAACGGCTCTGACTTCGGCCACGTACTGCTCCAGCAGCTCCAGTCCTTTCTCCGTGACGTGGATGCCCGTAAACGGATGCGCGACGTTGAACGCATCGTAATTCCGGCTGCGCAGCCTGCGGTACTCGTCATCCGCCTCGCCGCCGGCTTTTCTGGCGGCGTAATAAGCCCGCGCCGCTTCCTGCATCTCCTGCAAATAGCCCAGCGGAGCGCTGAGCGTTCCGGGCTCGTGGATGATCTGGCCGATGCCGAGGTCCATTTTCAGGAACGTAAAGCCCCGCTCCATCCGCAGCTTCAGCGCTTGGCCCATTGCCGTTCCGCTGTCTTTGGCGCCTGCGTCCGTGTCGCAGTACATACGGATGCGGTCGCGGAATTTGCCGCCCAGCATCTGGTACACGGGGATGCCGTAAGCTTTGCCGGCGATATCCCACAGCGCAATTTCCAGGCCGCTCACGCCTCCGCCCTGCCGGGCATGGCCGCCGAACTGCTTGATGCGCCGGAACAGCTTGTCGATCTGGCACGGGTTCTCGCCGAGCAGCCTGCTTTTGAGCATTTGGGCATACACTTTGTCCGCGCCGTCGCGCACCTCTCCGAAACCGACAATTCCCTGATTGGTGTACACCTTGATCAGACTGCAGTGCATGGGCGCATCTGTGATATCGGCGAAGCGAATATCGGTAATGCGCAGCTGCGAAGGCGCCGAGTGTGTATTTACATGCGCAAGAGTTTGTTCATAAGTTTCCGTATGCCGCTGCATCGCGTTCCGCTCCTTTGTTAGCGGGTCAGGCCTCCAAAGCCCTTCCCTTTCTCACTAACTACGATAACGGAAAGCGCTCCGCTTTTCAGCGCGGTAAACTTATCATTTTGTTGGATTTTTTCTGCAATTCGTCACATATGCATCCTATCCCGCATATACATAATTTGTTTGAAACTATGCGATTGAGGTGGTTTAACATGTTGGCAACACGGGGAATCGAAGAGAAGCAGGAAGTCATGGACACACTGTGCGAAATGGGTTTGGATCAAATCGCAAGATGGATCAAAGTTTTGCCCGAAGACAAGTGGGAAAACATGTTCGTTTCGACCTGGCCGACGCTGGCAAAAAAATGCGGCGTTCACAAATAGCTTTCTCTACATATCTGGAGAATGCCCAACGCTCTGCGCACCGCGCGGGGCGTTATTTGTGCCGTAGGGCCGGGGCGGGGCGCACGGCAAAAACACAAGACAAGCTACAACTCCCGCCCGGCTTCAAGGGCCTGATCAAGCTTTTGCAGCATATGGCCGATACCTTTGCTGCCGAGGAGCGGATAGGTGACCGTTATGTTCGTTCCGAACACTTCCGGAATGATTTTTGTGAACTTTTTGCCGCCCAGCATCACAATTTCTCCGTACTGATCTAGCCCCTTCTCCTCCGCCTGGGACCGCAGCTCAGCCATAGTAATAAGATCGGGACTCTCCGTGCCGAACGCCGTGTCATAATTGGCGGGAACCCGGTCCTCCGGAAAAAGAAAGCCGTGCTTCGCCGAAAGTATGGCCCACTGCGGGAAAAACAGCTTGGCGTACGCCTGGCACTTCTTGTGCAAAGCCCCGATGTACACTTGTTCCGCAGGGTAGGGGCCTGTACCGGCGCCGTCCTTATCCCATATTTTTTTGGCTCCGCAAAGCATGATGCATAGCCTCCCGCCAGTCCGGCGCTCCATTCGCCCATCTCCCGTTCCGATTAAGGATTTGCCCATACGAATTTGTAGCCGAAGCCCCGTACGGTCACAATGTACCGGGGATCCGCCGGGTCCCGCTCGATTTTTTTGCGGAGCATCCGAATGTGAACCATGACCGTCCGCAAATCGCTGGCTTTGTCCCAGCCCCAAATCTGCCCGTACAAATGCTCGACGCTGAACACCTGATTGGGCCGGTTGGCCAAAAACAACAACAGCTGCCGCTCCTTGGCGAACAGGGTGATGCGCTGCCGGTCCACGTAAATGTCGTAATTGTCCGGATCGATCCGCAGCCATTGGTCCTGCCAGGCCAGCCTCGTTCTTTGACCGGATTCCTGCATCCCGGCGCGGAATCGCCGCAGCTGCGCCTTCACGCGGGCGACGACGACATTCGGCTCGAACGGCTTGGTGATGTAGTCGTCGGCTCCGAGCTCAAGCCCGTCCACGACATCCTGCGGATCCTGCTTGCAGCTGATGAAAATGATCGGCAGGCTGGATTGCTTGCGAATGCGCTGCGCCAACTCGGTTCCAAGCAGGTCGGGCAGCAAAATGTCCGTCAGCAGCAGATCGTACGATTTCTCATGAAACAGCCGCAAAGCCGATGCGCCGTCGCCCGCAACATCCACGGCAAGGCCGTTTTTGTGCAAATACATCGTTACGATTTCCCGAATATCGGCGTCATCCTCCACGAACAGAACCTGATCTCCCATCTCCTGCGCCTCCTCTCAACGTGTCAGCCTGCGCTTGATCCATCCACTGCACCGGAAGCGTGAGATAAAAGATGCTCCCGCCTTCCGGCGCATGTGCCAGCCCCATTTGGCCGTTATGATATAAAATAATTTCCTTGCTGATGGAAAGCCCCAGGCCGCTCCCCCGCGATCCCGCCGTCTTCCCTTCGTTCACGCGGTAAAACCGGTCGAATACAAGATCCTGCGCTTCCGCAGGAATACCCGGCCCGGTATCGATCACCCGCACCGTGACCTCCCCTTCCGGCCGGCCGGCATAATGAGCCTCGACTTCAAAAGTGATCCGCCCTCCGGCCGGCGTATACTTGCGCGCATTGGACAGGAGATTGGCGATCACCTGCTCGATACGGATCGGATCGGCGGCGATGACAGCCGCAAGCCCCCGATCGGCCGCTTCGCCGGATTCCCGGAACTCCCCGTGCACCGCATGATCCGGCAGCTCCGATTCATACAGATGATACAGCTTGCGCAAAAAGGGCACCGCCTCCATCTGCTGGAAATCGAAGCGGACTTGCCGCGTTTCCAGCTTCATCAATTCCGTGACGTTATGGATCAGCCGTTCCATGAGATACGTCCGTTCGTAAATGCGCCGGATATATTTCAAATAATCGTCCGTAATGACACCGTCCAGCATGGCGCTGGAGTACCCCCTGATGGTCGTAAGCGGCGTCCCCAGCTCATGCGAAATATCGGATAGCAGACGCTGCCTGAATTTGGCCATGCGGGAAAGCTCTTCGTTCGCCTCTTCGAGGTGGCGGTTCGTCAGCTGCAAATCCAATGTCCGCGCTTCCACCGTCCGCTCCAGCGATTCGTTGATCGATTGCAGCTGTACGGTCAACGATTCCGCATGACGGTACGTTCTTGAAAATTTGGACGAAATATTGAGCGATTGCGTAAACAGGAAGAGCGAAATTCCGTACGGTGTAAAATCTCCGATCGCCGTCACCTGATTGAAAAACAAAATATCAAGGCCGGCGGACAGGCCGAATGCGGCAAATCCGACCAAATTATACGCGGAGCCTTCTTTCTTTTGCATAAAAGCCCGCACGTATATGACCAATGTATAAACGAGGATGGGCACCGCCACCAACAAATGATACGGCAGCATCAGCAGCGTATAAACTCGGGCCGGTGTCAACAAAACAAGGGCGATGAACAACCCCTGCACGACATACGAGGCCGTTACCGCAAACGAACGCTTGCCTCTCTCATATTCGTTGTGGATAAATAAGACGAGCATCAGCAGCCCGCAAAATGCGGAAATATATTCGGCTTTCACGGCGGTCTCCCAGCCGATGCCGGGGAACAGGTAAAGCCCCGTCGCTTCGCCCAGCAGCACGATTCTGGCCGATACGGCAAAGCACAGCCCGGCAAAGTAGAGCGGCGACCAATCCTTTTTGCGGAACAAGTATAGGCTGACATGGTAAAGGCCCATCACGAGGAGGCCGCCCACAACGAACAGTTCCGAAGAAAACCGGGTGGTGCGCTCGCGGCCGATAGAGTCCGCATTGCCGAGACGGATCGATTCCCAAATGCCTCCCTTGCGCTGAACAAAGTTGGACACCTGGATCACCAGCTCGTTATCGCCGGGTTTCGGTTGAAAATAGACGACTTTCGGGTAATTGACGGGCACCATCGATTCCCGAGACGTTCCGACGACACCGTTGCCCGTTTCTTCATGCCCGTTGATCCACAGCCGGTAGGCGGTTGCAACGCCGCGCACGTACAGCCCCATCGATGGTTGCTCCCCGGACTCCGGCATTTTGACGATCAGCCTGTAAGTCGCATAGCCTTGATTGGGCAAAACCTTGCCCCCGATCCGGTAAGCCCCCCATTGGGACGGAACATGGGCGTACACGGGCTGCGGGCGGTCGCCGCTTTGCAAATCTTTGGGGCTCAAAAGCCGTTCCCAATAAAACTCCCAGTCGCCTTCAAGCGCCATATTGCTCATGCGAGCGACGTCCGTGCCGGACAGGTCCACCGTGCCGGTCGACCGGACGGGCTCATCCTTGGCGCTTGCCGGACACGCAAACAGGAACAGTCCAAGCGCAACCGTCAGCAAAAAGAATCCTCTCATCGTTCAATCTCCACATGCCGCTTCTTTATCTTTTTAGCTTAGCATCCCTCGCGAACCCGAACAAGAAAAAACGACAAAAACCGAGCAAAATTCACAAAAAGAAACCGCGATCTGCGCAAAATCATCGCCCGACCGTTCCCTGATCCGTTTAGCCCGGCCTGCGCGGAAAGCTGCGGAAGTCGGACTGTGGAAAAACTCGCCTGCCGGTATCGGCATACCTGCTTGGCAGCGCGGTAAATACCTGCAAAAGTCTGACCACCCAGAATCCCGTACGCCAGAGCCGAATCCACCACAATTTGCCTTCCTGTACGAAGAAAACCTGCAAACGTCAGACCACCCTGAAACCCGCACGCCTGAGCCGAATCCACCACAATTTGCCTGCCCGCACGTAGAAAACCTGCAAACGTCTGACCACCCTGAAACCCGCACGCCTGAGCCGAATCCATCACAATTTGCCTGCCTGCACGTAGAAAACCTGTAAAAATACATGAATTTACGTCCTTGATCGCTGGCCACGAAGAATTCCTGCAAATGTGCAGGTTTTTCAGCGAATACATGGGCTCAGACTCACTTTCAGCGAAAATTCCTGCACTTTTGCAGGCTTTTTGCCAAAACGAGCCCCTTTCACGGAAAATTCCTGCACTTTTGCAGTTTTTCACCCCGCCAAGCCCAGGTTCCCATGTTTCGCCCTGAACCTTACAATTTACAGATAACGCCTATCGTAACATAAATCTGAATGTCCCCGTCCCCATCGGATTCCGCATATTGAACAAAGGCGATTCGATCATGAAGCATCCAATAAGCACTGATGTTCGCATCACTGCTAAAAAAGGATTCCGCAGCATCGAATATAGAATTATCCTGGCTGGTAGGCTCGGGCATAAAATCACAAAAAACTTGTCTATCGTCCCCTGCAATGTATGGAGGTTCGGTAAACTTCAGTTCATCCTTTATCAAATCAACAATATCAACAAAAAACTGAGAATTGCTCTCTTTATGTTGTTTTATCGTCATTTCGTATTGCTCCCGGCGTCTGTCTTCATCTTTAAGCAATTCTTCATCATCTTCGCCAAACCGCTCGGAATCCTCGTAATCGAGGCTGATCATTCTAACTATTTGATTCGTATTATCGACAAAAAATTCGGCTCCCCCTAATGAATCGGATCCCCAGTGATCGATGGGCGTCTCTTCATCCGGAAAATCAGTTTCCATTAATTCTTTCATTAATTGAGGCGTATTCTTTATCTTGGTGACAAACTTTTCATTAAATCTGCTGTAAAAATCACTATTTAATTTCATCAATTCTACATCTCCTCAGCTATAAAAAATATGTTCGTCTACATATCTTAAGCTTACCGAAAACTCAACCGGAGCGGAAGACTTCCCTACCCCGAAATTTGTTTCCGGCTGCGCCAACAGAACGTCGCGACGAGTCCCCCGAGCCGGCGAGTCGGGCAGCAGGACCATAAGTAAAGCGGTTTCAAAAAAAAAGGATTCGCTCTGCAAATGAGCGAATTATTTAGAAGGTAGAAGTTATCGTCTATAGGAGGAACGAATGTTGAAGCCTGTTACCGTTAAAGATTTGGTCGATCGCTTTTCGCTGGAAATTCTCACCGGGCACTCGGAGCTGCACCGGACGATTGTCAGAACGCGGGCGCACCGCCCCGGTCTGGAGTTTGTCGGCTATTTCGACTTCTTTCCACAGGAGCATGTGCAGCTTCTCGGCAGAAAAGAAATCACCTACTTGCATACATTAAGCGAACAGGAACGAAATTTGCATATCGGCAATATCGTCAAGTACCATCCGCCTTGTTTTGTCGTGACGAGGAATCAGGAAGGTCTCAAATATTTAACCAAATACTGCGAGGAGGAAAAAATCCCTCTGCTGCGGACGGCGGCCCCGACATCCAAATTCCAAGAACTGGTTGACATCTATTTAAGCAAATCGCTCGCGCAGGAAATCGCGATTCACGGCGTTTGCGTCAACGTGTCGGGCATCGGCATTTTGCTGCGCGGCAAATCGGGCGTGGGCAAGAGCGAAACCGCGCATACGCTGATCCGCCGCGGGCACCGGCTTGTCGCCGACGACGTCGTCGTGCTGAAAAAAATCAGCCCGGAGACGATTCTCGGCACCCACAACGGAAAGACGAAGGAATTCCTTGCGCTGCGCAGCATCGGACTGATCAACGTATCCCGCCTTTACGGAAGAAAGGCGTTTCAGGACGAAACCCGCATCGTGCTCGATATCGAGCTGACCAAATGGCAGGACAACACCTTGAACAACGACCTGGAGTTGGAAGAAAAGTTCACGGAATATATGGATATCAAAATCCCCCATATCGAAATTCAGCTCCAGCCCGGCAGGGATGTGGCCGGTCTCGTGGAAGCCGCCGCCAACAACTGGTACCTTCGTCAGCAAGGCTACAGCGCAGCGGAAGACTTCATGAAGCGGCTGCAAAACGACATGGGATAGCGGCCCTGGCAGCATGTGATTGACCTAACCGCCGTCATGCGGCAGCCCCACCGCTCGCGTGCAAAAAAAACCAAGCATCAGGCAGAGAGCCCGAGGCTTGGGTTTTTTGCTTGGGTTTTCGTTTGGGTTTTCGTTTGGGTTTTCGCTTAGGTTTCGCTTAGGTTTCGCTTAGATTCCGCATAGGTTTTCGCTCGGGTTTTCGTTTGGGTTTTCGCTTGGGTGTTCCCTTACGTCTTGAACCGATGCGCCATCATTTGCAATTCGGACGACATGATGCTGAGCGATTCTCCCGAAGAAGTCAGCTCCTCCATCGCCGCCAGCTGCTCTTCCGTGGAAGAGGAAATCACATGCGCCAAATTGTTCGCCTGATTCGCCATCCGCTCGATCTCCTGCAAGGAGGCGGAAATTTCCTGCGAGCTGGCCGACATTTGCTCGGCGGCGGCCGAAGCCTCCTGAACCTGGTTCACGACGCTCCGCGTGGCGTCCAGAATGCGGACGAAAGCCTCACCCGTATGCCGGATCGCCTGAACGCCGGCCGCCACTTCCTGCTCGCCTTGATCCATCGCCGCACCCGCCTGGCTGACATCTTCGAGAATCGCCTCGATCAGCTCGGCGATCTCTGAGGCCGACGCCGTCGACCGTTCCGCCAGCTTCTTCACCTCGCCGGCAACGACGGCGAACCCTTTGCCTTCCGCTCCCGCGCGTGCCGCTTCAATCGACGCATTCAGAGCGAGCAAGTTCGTCTGCGCCGAAATATCCGTAATCACCTTGACGATATCGCCTATGTACTGGGAGCGCTCCGTTAGCTTGGAGACAATCTCCGCCAAATGATTGACCGTCTGGCTGACGGCGTTCATCTGCTCGGAGGACTGGGTAATGAGCAGATTGCCTTGCTCCGCTTCCTTCAGCGTCATTTCGGACGCTTCGTAAGCCGTTGCCGACGTCATCGCGATCCGCTGAATGCCGACGGCCATTTCTTCCATCGCTGTCGAGCTTTCATTCACACTGCGTGCCTGAACCTCGTTGCTGGAAGCCATTTCCTGAACGGACGCCGAAATTTGATTGCTGGCCTTGGACGTCTCTCCGATGGACTGGCTCAGCTCATGGGACGAGTCGGCCAGCTTGTCGGAGTTGGACAAGAGGCCCGCCACCATTTCCCGGAAGTGATTGTACATCCCTTCAAAAGAAGCGGCGAGCTCGCCAATCTCGTCTTTATTTTTGACTTTAAAATCGGCCTGCCTCAAATCCCCATCGGCTATCCGCTCGGCCTGACGCGCCAGACGCGTAAGCGGCCTCGAAATATGAAGCGCGAACAGCGTCATTATGACTCCGCCGACCACCCAGCAGACGATTAACGTAATGAGAATCGAGTTCAGAATGTGCGTTTCTCCCGAAGTGTAGTCCTGCATATAGGAGCCGGCCGAAATGACCCAACCCCAATCCGGACTGACTGCGGAATAGGCGATTTTCTCCGCTTCCTTGGAGGAATTGGGCAAAGGCCAGTTGTAGATCGTATAACCTCCGCCGGACTGCGCTTTTTGAACCATATCTTTTATGTAATAAAAGCCGTCGGACGTTTGTTTGTTTAAAATATTTTGGCCTTCCAGGGAAGGATGAGCCAGCAAATCGCCCTGCGAATTCAAAACGAAAAAGTAACCGTTCGGACCGAGATTCACCGTGCTGTTAATCGTACGCTTTCCGTCTTTCTTTACTCCGACCAGCATTTCCTTGACTTTCTCCTGGGCTTCCTCTTTCGAAATCATTCCCGTTTTCGAGGCTTGTTCAAAAGACGTCGTCAGTTCCAGACCCATTTTAACCATGTTTTGCAAGTTGCTGCGGATCAATGCGTCCGATTCGGTGGAAGATACTTCGTAGCTGACAAAACCCAAAACGGAAACGGGCAGCAGCAGCATAAACAGCGAAGTAAACAGCAGTTTTTTACGGATCGTCAATCGCCAAAATTCTCCCTTTTTCAACACGTCACTCCCCCTTGGAGACTAAGTCTTTAGTCCGTTGTAATACGATCAATCATACTAAAAATTTGCTTCCATTGTCCTCCTCATGTTACGCGCTTTCATGAATTTTTTGTGACATACGGAGCTGTTCAAGGAACCCGGTGAAACACGGCTCAGGTTAATAAATCAAGTTGTTCAGCCTCATTCCTCTCCGCTTGATGACTTTGATTTACTCTTTGATCGTATTGATCTCCCCACTCTTTCATCAACAAAATAATAGGCTCCAGCGTTTTCCCAAACTCCGTTAACGAATACTCCACCTTCGGGGGCACTTGGTTATAGCTCTTTCGCGTAACGATTCCTTCACGTTCAAGATCCCTCAATTGCAATGTAAGCGTATGATGAGTGACTTGGGGGTAAATCCTTCGAAGCTCATTGAATCGCTTTGTCCCGCTTAACAGGTGATAGATAATAACTCCCTTCCATTTTCCGCCGATAACATCCAAGGTTGTTTCAACCGGACATTGTTTTCTTGAAGGATTTAACATCCAGAACATCCCCTCTAGGTATTTTTTTTGATACTTAATATCAATTATTTGCGTACTTTTTGTATGTTACTAATTTTAATATAATGATGTTGTTAAGAGCAATCCATATTTAGAAGGGATGATAAATTTGAGTACAAAGTCTGAAATGATGAGGGCCGTCGGTTTATATGAGTATCTGCCAATCGAACATCCGGAAAGTCTGTTAGATGTAGAAGTACCGAAGCCTTTCCCAACAGGGCGCGATATTCTGGTCGAGGTAAAAGCTATCTCTGTCAACCCGGCTGATCCAATCGTACGTGCCTACGACAATAAAGTTGGGGAGCCTCCTTATATACTTGGATGGGATGTAGCTGGAGTTGTCGAACAGGTGGGACCGGATTGCACGTTTTTTAAGCCGGGAGATGAGGTATTTTATGCAGGAAGTCTCATTCAGCCAGGGGGCAACAGTGAATTTCATTTAGTGGATGAACGGATCGTCGGTAAAAAGCCTTCGACGCTAGATTTTGCAAATGCTGCATCGTTGCCTTTAACGGCGATTACTGCTTGGGAAAGCCTATTTGATAGGCTCGGCATTTCTTGGACTCCCGAAGCTAACAAAAACAAATCGATTTTGATTATCGGTGCCGCAGGAGGCGTTGGGTCGATAGCTCTGCAACTTGCTAATTTGGCAGGACTAACTGTTATCGGAACGGCATCCAGACCCGAATCGGTTCAATGGGTTAAGGAGTTTGGCGCAGATTTTGCAATCAATCATTACGAGGCATTTTTGCCGCAATTGCAGAAGATCGGCTTCGACCATGCAGATTATATTTTGTGCCTAAATAACACGGATCAACATTGGAACAACATGACGCAAGTTATCGCCCCTCAAGGCAAGATCTGTCTCATCGTGGAAAACGAAAACCCTGTTGCGCTGGGCTTATTGAAGAGTAAAAGCGTTACAATTGTTTGGGAGACGATGTTTACAAGGTCGACTTTTCAAACAGAGGATATCGAAGAGCAGCATCTTTTGCTGAACCGGTTAGCAGAGCTTATAGATGAAGGGAACATTCGAACTGCCGTTACTGAGCGAATGTCGCCGATAAACGCTGATAACTTAAAACTTGCCCATGCCAGAATCGAATCCGGAAAAACAATCGGCAAAATCGTACTGGAACATTTCCGGTAAGTCGGAATGGCGGCCAATCTTGGCCGCTTTTGTCCGTAAAAGGCAAAAACCATAGTTCCCTTCTACAACGAAAAAAAAGTCCCCTGAAGGGAACTTTTCATTACGGCGAATCCCGGAATTGGCCCGGCGTTACGCCCGTCAGCTTTTTAAAAATTTTAAAGAAATGGCCCGGATTCTCGTATCCGACCATGCCGGCAACTTTGCTGACGGCGATATCCTTGTCCCGGATCATAATCTCCTTGGCTTTGTTCGTCCGGTACGTGTGCAAATAGCGGATGAACGAAACGCCGGTTTCTTTTTTGAACAAAATGCTTACATAGGTCGGATGCAGGTAGACCAGATCGGCGATGCTTTCGAGCGACATGTCGCTTTTGTAATGGCCGGCGATGTAGTCCAGTATTTTCTCTATGCTTTCGGAGTATTTGGATTTGGCGTTCGCCTGGCGCAAAGCTTGGACCGCGGCGTCAAACAATGCCGACACACGGCTTTCGAACTGCCGCGCATTCATCGTGGCGGCCGTTGGCGCCGTCCGGGCGGGCAGGACGGACTCCATGGCGATGCCGTGATTTTGCATGTAGACGCTCATCTCGGATGCCAAGACGGCGTAAATGCTCCCGAGCAGCCCGGCATCGTCCTTCGCGTCGGAAGCGAGTTTGCCCATATAAGCTTGAAGCAAGCCGCCGGAGTCGGCGGGGTCGGCAAAGTCGGCGGAACCGCTCGCGCCGGTCAGCGCATCCATCACATGATGCAGGTCGGCCGCATCGAATTGCAGCCTGTCGCCAGGCAGCCGGCCGGGTGCGCCCGAAGGCGCGTGCATGCTGTAAAACAAGCTCCTCTCCGCCTGCGCGTATAAAGGATACAAATGAGGAAAACACGATTCAGCTTGAACCATGCCGATATCAAAGCGGCCGCCCTCTTGCGATTGCTCCGACAATGTCCGGCCGAGCGCCGCCAATTCTTGCTCCTGCAGTCCGGAGGCCATGTTGCACAGAAGAATGAATTGATTTTTGTAAGCGGAAACGAACTCGTATCTGATCCCGTTGTCCGGCAGCGTTTCATGAACGGCTCCAAGGCAAACGTCAGGGTCCGCAACATCCTTGAACTGCAGCACAAGCATGAAAAAATAAGGATGCGGAAACCATTCGTCCGCCGCGAAGCCCTGGAGCGCAACCTCTTCCAGCGGAACGTTGTACAAAATCATTTCCCGTATTTTGGACAGCTCCCGGTTTCGCTGCCTGAGCTTCTCCTCGCGGATGTCCCTGAATACTTTTTCCAAAATCGTCATCAGCTCGGTCTTATTGACCGGCTTTAATAAATAGTCGATCGTCTGCAGGCGAATCGCCTTGCGCGCCAATTCGAAATCGTCGTATCCGGTCAAAATGACGAACCTTTTGCACGTTCCTTTGTTCAAAATGCTTTCGATCAGCTCAAAACCGTTCATCTCGGGCATATAAATATCGGTGATGACAAGATCGGGCTGCAGCGCATCCATTTGCTCAAGCGCTTCAAGCCCATCCATCGCAGTTCCGATTTCGCCCACAAATCCGCAGCCTTGCTTGATGATGTTCGTCAATCCTTTGACAATCAGCGGTTCATCGTCCACTATCAGAATGTTCAGCGTATTCGCTCCCTTTCATTCGCTTTACGACGCCTGGCGTTCCCGCATCTTCAGTTTGACGGTGCACGTCGTTCCTTCGCCTTCGCGGCTTTCCAAAAACAGCCCCGAACCCGCGCCGTAGTAAGCCTTGATCCGCTCATGCACATTGCAAATGCCGAATCCGCCTTCGTTCGTTTGCAAGCTTTTCGGATCGGTTTTATTGTTCAGCAAGTCTTGGATCTGCTTCAGCCGCGCTTCATTCATCCCCAGGCCATTGTCTGCAATCATGATCAGCAAATAGCCCGCTTCCTCGAACATTGTCACTTTTAAAAAACTGCCCTTACGGCTTTTGGACATACCGTGCATAATGCTGTTCTCGACGAGCGGCTGCAAAATGAACTTCGGACACATCACCTGATCGATATTCGCCCGGATTTCAAATTCGTAGTTGAGCCTGTCGCCCATGCGGATTTTGCAAATTTTCAAATAGTTGTCCAGGTTGACCATTTCATGCTGCAGCAGGGTATGCTCATTGTCCGTGGACAAGCAGTAGCGGATCAGCCTGCCGAATGCGTAGCACATATCCGCGACTTCCATATCCTGGTTCAGCTCCGCCATCATGCGCAGCGACTCCAGCGTGTTGTAGAGAAAATGCGGCTTGATCTGCGCCTGCAGGGCCGCGTAAGCCGCCTCCTTGCGGAGAATTTCCGAGCGGTGCACGGTGTTCACCAACTCGTCGATACGGCGGATCATCGAATTGTACGAGAAGACGAGCACGCCGATTTCATCGCCGCCCGCCCGGTCATCATACGGGGAAAAGTTGTTGTCCCCCACTTTCCGCATATGCTTCGCCAATTTCAAAATCCGCCGCGTAATGGAAGTTGCCGTAAAATAATAAACCGCCGACAGCACGAACAGCAGAAAAACGATGATAACGACCGTGTAGGTCAGCTCGTTTTTGATCCGCCCGAACTCTTCCCTGGCATTGCTCAGTACCAGCACTTTCATGCCCAATTCCTCAATGACCAACGTGTTGACAACCCGGCTGTTGTCCGACACATTATAATAATTGGCGCCATTGCGCGCGATCTCTTCCGTAATCGCTTTCATTTCGCTCGCGCTTACATGGTTTTGAAAGTCATCGCTGCAGTAGACCGCACCGTTATCTTTGCCCAGCAAGCATTGGTAATTGGAGCTACCCGCCTTCACGCTTTCGAGGAATTGAGCGATCATGCTGTCCTTCATCGTAATTTCCAAAATTCCGAGCACATTTACATATTCGTGATCATAAATTTTTTGATAAAATTTCAGCCTTGGCACTTGAACGCCGTCCGACTTTTCGTAGACCCATTGGCCTGTGAATGCGAGCTTGGGCAAAATTTGCGATTCCTCCTGCATTTCGCTGATGTTCATAATGTCAGGTTTAAAGGAGATGAACTTGATGTCGCTTTTGTATATTTTGATCGAATCGACCGAAGGATTGCTGTTGCGGATATAAGTAAGCAGCGGCCCGATGTTGTTGACATAATTGTAAATGCGCTCCGAGTCCGAATCGTAAAATCCGCTCAAATATTGAATCATGTTCTGATCGTATTCGATCACATTGTACAGCCCTTCGATTTGCGTCATGCTGACCCGTAGGTTCGTATATGCATGCTGCAGCATTTGCTGGCGCCCGACCACGTAATCTTTCAGAACCTCCGCGTTGAACAAATGGTAAATGACCGCCCCGAATACGCAGATCGGAACGAAAACGATGCATATGTAGCCGATAATGACCTTTTTTAATATCCCGACGTTGGAAAACCCGCGAAATTTACGCTTCATATGTTCATTCCTTCAACTTGGATAATGCCAGTTGGTACTGCTTGTTGGCCCAAAACTCGTATTTTTGCACGCCGATTTCGTTCGCTTTTTTCAGCATGTCATGATACGCGTCCTGTACCCCTTGCTCCGACTTGGCCAGGTAAATTTTCAACTGTTCGCCCGCAACCATGCTGTTCAGCTTCGTCTGCAGCGTTCGCTCATCCGAGTATACCGTAGGCTTCAACATGCCCATTGCCGGGTCGTAAACCGTGTATTTCCTGAACACCGCCTTCAAAGGAGCGGCCGCGAGCTGCGGCGAACCGTTTCTGAGCCCCTCGGTTACGGCGCTGCCGGCCATTTTGCCCCACCAATATAAACCGTCCCGCGCCAAAAGATCCTCATCCCATATATTGTAGTTGAACTGCGGGTATCCGGCCGGACCCGGTTTCCAATCTCTTCCCTCCAGCCCCCACCCCGCCAGCTTCTGCCCTTCCTCGGAAAAAAGAAACTTCATGAGTCGAATCGACTCCTGCAGATGGCTGTTCTTCTGCGTGATAAATACCCCCGCCCAGCCAGGCGAATAGGCATAATACCGCACTTTGCTGCTGAGCGGGCCCGTCACCATCGTCATTTCGTAACGTTTCTTTTGTCCGGCCAAACGATCGTTGATCGTGTCGGCGAGAAGCGCATTGCCGATGATCGCGAAGGCCCTGCCGTCTTCCACCAAATTCAAAGCCTTGCCGCTGCGCTCCCCGAACGTAAAATTATCCGCGCTTAGCAGCCCTTCCCGGTAAAGCTTATTGATGTAGGTATAGTAGTCGAGCCTGCCGGGCTGTTTGATGTAGTAATTGACGCTTCCGTTCTCATCTTTATAAAATTCGTCATCGGCGCTCACCTGCCCGAACTGGGCGTTGAAATAGCCGAATGTCCGTACATCGTCCGACACCAGCGGAATCATGTCCGGCCAAGTCTGCTTGACGAGAGCGAGCACGCGCTCCAAATCGTCCAGCGTCTCCAACGGAGGCGAACCCAACGCCGCCCATAAATCTTTGCGGATCGCCAGCCCCGGCCCGTCGGGCAGCGCCGCCTCGTTCGCCTCCATGTCCTGCTGAAACGAATGGCCGCTTAGCAGCGTATAAAACCGTCCGTTAGCTTGCGTGTAAAGCGCACTTTGCCGTTTATCTATCGTAAAGTCCGGCGCATATTGCGCAATCAGACTGTTCCAGTCATAGCTCATTTTATTGTTGGACAGCCGCGACAATTCCTTATCCGTAAACACCAGCTCGGGCAAATTGTCCGAAGCGATCAGGAACGGCAGCTCCCGGTCATCCGAGGCGACGGAAATTTTCAGCTTCACGCCCGTTCTGCGGGTAATTTCCTCGGGAATCGGACCGCTCCAATCCTTGAAGGGCCACCATGGGAAATCAACGAACATGCTGATTTCGACAGGCTCGGCAGCGCGAACCGCCGCCTGCTTGGACGCGGCCAAAGCTTCCTGGCCCGCATCTTTCGGATCCGCGCTTCTGCACGCCGATGAAAATAGAGCGACCAGCAGCAAAATCATCAAACAAGCTGGCGCGTTCCTTAAACGTCGACCGTTCATCATGCTGATCATCGCGCCGATCACCCCGCCTCTTTTTCAAAATTATGTAAGCGCTACCCATTTAGTATAGCATAAACACGCCGCTATCCCATAAGGGAATCGGCCAAAGAAAGACGCCTGCGAAACTGGCGTCGTGCTGCGGCTAGGGAGTCTGATGTAGGAGATGCGGAATGGCGGAAATATGCTGCGTGAGCGGCTAGGGCGCCGCTAATCGCGGAAGCCTCTGGTGGTCACGATTGCCACCGGTAGGCACGGAAACACCCAATAGTCTCGGAAACACCCAATAGTCTCGGAAGCCCCCGGTAGGCACGGAAACCCCCAATAGTCTCAGAAACACCCAGTAGTCTCAGAAACCCCCGGTAGTCCCTCTCTCGTATAAGCGAGAGCATACACGAAAAGGCTGCGAGCCCACTAGTTTGCTGAATTTCAGCAGAACTGGGGGGCGCACGACTGCTATAAAGATGTTTTCGAGGCCGTCAAATCACTCAGCAACAACTTTCGTTCCTCCACCATCGTTGGCCTTGCAGGTCATGGCTAACTCTCCTCAAGGTGAGCCGCCCCCAAAGTCGATGCAACCGCTGGTGAAGCAGCTGAACAGCCCGCAAAAACTGCAAAAGTGCAGGCTTTTTCCAAGGTAACGGCCCATGTGGAGGAAAAGCCTGCAAATGTGCAGGAATTTCCGCTCGGGACAGGCCTAAACCCCAAATTCCTGCGAAAAAACTGCAGATTTGCAGGAATTATTAAAATCCGGCTCATCCAGGAGCAAAAAGATGCACTTTTGCAGGCTTTCTGCGTGTAGCCAGCACTTCCAGACAAGTTTGCGCCTACGGGCACAAGCGCTAACGATGTGTCACAGCGTTAGGGCGGGAAGCAGCGGAGGGTCTTGCTTCCGGGCCCACTGCAACGGTGTTTCTCAGCGTCACGGCGGTGAGCCACGGGAGGCCTTGCCTCCGCACCCACTGTAACGATGTATCACAGCGTTACGGGCAGAGAACCGAGGGAGGCCTTGCTCCAGGCCCGCTGGTACAATTCTCCACAGCGTCCCGGGCGGAGGCCACGGGGCCTTGCCCCCGGGCTCACGGCTCCGGGCCCGGGCCAGCGCTCTGCAAAGCGCGAGGGGCTGGCCCTCGGCAGCTTATGCTGCACGTGGGCCAGCCCCTTATCTCCGCGCCATGCTTGCAGCTATGGCTCTGTCGCTCCGCGCCGTGCTTGCAGTTACGGCTCGATGCCCCACTGCAGGCTGCCCGCTACGTATCCTGTCACTTTGTTCCAGTCCGCATATGCGGTGGCCGCCGAGTTCAAGGAATAGTCGTCGGTTTGCGTGTAATTGCTCCAATCGGTCTTGGAAAATCTCGCCTGGATTTCGATGCTCTGCCCGGCTGCGAGGCTTCCCGCTCCGCTTGTAAAGCCTACTTCCAAGTAGTAGTCGGCGGTAGCTTTGGCTGATGCGAGCTTAACAAAAGTTCCCGTAACGTTGGAGCCCCCGACCGTCGACCAGTCGCAGAAAAAGTTTTGCGCGATATCCCCGTTAATCGTGTAGTAGTACCTGATTTTGACGTCGGCCAGATTGACCGCCGTCGTGCCTGTGTTGACGAGCTTCAATCGTGGATTGATTGAAACGGTTGAGGCGCCCAAGGTTCCGTTAAACGTCTGAACCTTGATCGACCCCGATGCTGCGCCCGTCGTATCGACGACCGTTACCGCCAAAGATTGCGCTGCCCCCGCGCTGAACTGGAACGTTAAATTCGTCGTGCCTACAGGCTGCGCAGCCAAATACGTCTTCGAGATCGTAACCGTCGATCCGGATACGGTATAGTCGGTTCCCGCGACAAGAGCCGTCGTTCCGTTCTTGATCGCGGACAACGTGTTACCGTTTAAGGTCAGCGTCACCGGAATGTCCGCCTGGTTGGCGGTCTTTTTGTCAAACGTCGCCGTCGTCGGCGATATCGTGGAACCGGCGGTCGTCGTCGTATCGACTACCGTTACCGCCAAAGTTTGCGTAGCCCCCGCACTGAACTGGAACGTCAAGTTCGTCGTGCCTACAGGCTGCGCAGCCAAATACGTCTTCGAGATCGTAACCGTCGAGCCGGATACGGTATAGTCGGTTCCCGCGACAAGAGCCGTCGTTCCGTTTTTGATCGCGGACAGCGTATTGCCGTTTAAGGTCATCGTCACCTGAATGTTCGCCTGGTTGGCGGTCTTTTTGTCAAACGTCGCCGTCGTCGGCGATATCGTGGAATTGTTATTGCTCGTGCCAATCGGATCGGCGACCAGAATTCCCCGGCCGTTCGTGCCTAAATACACGCGTCCGTACACCCTCGGATCCCCGGTAATGCACATATTGATCCGCGCATACTGGTGCTGGTCATCGTTAATCCGCACCCAGGTCGTTCCAGCATCGTCCGAGCGGAACACGCCGCGTACACCGTCGATTTTGGCTACCGCGTACAAAGCCATGTAGCTTTGCCCGGCCGCCGCTTTGCCGAAACCGATGACATCCGCTTCCTGCACATTCGTCAGCTTGGTAAAGCTGGCGCCGGAGTCGGTCGAGTGCCACATGCCGTACTTGCCTTCAGTGTTGTTGCCGCCGACAAACCAGATGTCTCCTTCGCGCCCCGGAACCGCTTTGAAGTTAATCGAGGCTTCGTTCGGCTGCATGCCCGCCACATTGTTGGTCGGCAGCACCGTCGTCGCCGTCTGCGTGAAGGTCGCTCCGCCATCCGTACTGATATAAAACTTGCCGACGGAGAAAGCATAAAACTTATTCTTGTTCACACGGTCGGAAATCACGATGGATTTGGCTGGAACACCGCTGCTGGCCGTCCAGGAATTGCCGCCGTTTTTCGAATAAAACACGCCGGCATCCGATGTGCTCCACACGATGGAGCCGCCGTCCGCCGCCAAAGCTACGGTACCGCCGCCTAGCGTCGTGGCCGGCTCCGAATTCACCGTATACCAGTTCGAGCCGCCGTCCTGCGAAATGCCAAGCGCCTTAGCCGCCGTCTCTTTCACCCTGTCGATATTGCCGACCCTCACCATGATGTTCGGGCTCAGCTCCGCATAGTCGATGCTGGTCGAGGTCGCATACGTCGGGCTCGTAAAGATCGTCGACGGCGCCGCGGTCAGGTCATTGTGGCGGAAGCCGGACACATCGCCGATCGCGCTGACCAGATTGGCCCCCGACGGCGGACTGATCAATCCAAGCACGGCCATCTCTTCGATGCCTTTGGCCATGACCGATATATTCACCGTGCCGCCGCTGTCCCACGTCGTCAAATTGTTCGTGCCGTAAATCGTCGCGCCGGTGCCGTACATCATGCGGTCGGAGTTAAACGGATCGATCTCCAGATCGCCGATCATCCAGCCGAGCTTCGGAGAAGGAATCGGCGGATTAGGCGCGAGGCCAAAAGTCAGCCAAGGCGCTGCGGTAATATCCTGGGTATAGCGCAGCGTACGGCTCGGGTAGCCGTTCCAATCCCAAATCCGGGTCCAGTTGGAGCCGCCGTTCGTGCTGCGGTAAATGATCGCATCCGGCCACCACGAATTCAGGGTCGCCACCATGAGCGTATCCGGATGCTGAGCATCCACGGCAAGGCCGCCGTAGCCGTAGTAATCGTCGCTGCTGCTGCTGGCAACAGGGCTGATATTCGTCCACGTGCTTGTCGCCGTGTCGAACTTCCATACCTCGCCCTTCGCGCCGTCGTACGGACCGACGCCGTCGCTGTAAGTAATGTACAGCTTGCCTGTGGAGGAAAGCACGCCGTGATGCGGCAAATACCCTGTCGGCTGTCCGGCAAGCGCCGTCCACGTAGCGCCTCCGTCCGTACTGCGGTAAACGCTGTTCGCTTTATCCGCCACGCCAACGTAAATCGTCTGGGTAGCATTGCCGGAAGAACCCGTTCTCGGGTCGAAGGTGATCCAGGACAATCCGACGATATCGCTGCCGTATTCCTGGCCCGGGTTCTGAATATAAGTACCGGGGTTAGTGAAGCTCGTCACTTTGGACCAGGTGACCCCGTAGTCCGTACTTTTCCAGAGACCGTTCCCGCTTCTGGCCCCGAAGAAAAGAATGCTGTTCTTGTTAGGGTCGATCACAAGCCGTTCGCCCATGGAGCGCCCGGGCATGTTGCCGCCGACCTTGAAAGGCAGCGCCGTAGACTGCCAGGTGTTCCCCTGATCGGTAGAACGCATAATTTGGCCGTTCGTGTCCCAGGCATTCGTATAAGTGCCCGTAGCCATATACACGCGGTTCGGATCGACCGGATCCGTCGCCAGCGCGTCCACGCCGTTCTTGTTCCAATCGTCCCAGCCTACCGAGTCGGAAATCGATACCCAACTGCTTGTGGCCGCATTCCAGCGGTAAGCCCCGCCGATGTCCGTGCGGGCATAAATCAAATCTTTTTGCTTCGCATTAAAAATAATACCCGGAACAAATCCGCCTCCGGCGCCGGTAACGACATTGCGCCATTGATACGGCTCGCTGCCCGCAGCCTCGGCCTTGGACGGCGCGCTCACAAGCGCCGCACCCAAACATGCAATCAGCGACATGACAACCAGACCTGCACTTGCATACTTTTTCACCATTAATTTCAGCCTCCTTCAAAATAGATTTACTGGATCGGGCTTACCCGCACTCGCTTGAATGCCATTCACCTCCTTTCATATCATGTACGCGCTTTCAAAAAAACTTCCCTTGATGCGGCCGACCGGCCGCCGTCATGCAGCGAAGCACCGCACGCCGGGGCTGCGCGGTACAAACATTATTCTGGCAGATGAGTCTTGTCGATCCCATCTGCCAGTCATTGCAAGCTATTTTGCCGTCTTCCTCGCCTCAAACAGTTCCTGCGCCTTCTTGATCGAGAACGCCGTCACTTCGTCGTAACCGAGGCCCTTGACCTTGCTGATCATTTCCTGCTTCAGCCTGCTGTACTCCGCCTCATCCTTGGCGAATACCATCTTCCAGGAATACTGCTGGATGACGGTACCGATTTGCGTATTTTTTTGCTCCAGCGTTTTGTCCATGACAAGCGGCGGTTTGCCGGTAAAGCCTTGCGGCGCAACGGCGATCATATTGTTTTTAAGCAAATATTCCTTCGCCGTGAGCGCACCCATCTTGGCTCTCCAGTCGCTGTCCAGCTTGCTCGGATTCCTGCTCAGCGTAGTCGACCACAGACCGTGGTCGTAAGGCTCGTTGAACTCCGGATTGATCAATGTCGGAGCCACCGCAGCGAAGTTGATCTGATTCATGCCGTCTTTGAACGTGCCGCCGCCATATTCGGCGGGAACTTGCGTCGAGGGGTCCTGGTAAGCTTTCCAGCCGAAATCGGTGACAAAAGGCTTGCCGTCTTTGACATCCCAAGTAAGCCCTTTCGGTCCGTTAGGCACAGATGTGCCGCCGCCCGCAGACAGCATCGCGCCCTCCGGCGTGTACATCCAGTTGATGAACTCCATGATGCGCTCAGGGTATTTGGCTTTGGCCCCGATCGACATCACCCAGCTATTCCCGTACTGATTGAAGCCGTAGGAGTAAACCTTCTCGCCCTTGAAAGGCACCAGCGCGAAGCCTTTGCCTTGATCGATCCGCTCTTGCGTGTTGTAGTTGGCGGCGCCTAACCAAGGGAACCAGGAGAACAAAACGCGGCCGTCCTTGTACTTGCCTGCGACATCGTCGAATTTTTGCGACAGCGAGTCAGGATCGACCAGCCCCATCTGATTGGCGTCAAAATACAATTTAAGCGATTTCATATACCAGCTGTCTTCAGAGAGCATGTCATAGTATTTGTCTTCGTCGGCAGCGATCAAAATATTCGTATTCACGATCTCGTCATAGCCGTTCATCGCCGCAAACTGCTTGGCCAGCGTCATTTTGTAGTTGGTGTCCCAATCCGCCCACAAAGAGAAGCCGTACGTCGGCTTGCCCTTTTCGTTTTTCGGTTCAAGCTCCTGCATTTTTTTCAGCACGGGGAGATAATCCTGCGGCGAATTGATCGGAGGCGCGCCGATTTTTTGATACAAATCCCAGCGCAAATCGGGCCCCCATGTCAGTTCCTTGCCTTCGGACGGTCCGGCCTGCTTCACGGCCGCCTGGTTCCCGATGCCGTAAACGGCTTTGCCGCCGCCGAAGGAAACCTTGTTCTTCTCAATCGCCTTCGGATAGCCGGCCACGATATCTTTGCCGTATTTGTCCAGCAAACCGTCTTTAGTCCAGTCATACACCAGACCCGCTTTAATCGCATTGGGGAAATCCCCCTTGTCATCGCCGAAAATGATCAGGTCTCCCAAATTGCCGGACGCCATCAGCGTGGCAAATTTGTTGCTTCCGCCGTCCAGGTTCGAGGCGATAATGTTAAGCTCGATATTGAATTTGTCCTTCACCACCTTGGCAAACCATCCGGTCTGCTGCCCTGCGAAATTCGCCGTCTCCGAGAAAACGTCGATCTTGTACAGCTCCTTTTGAGCCGACGAACCGGACGAGGCGCCGGAGCTTGCCGAGCTGGACGGCGCTAGACTCGCCGTATCCGAACTGCAGGCAGCCATGCTGAAGACGCATACGTTCGCAAGTGTGAACAGCGCTGCCTTTTTCAATGACTTGATCTTCATTTCTTTCCTCCCTATGATCGTTAATCATCTAAATAAAACTCCGGTTTTCCACGGAGGAGAACCCTGCCCCAAGCTTTTATCGCCATTAACCTTTAACGGCGCCGATCAAAATACCTTTCACGAAAAACCGCTGGAAATACGGGTACACGAACAAAATCGGCAAAACCACAATCATCGTAACGGTCGTTCTGACCGATGTCGTCGTCTGCATATTTTGCAAGTTGATGCTGGACAAATCCTGGGTGCTCTTGAGCAGCGCGACCAGCGAGGCCGATTCGTTCAAGTAGCGGTACAGGATGAATTGCAGCGTATACAGCTTCGAATCGGTAACGAGAAAAGCCGTGTCGACAAACGAATTCCACTGCGCCACCGCGGAAAAAATCGTAATCGTCGCGATAATCGGCGTAATCAATGGGAACACGATGCTGCGGAACAATCGCAGATAGCCCGCCCCGTCGATCGACGCGGACTCCTCCAGCGAAGGCGGGAGCGACTCGATGAACGTTTTTACCAAAATGATGTTAAACGGTGAAATGATCGTCGGCAGCACGTATCCGAGAAAGTTGTTGGTCAAGTGCAAATTATTCATCGTAATAAACCACGGGATGAGGCCTGCGTTGAAATACATGGTGATCACGACCAAACGGTAGGAAACCCGCCTCCCCCACATTTCCTTCTTCGTAAACAGGTAGCCCAAAAATGCCGAAGCCCCTACGGTCAAAATAGTTCCAATCACCGTCCTGGCGACGGAAACAAGCGCAGCGCGTCCTAATCCCTTGATTTTCAAAACCTGAACATAATTGTCGAAATGAATCTGCTGCGGATAAAATGTAATGTAGCCCATAGCGCTCAAATCATTGCCGCTGATCGTATTGATAAACAAGTAATAAAACGGAAACACGCAAAGCAGCGTAAAAATGCCCAGCAGCGCATAATTGATCACATGGAACGAAATGTGCCCCGCCGTCTTTCTTTTGATTGCCATATGCTCATCCCTCGTCAACTAAATAATAGATTCGTCGCGGAACAGTTTGGATAACCCGTTTGCCAAAAACAGCAAAATGACGCTGATGATCGATTTCAACATACTGACAGCGGTTGCAAAAGGGAAATTATTGCTGAACGCGATGTTGTACACGTACAAATCCAGCACTTCAATCGAATTTTTATTGATCGGATTCTGGAAAGCGAAGTACTGCTCAATGCCATTATTGATAAAATTGCCGATGGAAAGCAGCAGGAGCACAAAAAAGGTCGGCAATATGCCCGGTACCGTAATGTTCCAAATCTTCTGAAAGCGGCTGGCGCCATCCACTTCCGCGGCTTCGTAAAGCTCCTGGTCGATGCCCATGATCGCCGCCAAATACAGGATCGCCCCCCAGCCGAGACTTTTCCACAGATACCAGAGAATCATAGGAAACCATACGTTCTCGTTGGAGGCGAGGAAATTAATGCCCTTATCCGTGATGCCGAGCTCGATCAGGAGATGATTGACCAGCCCGTTATCGACCGACAACAGCGCGAACGCCAGGGAATAGACGAGAATCCAGCTGATAAAATTGGGGATCGTCGTGAGCGTCTGAACGAGCTTCCGGTATCCGGGCGACTTCACTTCCGACAGCATAATCGCAAACACAGCCGGCAAAAAAGAGACCGCCATGCCGAGCGTGCTCATCGCCATCGTATTTTTCATGACGCGCATCACTTCTCCCGCCTGCGTAGGATTGGACACGATGGATTGGAACCATTTCAACCCCACAAACGGCGTCTTCGACAAGGGTATGCCGGGGAAATAATCATAGAACGCATAAATCCAGCCGGTCAAAGGCAAATAGCTAAATAGAAAGGTCAACACAAGAAAAGGTAGCGCCATGAAAAATAATTTGTACTTGTTCGGGAACCTCACGCCCAGCCCCGTCCTGTAGCTCTCTTTTTTGACGAGCGTTTTTGAGCTTACTGCCATTCCAGCTTCTCCTTCCAAATAAAGCGATTACAAAATCAAGTTTGTGCTATAATCATAATTTGTTTTCGGAGCTTGCGTAATGTCAATTTTTAAGATCATTTGTGTTCATTTTTTATGTTCTTCCGTCTTAGGTAAAAAAAGGATACTTCCGCATGCGGCGGTGCCGCTTGGAAGTACCCTGGTGTTAGACTGACGGCTGTGCCTTGACCCTGTCCGCCAAAGTGTTCAAATCGTGCCCTTTCAAAGCGCCTTCGATCAGTTCCGGAAGCCTGTCAGGGGAACAGCCGAAGCAAGGAATGCCGAATTGGGACAGCTTCTTCGCTACCGCATCGTCATAAGAAGGTACGCCTTGATCGGATAATGCAAGCAAACAAATGACCTTCACACCGGCCTGGTGCATATCTGCGAGGCGCGCCAGCATTTCGCTGCGATTGCCGCCTTCATACAGATCGGATACGAGAATGAACAGCGTTTTCTTCGGCTCAGCCACAAATTGTTCGCAATACGCGATCGATTTGTTGATATCCGTTCCTCCGCCGAGCTGAATGCCGAACAGCATGTCGACGGGGTCCTCCGCACATTGCTCGCTCAAATCGACAACCTCGGTGTCAAAAGCGACCACCCGCGTATCCAAAGCCGGCATGCTCGCAAAGATCGAGCCTATAATCGAGGCGTAAATGACCGAGCCCGCCATCGAGCCGCTTTGGTCGATATCCAGAATGACCGTCCATTCCTTGCTTCTGCGGGCACGGTCGTAGAAATACACTTTTTCCGGCAGCAGCAGATTGCGCTCTCTGTCGTAGTGCTTCAGATTTTTGCGGATCGTCGTATTCCAGTCAAGCCCCGTAACCGAAGGCAGCGGGCTATGCTGTCTGCGGTTCAGCGCCCCCGTCACCGCCCGCCGCAAATCCTGGGACAGCCGTTTGACGATCTCGTCCACGACCGCCTTGACCAATTGCCTGGCCGTTTCCTTCGTCTTCTCGGGGATTTTCCCTTTGAGCGCCATAAGCGTAGCGACCATTTGAATGTCCGGCTTGACCTGGGACAGCAGCTCCGGCTCGAACAGCAGTTGCTTCAACCCTTTGCGTTCAATCGCGTCGGATTGGATGATCGAAACGATGTCCGAGGGGAAAAAGGTGCGGATATCGCCCAGCCATTTCGCCAGCCTGGGCGATGACGGCCCCAATCCCGCCGCTCGCGATCCTCCGCTTCCGGCAGCGTCAGCGGCGAAAGATCCCGCCGTATCGTCGTAAATGGCGGCAAGCGCCTCATCCATCATCGCCGCCTCGTCGTCAAGCTTACAGCCGCCGTACGACTGCAGCTTCTCTTCGGAAGCGGCGCCCAGAATCAGCCGCCACCGTTTCAATTGTTCTTCGTCTGCTTTTTTCATAGGCTACAAGTCTCCAAAATCGAAATCGTTGAGCTCATCCAGCGTCTCCTTTTCTTCCTCGCTCAGCGGACGCTGCAGCACGGCGCCCGTCTCGTCCGGGCTGACGCCCCAAATGTCGCCCATCATTTCGGCGACGGCCGCTTTCTCCCTCGGCTCAAACGCGCCGAAAGCCCGGCGGAGAAACACGAGGGAACGCTGGAAAGGCTCCTTCTCCAGCGATGCGATGTAGGTGTCGAGCTGCTGCCACAGCGAGACCCGGGACAACAGCGCATACCGGTTGCGCATCGACAGCCCCTCGAACCAACCCGCTCCCAGATCGACCGGGATGCCGGGCGACAGCCTGCGCGAAACTTCCTGCGCGCACTTTTCATCGGAAATCACGTTCCGCTCCAGCAGGATGGCAAAAGCGAACCCCGACAGCTTCGCATTGCGGTCGTCCCGTGAGGAAAGCTCCAGCAGCTTTTTCAGCCAAAGCTCATCGTCGACCGCTTCATAATGGTCTTGGGAAATGCCGTGCAGCGCCTGAATCGCTTTGACCATGCCATGGGCCGCGTCATCGTTGCATGCCGCAGCATCGACCAACAGCAGCGTTCCCCGCAAAAACAACTGCTGAAGCAGCGGAACCAGCGTCTCCGTCTCAATGCGCCGCACCGATCCGTAGCGGATCAATACGGACAGCTCGTAGGCCGCGGAAGCGATCTGCTCGAAGCTTCCGGCATCCACGGCGAGCCGCTGCAGCGCGGCTTTGGCCTGCTCCATCAGCTCCGTCAAACCGCAATCGCAGGCCAGACGGATCATGCGGGAAGCCTCCGCGATATCGCTGCAGCCTTCGAGCCGCTCCTTCAGCACGAACGCGGCCGCAAGCTCGATCGTTTCGCCTTTCAACGTGGATTCCACCGCTTGAATTTCCGCTTCCGGCGTCCAATACAGTACCCAGTGCTCGGCCCAGGACGCCGAGTCCTGGTTGACCTTCTGCTTCCGGGCAAAGCTGATGCCCAGCAGCTCCAGGCGGTGCAGCAGAACCGAGCGGTGCAAATCGAGATACGCCGCCTCCCCGGACTGCACTCTGCGATTTTCGCGCAAATCCAGCTCCAGCGCCGCTGCTACCGCCGATTTGTACTTCTCCAGCTTGAGCCGCTTCAGTTCCCGGTTCAAATCATCCTGAACCGGCGTTTGGCTGACTCCTTCCGGCAAGCTTCCGATTGCCGTGCCGACGTCCGTCCTGGCCAGAGCCTCCGCGATGGCGGAGAACTCTCCGTAGCCAAGCGTGACGGTCGCCGCATCGCGCAAGTCTTTCCAGGTCGGCAAACTGCCGTCATGCAGAGCGGCAAGCGCCTCGGCCAGCCGCACGCCTTCGATCAGCGAAGCCGTCGACCGGAAAGTTCCGTGCTCCCGAAGGTGCGCCGCTACCTGGGAAAAGTACAAAGAGGGCAGCCTGTTCAAATCCCCCTGCCGCAAGCACTGCCAAAACAGCTCAAAATAAGCGGGGGCCTGATTCCCGGCTCCATAACCGGAGTGTGTGGACAACTTATAGTACGAGTAAGGCATCAAGGTCAGCTTGGTTGAAGCTTTGGGCAGGCTTGCCATCTCTTCATCGCTCATGCACGGGAGCCGGAAATCCATCGCCGAAGCGTGATGAGCGCCCGTAATGACAACAATGTTCTCGGGCTTGTGCCCGGACTCGATGACATCCTTTATTTTGCGCCTCATATAAGCTTCGCGAATCTCGTTGTAGGCGGCATCGGCCGGTACGGACCGCCATTCCTCCCGTTCGGTCAAGCCGCGCATCTGCGCCGAAAATTGGTACACCGCTTTGCGGTACGCATCCTTGTTCGCGTTATGTTCAAAATGCCGCTCCCAGAACGATTCGTAATCCGGTTCATCCTCCAGTTCGGCAAGCTGCCGGTAGAGCCCGTTCTGGTACCGGGCAAAGCTGAAATCACCGCCGCTCTCGTCCGCCGCTGCATCGTCCCCTGCCGAACGCCTTTTTCTTTGCTCATAAAGCGCCAGTGAAGTCTCCGACGGCAGATCGATGAAAGCCGCGTGCGCCTTGTTTCGCGCCGCCCACTGAAAAGCCTGATATTCCGGCGAATAATCGGCAAAAGGATACAGAAGCGTCCGTACCGGCAGTTGGTCCGTATAAGCCAAAATGGCCACCGGCGGCACGACGCCCCGCGCTGTCAGTTGACCGATGTACCCGCTCGCATCGGCGGGCCCTTCAACGAGGACGGCCGTCGGCTTCACTTCGTCCAGAAAGGCGAGCAAATGATAAGCGCCCGCAGGAGATAAATGCCGTATCCCGAATACGTGGAACCCCTGCCCGCGGCTTAATTGTTCATCTCCGAGCACGCGTAGTACAGATTTCTCCATGTCGATCCCCGCTTTTTCATTACATTTTCCAAATATTCCTTCCAGACGAGGCGGTCCTTCTCTTCATCCTTCACAATAGCCCCTTGCAGCCCGGCGGCGATATCCTCCTCGCTGATCTGCCCGCTGCCGAAGCTGCCCGCAAGCGCCATGCTGCCGGTTAACAGCGAAATGGCTTCCGCCGTCGAAATAACCCCGCTCGGCCCTTTCACCTTCTCCTTGCCGTCCAAAGTCATCCCGCTCCGCAGCTCGCGGAAAACCGTAACCACCTTGCGCACGGCTTCCTCGTCCGGCAGTGCGGCCCGGAGCTCGTAGCTCGCGGAGATTTCACCGACGCGCTTGCGGACGATCTCCACCTCCGTATCGATATCCGAAGGCGACGGCAGAACGATAATGTTGAAGCGCCGTTTGAGCGCCGCCGACATCTCGTTCACGCCGCGGTCGCGCGTATTAGCCGTAGCAATAACGGAAAAGCCGCGTGCTGCCGACACTTCCCTGCCCAGCTCGGGAATCGAGATCGTCTTCTCCGACAAGATCGAGATTAACGCATCCTGCACCTCCGAGGCGCAGCGCGAAATTTCTTCGAACCGGGCAATGCCGCCCGTTTCCATAGCGCGGAAAATCGGGCTCTTGATCAGCGCCTGATCCGACGGTCCTTGAGCGAGCAGCATCGCGTAGTTCCAGGAGTAGCGGATTTGCTCCTCGCTCGTCCCCGCCGTGCCCTGAATGACCTTGGAAGATTCCCCGTGGATCGCTGCCGTGAGATTTTCGGAAAGCCACGATTTCGCCGTTCCGGGCTCCCCGATGAGCAGCAGCGCCCGGTCGGTCAGCAAAGTGGCGATCGCCATCTCCACCAGCCGCCTGTTGCCGATATATTTCGGCGTAATAGCCACGCCTTTGACATTTCCGCCGGTCAAAAAAGTAAGCACCGCTTTCGGAGAAAGCTGCCAGCCGGCGGGCTTGGCATCCTGATCGAATTTTTTCAACGCTTCAAGCTCCTCCGCGTACAGCTTTTCGGAAGGCAATCTTACGACATTTTGTTTTTGATCCATCCCCATATTCCCAATCCTTTCTCCTCTTGTTCCGATGGCCCCGCTTGTTCCGATTCCTCCGGCTTGGCGGCTGCCGCTTCCGCGATGTCCAGCAGCTGCTGTTTCATTCCTTCATAGGAAAGGCTTTCCGCGAATGCCCGCAATCTCTCCGCGTAGTTTCGGGGCAGCGAGGCAAGCAGCGCGAGCTGCGTGCGGTCCAAATAATAGAACTGCTTGGCGCCTCCGCCTTCGAGAACGCTCATCAACATTTCCGCAGCGTCCCGGTATCCGATTCGGAAAAGCGCCAGCAGCATATTCACTGTTCGCGACCGGTTGAAGTTCGGGGTCTGTTGGCATTTTTTGATCAAATAATCCGCGACTTTGTCATCCGCATCCGTGGCAAGCCTGCAAACCAGCTCTTCCTCATCCAGCTTCACGAACAACCGCACCCATCTCGGATCCCATCCCTGCATCTGACTGCCGACGGCTCCGCGTGCGGGATTGCCCCGCAATTGCTGCTCCAAGGTTGGCGTGATTTCGTGAAAAGAACGAATCAGCTCCTTGGCCGCAGGCTGCCGCTTATCCTTGAGATCATGGCAAAAGCGTTCATAGACGTCCTCTGCGGGCAGGATCTTCACCGCCGCTTTGAAGCTGTAGGCGATGAACTTGCGGTTATGCGCTTCATGCAGCGTAACCGCAAAGCGGTCGGCTTCCGGCAAATCCAGCCGCAGCAGCAGCTCCGCTGCGGCCTCCTGGGCGGCTTCCGTCTCCGGTACGATAAACGCCGGGGCTGCCAGCAGCTTTTTCAATAATTCAACAACTTCCGGCACTCTCTTTCCGCGCAAGCTGTGAATAGCCGCGAGCAGTTCGTCCGCTGCGCTTTGCACGTCCGTTTTCCGGACTATTCGTTCCAATGCGCTCTCCGCGCTGCCAATGACCGAAAGCGTCAGATCGTTGGCTTTGCACAGCTGCACCGGTTCGATCGCGATGTCCCTGTCCCTGGAATGGAGCGCCCGGTACAGGCGGGCGATCGCTTGCTCTGTCCCAAGCCGGGACAACGCGAACAAGGCCGCTCTGCGGATTTCCTTTTTCCTGTCATCCGCTTGCTCCAATATAAACTCTTCCTGCTCGGGATACTCGCCGAGAAGCTCGATGGCGGCGGAGCGCACTTCCGCCGAGCCTTCCTTGGCTGCCTGCAGGAGAAGCTCCAGGCTCGCTTGTTGAAGCAGTTCGTGGATCAGCTCAAGCCTGCGGGCGTCGCCCTTGCCTCCATCGATCCTGAACTGCCGCTGCAGCGCCGGAAGAGCTTCCTTCCCATAGGCCGGCAGCACATTGCGCTGCAGATACTCAGGAATCTCGGCGTAACTGTCGTCCAGAGCGCTTACCGCAGCGGATACGAGGCGAAAATCTTCGAACAGCCCTTCCTCGTAAGCCTGGCGGATCTGTTCCCATCTGCCTTGCCCCTTCGTCGTCAGCGCTTCGATGACAGGCTGCAGCTTCCTGTACGGAACGCGGGTGGAAAGCCTGGCATCCGTGCCTTCGACCGGGACAAGCTCGCCCTCCGTATCCGTCTTGCCTTGCGTGTACAGGACGGAGTTCAGCAGCGTTCCCAGCTCAAGCAGTCTGGCCGCCGAACTGCCCGTCTCCGCTTCAAGCACCCCGCCGACGGCTTGCGCCAGCCTGTTGAATACGGGTGCGGATTCGCCGAGCTTCTGCAAGGAGGGAAGCATTTTTTGCAGGCGCAAATCCCCCGCCGCCATCCCGCTTCCCGCTATAAACAAGCGCCGCACCTCATGCTGCAGCTCGAATAAAATGTCTATACTCATGGATTCGTCTCCCAGCTTCAGTTCTTGTCGTCAGTACAGCAATCGAATGACCTCGTTCGGAGTGATAATGCTAAGAGGTTGCGCCTCCAACCGGTTGTTCCGCATGTTATGCTCGAACATAACCAGAACCGCCTGCCGCTTGGTCCATTCCCTATTCAGCATAGGCAGCAGCGATACGGCCGGCTGGTCCAAATAGGCGATATCCGCAAGAGGGAGCCGCTTGCCCTGTTCATCTATGAGGACATACGTATCTGCGGTCCGCTGGATTTGGTCCGCATACAGCAGCATGACCGGATGCTTATCGGAAAGCGGATTTTTGATCTGGTTTTTCACCTGCTTGATCGTTTCCGGCCATGCCTTCCGGGCATGGGCGCGAATCGCCGCATAATCCGCCGCTCCGGCTTCGCGAATCGTCGCTTCCTCCCAGCGCACTCTGGCATTCAGCTCCCCGGGGTATTGAAACAACTCCTGGGCGCACGCCACCTGAAAAAAGGAATCGTCCTCGCGTATGTACTTCGCTGCGCGAAAAGGCCGGTACGTCCGCGTGGTATGAATTTGGCCGGTCTCCAGATCGCACCAGAACCCCTCATCGACGTACTCGCCCCGCGCCTGATCGGTATAAGAGCGAAAAGCCAGCTGGACCAGCTCGGCGTCCTTGCGGACACGCCCATGTTCCCGAAGTTCGGCAAGCTGCCAGGCATGGCCGATTCCTTCCTCCAACGTCGTCTCCGTATCCATGGGCGCATCCGGGTTCTCCAGCCTGTTCTGCAGATGCTCTCTGCCCTTCCTGATCAGCGTCTGCAAAACCGTCAGGCGCTCCATCGCATTCGAGTACACGGATTCCCTGTCATCCTCGGACCGGAACTGAAACGCCAGGCCGCGAAGCTCCGACTGGATGCCCGGGATGTAGTAATTGCCGAGCTGCTTCGCCTGATCCTCGACAGTTTGCAGCGCCTTCCGGTCCACGCTGCCCAGTCCCGACTGCACCAACTGCAGCACCAGCTTCTCCGCGATGGCGATGCCTTCCAGTTGGGCAGCTATTTTTTTCGCCAGCGCCGACTTATTTGTCTTGCGCTTGGGAGCCGGGCTATCCGGACTGTCCGGGCTATCCGGGCTTGCAGCCGCGCTCTTCTTTTCCTCCCGCTTCTCGGCCTTCTCCCGTTTTTCCAATATATCCGCAGGAATGGGAGCCGTTTCGAATGGTTTCCCAGCCGCGTAAGCGTACATCAAACCCAAATTATGCTTGCAAGGAAACTGCCGGCTCGGACAAGTGCAGCGAAACACCGGGCTTCCTTCTTTGATCCAATCGACCGAGCAGCGATACGGCTCTTTCCCGCTGCCCTTGCACTCTCCAAAAATGAGCGTCCCGTCCTCCGACCGGCCAAGCAGCGGAAAACTGTTTTTCTTGACCAAATCTTTGCCGTTCTTAATCGCGCTGCTGTTCAGCGCCAGACTGTCCACATACGCTTCCGTTACATTCATGATCGCATACCTCTCATAACTTGGTTATACAAACAGTTTCCACACAGTTCCTGGATTTCCTTTATGAAGAATATGAATTTCACGTGACCGCTAGAATGCAGGAAGCCTACTCGTGAAAAGACTTCCAGAACGCTCCCTGCTTATCGATGTACGCATCCAGGTCCGCCAGCGGAATGCGGAAGGTGATAAAGCCCGCCGAATAAGGACCCATATCGTAAGGGTAGAAATAAATGTTCAGCAATTCATTGTCGATATAAAACTTTTGATCCTCCGCGATGCCCTTGAAATCCCGCACAGCTTCCGGGAACATGCCCATCTCGTCCGCATCGCGCTCCATCTGGACCCGCATCAGGCTGCTGATTTGGCCAAGGTAATCTTTGCCCGGCTGGAACAAATCCGGAAGCCGGTAGACGTCGCCTGTGCGAATATTGACGTGGGTATATTCCTGATAAGGCATACCGTGCGCAGCGCCGTAGTTGTAAGAATCACCGCTAGAATCTACAACAAGCAGATCCTTCTTGAACATTTGGACCGAGAAATCGCCTTCCGTATTGGTCCATATCTCGTCGACGATGGTCGCATCCGCCGAAGATTTTGGTTTAAACTCATCATTGATCCGCTTTTGCACGGCGGCATCCTGCAGCCCCTCGATAACCGGATAGTAAAACAGGTCATTGCGGTGCGGTCTTACTTTGGCTTCCTTCAAAACGGCGCCGCCGCCCAGCTCTTTACGGTACCCGGCCTTCCAGACGACTTGGCCGTCCTTGGTTACGTATTGCAGTCGGTTGTCCACATCGGCATAAATCAGACTTTGATTCAGCTTGATTGACCCTATTCCGCGGATGACCGGCAGCGTCTGCACCTTTTGCCCCTTTTCGTCGATGAAATAGGAATCCAGCCCATCGCTTACGCCGCTGTAACCGTCCTGAAATTCGGACACCTCGTCGAACTTGTATTCCGTCACCTGCTTGCCGTCTTGGTCGAACAAGGCGAATTTGTATAATGCCTTATCTTCGATTTCAGGATGGAGGTAGTCCTGCCGGGCGACCTTCCACAGCGATTTGCCGATGTATTCGATGGCGCCGTATTGGGGCGGCAGCACGTATTTGCCCTTCGCATCGATAAGCCCGGTTTCCGCACCATAGTTCACTTTGACGACGGCCCGATTTTCATGGAAAGCATCCGCATCCCCGAATGTATCGGCAATAGCCAGACTGCCGCTCTCATCGAAATAACCCCATTTGGAATGATCCGTCATTCTGACCGGGGCCATCCCGTTGGAAAACGAGAGCAAGCTTTTGGCCTGATACGCACCCAACTGCTCTCCTTTTTCGCTGATTAACAAATATTTACCGTCCAGTGTTTGCACAAGCGCCTTGCCCTCTTGAAAAGCGTTCGCATACTTGTACTGCGGCTGTATCAGGAATGCCCCGGTTTTGTCGATATATCCGAACTTCCCGTCTACCTTGACGGCCGCTTTGCCCTCGGCTATGGAGTACAGGTCGCCCTCCAATACCTTGACCTTTTGACCGCGTTCATCGAGAAGTACGATTTGTTTCGACTCGGTCTCGGCCGCAAAGCCGCCTTCAAACTCCTTGATACTTGTGTAAACCGGATTCAGCAAACAATTGCCGGACCGGTCGATCATCCCGTACCTATAGTCGTACTCTTTCCCAAGGATTCCTACCACTGCAACGCCTTGCTTCGAAAAAAATTCCGCGGTATCGAAAGCCGGCTCTATAACCGGTTTCCCCTCCTGATTCATATACCCCCATCTTCTTTTATCGTCCAAAACATAATAAGGATAAAGCTCCTCTGCCGCTTTTGGCGTCGCTATCGCCGGCACGGGCGCGGGCGTTTCGCCGGATACCGCTTTTTCCGATGACAAGCATCCGGATAACAAAATCAAACTTGCCATTGCAAAACATACGGACCACTGCTGCACGAATGTTTTCAAACAAATCCTCCTGACATTGGCTATGTTGCGGGAATCGGCGGAATCGGCGGGAGCGCCGGAACCGGGCCGCCTTGTCTGTTTTATCGGACAAGGACCCAGCAAAATACCGCCATACTCTCTGCCATTGTACCATAACATGGAACGATGGCAGAAAGTAACCAGAAAGTAACCAGCATCATTGCTCATTGCGGCATTTGATTTTATATTCAGCGTCCTCTCTTCCAAGGCATTTTTTTCGTACTTTGCAATGGCTTGTTCCATATCCCCACCTCAGCTTGTAAAGATAACATCACCAATTATAGTACCAGCTTCGATTTTATTATGTGTACGCCAATACGTATAGGCATGAAATACCTGTTATAATAAGTTGATGAGCCATTTAGTTGTCACGGGTATACAATATCAATTCAAGGAGAAACCGAGATGGAAATTTTAAAATTACATCCCAATGAACAGCCTCCAATGGAGCTGCTTTTATTAGCCGATCCTTCCCAAAAACTAGTTGGCGAATATATACAACGCGGCGAATGTTTCGTGGCCAAAATGGACGGCGGCATCGTAGGCGTATATGTCCTGCTGCCAACAAGGCCTGAGACAGTGGAAATCGTCAATATTGCGGTTGATGAGAACCATCAAGGCAAGGGCATTGGGAAACAGCTGGTGAACCATGCCATTCAACGTGCAAAGTCGCTCGGTTATAAAACGATTGAGATCGGCACCGGCAATTCGGGCGTGGGACAGCTGGCTCTTTATCAAAAATGCGGCTTTCGAATAACCGGAGTCGACAGAGATTTTTTTATCAGACATTACAATGAACAAATATTTGAAAACGGGATCCAAGTTGTAGATATGGTACGCCTGTCGCAAGATATATAAATTTCGATAATGGAGGGTCACAGGGTTGACTTTAGAGATTGGGAAGATTCAGGAAATATACCGGTACCCAGTAAAATCATTTGCAGGAGAGCGTTTGGAAGCTTGCAACATCGATTCGTACGGATTATACGGCGACCGTTTTTGCGCTTTTTACGATGAGACGCGGAAGGGATGGGAGAGCTTTATTACCGCCAGAAAAATCCCCAAAATGCTCGCCTACAAGGCAAAGCTCGTCGATGAGGAAATACGTGTTACATCTCCTGACGGGCAGTCCTTCGGCTGGAATGAAGAGCTGCTGAACGAAATACAGACCTATTCCAGAACAAAAATGTCCATGACGGCCTACAGGGCCCAGAACCCGGAGAACCCCGAGCTTATGTCGGTCGATTCGGCCAGTGTCCTGATCATTACGGACTCCACATTGCGCAAGCTGGAAACGATTTGGGGAAAGAGCCTCGATCATCGCCGGTTTAGAGCAAACTTGGTCATCTCCGCCCGCGACAATACATTGTCCGAAAGCGACTGGATCGGCAGGAGATTGTCGGTGGGCGGTGCGGAATTGCAGGTCGATCAGTTTTGCGAACGTTGTTCCATGATTACCATTGACCCGGACACGCTGGAACGCGACCCTTCTCTGCTCAAAAAAGTAAACGAAGAGATGAATTTGACGTTCGGCGTATACGCTTCGGTAACCAGGACAGGCCAAATTCGAGTCGGTGATAAGGTATTTTTAAGTTAACAGGACAGGATTGTAAAACATATTTCAATTATGTAGAATTATTGTAACAAATAAAAGAATGGAATTTCTCCCCATGTATAAAGTCATTTTGGATAATAAAATACTGATTATATATCTCGTCTGCTACTTTTTGTTTGAATTGATCAGGACGATACACGCGCTGAACTCCTTGAACGCTCCTCCGTTGAAAGCGCACCTGCGCAAGCTGAGGACGAAGCAGAGTTTCTTTTCGTATTTCGCTTTTCCTAACTCCAGACAAAATGTGATCAGACGCTACCACGCTTACACATATTTGACTACCGACCAGTTGAAAGTGATTCAAATTTACCTGAAAGGGAAAGATTCGGATAAAGGCGTCATTTATCCATTTATCGATATTTTGATCAAATCCGTCTTTCCTCTGCTCGTTTTCTTTATCGGTCTTGTCCTGACTGCAACACTTAACGGCATTAATTTGCTCACCAATAATAATCCCGCTCCCGCGAACTCCACCGTATTGATGGGCATCATTTTGGCAATCGCCGCTTTTATTAATCTGATTTGGTACCAGCTCCGCAAAAAGAGCATCAAAAACAATATCCATATCATCGAGCAGGTGCTGAAAGACAGGGAAAAAGGCGGCAGCAGCCCTCTGTTTGCAAAAGGGCAAATCCTCCGCTCCTCCGCCGATTTTGAAAATGCGATGTTTTTCGCCGTCCCCGTCTCCGTCTGGCAAAACAACGAAATGACCGGTTACGGCGGCACCATCGACAGGCACATGAGCGATGCCGTGTTCATCAACGGCGAGTACTTCGCAAAAAGCGGATTCGAGTTCCGCATCAGGGGTTATAAGCGCTAAGTTGCAGGCGGACTGCCCGCCCCTCCTATGCGAATTACTGCAAAAACAAAACATACACAGCCATAATTCCCGAATCGGCGAGCACATGACACACGATCGAGCCGAGCAGCGATTTATTGGACAAACGCAGTAAGCCCCAGAAAACACCCGCGGCAAAAACCGGAATAACCGTCAACACGTTGTACGGCCAGTTAAACAAAGGAATGACAGAAAGCAAATGATACGCGCTATACCACAGCGAAGTTGCTAAAAGGCTCTTCGCTCTGCCATATTTCCCCTCCAACTTGTGAAGCAAATAACCGCGCCAGTACAGCTCCTCCAGAATCGGATTCAAAATGATGAGCACCAGGATCAACCATACCGTCTGGCTGCCCGTAAAGTTCCATTTCAGAAGCAAATCCTGCAGCCTTGCGGCATCGAACAGACGATCATGAAAGAAATATCCTCCGGTTACAATCGCCAAAAAACAAGCGGCCCCGGAACCGGCACCCAGAAGCAAATTGGTGCGGTGAAAACAAATCCCCCACTGTCGAAGCCTCACTGTTAGCGCTTGTTTTCTGCTCAATAAGATCTCTATGAATGGGACGCCGAAAAGCCAGCCATAGAAAAGAGCAAATGTCACAGGCACGCTGCTCATGGCCTGCAAGCCGATTGCGATCATAAAAGTCGGGCCTAGCAACAGGATGATTACATTCATCGTCTCTCCTCCACGGCAGCTTTGTCATAACATCGATAGGCTCATTGTATCCGGTAAGATGAGACGATTGTAGTGCTATTTTTCGTTAGTACCGCGCAATTACGCAAAAACGGCCATCCTCCCGCATCGGAGAATGGCCGTTCTTTTTATTCGCCCTCGTCCTCGGGCGTTTCTTCCGGGGCTGCCTTCCGCCAAGCCGGCTCATGCTTGCTGACGTTTCTGCCCAGCATCATGCCTGTGCCGAGCGCGGTACAGGCAAGCGGCTGCTCGGCGATATGTACGGGAACCCCTGTCTCCTCCCGGATGCGCGCATCGATTCCTTCCAGCAAGGCGCCGCCGCCGCACAGAAGGATCCCTTGCTCCAGCACATCCCCGGCTAGCTCGGGCGGGCATTGTTCCAGCGTCGTGCGGATCGCTTCGATCAGCATGAACAGGAAATCGTCCACAACTGCGTAGATTTCCTTGGAGGACAGCCGGATCGAACGGGGCAACCCGTCGAGCAGATCGCGCCCGCGTACCTCCAATGTTCGTTCCGGGGCGTAAGGGTTGGCCGTGCCGATCTCTTTTTTGATCGTCTCGGCAGTCCGCTCTCCGATCTCCATATTGTACTGCCGCTTCACATAATCCATGATGTCCTGGTCGATAGACATGCCCGCCCGCTGCACTTTGTGGCTAGTCACAATGCCGCCGAGCGACAGCACGGCCAGTTGGCAGCTGCCCCCGCCGATATCGAGCACCAGATGCCCGAGCGGCTCTTCAATCGGGATTCCGGCGCCGAGCGCGGCCGCCAGCGGTTCCTCGACGGCGATTGCTTTATTGGCTCCTTTATGGACAATTGTCTGTTCAACCGCCCGCTTCTGGACGTTCGTAATGCCGCAAGGGACTGAAATGTATACTTGAGAACTCCGCAGGAAAAACGAGCGGCCCTGAATTTTTTTTATAAAACGCTGGATCATGCTGCTTGTCATGTCAATGTTGGCAATGACGCCATTTCTCAAAGGATACGTGATGTCCACATGTGCGGGAGCCCGTCCGATCATCGCCTGCGCTTCCGCGCCTACGGCCAGCAATTCGCCTGTGCTCTGGTGAAAAGCGACAACAGACGGCTCGCTGAGCACGATGCCCTTCCCCTTTTCGTAGATGACCGTATTGGACGTTCCCAAATCGATCCCGTACAACTTATCAAATCGCTTCAACAAATGAAACTTCCCCCTTCGTTTCGGATATCTATGCTGTTATGGAGGGTAGATCAAACGGAGATACTATAGTATTCTGCGCAGACCGCAAATTTGTGGGGCAAACCGCTGAAATAGCCAGCAAACAAGCGATAAACGCCGAAAAAAGAAAGCTCGGGACTGCTTTCCCAAGCTCTTATTCGGCAGGAATTATTCATAAATAAACTTCGACCAATCCGATAAAACTTTATTAAATTCTTTTTTTAGTTCCTCAAACCTCTTATCTTTTTTATCGCTGCCAAACCAGCATGATACTCGTTTAAGAGAAGTATTTTTCAAGACAGCAATATAATCCTCCGGTTGCATGTTGTTCGCAGCTATATGGGAGAATTCCTCTAATGCAGGCGCCGATTCCAAGCTGCTAACATCCTTAAGACCTTTCATACTTTCCAGACGTATCCTTCTCAACTTTGTCAGATTCTCGAACGAAGGCAACTTTTCAACATTAGGCAAAGATTGTAAAAAGAGGTTTTGCAAACCGTTCAATGCGGAAATAAATCCAACATCGGATAACCCTCTAATCAGCCACAATTCCAGATATTTAATATTCGTTAAACCTTCTATTGCTGAAAAGTTATTAATCCCCCCGAGCTTTATATCCAACGACCACATCTTCTTTAACGGGACTAAGTAGTTCAAATCCGGTGTTGTTATCGACCTCAATGTGACATCTTCCAAATTTGTTAGGCCACTGAGAACTTCAATATTTTTACGTTGTCCTTCTATATAAATTTCCCTTAACTTTGCGAACCTTGATAACGGAGCCAAGTCTGGTTTCTTTGATTTTGTTGCTCCAAGAACCAATCGTTCCAAAGTATCTGGAACTTCATTTAGAAAGTCGAAGTTTGCAAGTTTAAATATACCTATCCCTAACTCCTTCAAATTTCTCAAACGGGCTAAATGATGCATCCCTTGTGCGTCCATTAAACAGTCTGCCGTAAATCGCTTGAGATTCGGTAATGAAGAAACAAAGCTTAAATCGCAGGTAGAACTGTAAAACCCATATGCTCGAAGACAAATGTCATCTCTAACGGAAAACAATAAATCGTTAAGTAACCGGAAAGTTGCAGGGTCAACTTCATTGGAGAATTGAACAACTTTTATAGAGCTGTCAGCTGCCAGAGATTGTACTTCTTCTTGATTTAACGACTGACGAATATCAACTCTATCTTTAGAAATTTGAGTGAACATATGGCACCTCTTGTGCTTAATTATCACAACCCATTATACCCTATACCGGTATTCGCCAAAATAAAACGGCCGCCGGCTCTCAAAGCCAAGCGGCCATTCCCATATTTCTTTACTTGAGCTGGTTCAGGCGCTCTTCCAGACGGTCCCACGTTTCGGTGATGCCTTGGAGCATGCCCATGTCCATGACGGTCTTGAGAGCCTCCGCCGACACGTATTCGCCACGGTTGACCAGCTTCGTCTTGCCGCCCAAATCGATGAATTCCAGCGTGACCTCAGTCGACGGCATGGAATCATTCGAATTGCCTTCGGCATCCGAGAAATAATCCCTGTAGGCGATTTTCTCCGGCTCGGCAATCTCTTTATAAACCGCTTTGCCCCAAGATTCCATTCCGAAAAATTCACCCTGGTTCTGATCGACGCACTTCATGCAGTAGTGCCAAATGCCGCCGGGACGGAAATCGACGGTGCAGACCGGAATCTCCCAGCCTCTGGGCCCCCACCAGTGTTTCAGATGCTCCGGCTCTTTAAACATCTTGAACACGAGATCGCGCGGCGCATCGAAAATGCGCTCCAGCACCAGCACCCGCTCGTTCTCTACTCTCGAAATCATTGCGTTGTCTGACATTGTAATTCCTCCTCATGGTTATGAATGATTTTAAGATTTTCCCTTGTTCTGCGTTTCTTGCTGATAAGAATATACCACACAAGGAATATTCCTGTAAAGGAATACTAATGCTCAGTTGATTCGAATCCGCCTATTACTAATAATGCAACCCTTTTGGCGACTTCCTCTTTGTTCATCATGGTGTTCCCAGTCGCCCATTGTATGGCGCCTTCATGGATAACTTGTGCATAAATGGGCACATAAATCTTCATTTCTTCATCTGTGTACATGTGTTCGAGACTTTTCGACAAATACACTTTCAACTCATTTACTGCTTTTTCTTTCAATTGCGGTACGACTAAGCCTACATAGCTGCTGCGACATTGGATGTTCGGTTGATCATAAAAATCACATAATGCTAATACGAGTTGATGTATGCTGTCTTGATCAAATTTCACTGCACCTTTAGTACGGTTTGCGATCGCAGCTGATGCGGAGTCCCCCATAATAAAGTCCAATAATTCGAATTTGTCTTCAAAGTGTGCATAAAATGTAGCTCGATTAACTTGTGCGGCCTTTGTTATATCCGCTATCGTTATTTTTTCAAAATCCTTTTTTGAAACTAAATGGATAAATGCGTTAATCAAAGACTGCTTCGTTCGTGTCGTTCTTACATTCATTACTTTTGTCGCCACATTTCTCCCCCCTTAAACCCGACAATTGATCAACCTTGTTCCTATAGCAACATTCCTGCACGGTTTGTTGGTTGCTGCATGATTGGATTGGTTGTAAATTATTCATTAAAGCAACACATGTTACTTTAATATATCACAGAAAATGGAGTGAATAAAAAATGAAAACTGTTGCAATAGTTGGTGCAGGACCCGGATTGGGTTTGTCTCTAGCCAAAAAATTCGGAAAGAACGGGTTTAAAGTAGCTGCCATTTCGCGTAACCCTGACAAATTATCCGCTATAGTGAACGAACTTAGAGAGCTAAATATTGAAGCGCAATCTTTTGCTGCGGATGTCACAGACTTGGCTGCTTTAAAACAAACCTTTCAAGCTGTTAAACGAGAGTTTGGTTCTATCGATGTATTAGAATTTAGTCCTTATTCAGGGTGGGATAAATTTACAAATGTGCTGGAGACTACGCCTCAGAGTGTATTAGAACAAATAAACAGCTATTTGCTGCCTGCCGTTCTTTCGGTCAATGAGGTATTGCCTGAGATGATAAATAACGGTTCTGGTGCAATTTTATTTACAACGGGCTTATCTGCGATGTTCCCTTTGCCTTTTGTAGGGAATGGCGGAATCGTGATGTCCGGTATTCGTAATTATGCCACCAACCTGCACAATGAGTTGAGAGGAAAAGGTGTATTCGTGGGACATCTCTCCATCGGGACCATGATACAACCCGGAACGGCTGGAGATCCGGACCTCATTGCCGATGTTTGGTATAACATGTATGAGAAAAAGGACCGCTTTGAAGAAGTATTCCCACTAGGTTTTGATCCAACTAACATTTCAATTTAATAAAAGCGAAAAGACAACTTATAAAGCAAACAACCTCCGAACCGCTCAAACGCGGCTGGAGGTTATTTCACATTTTACGACCGGCTCATATGCTCGTACAGGAAATCGGCAATATGCACGGCCTTCATGCGGTCCGATAGTTGTTCTCTTTCGATCCCCAGCTTCATCTGCAGGAGGCAGCCCGGATTGCTGGTCAGCACATAATGCGCGCTCGTCTCTTTCACATGCTCCATTTTATGGTCAAGAATGTCCATCGACATGTCCGGCTGCACCAGATTGTAAATGCCCGCAGAGCCGCAGCAGCGGTCTGCTCCTTTCAGCTCGACCACCTTCACGCCTTCGATCCGGCTCATCAAATCGCGCGGTGCGCTGCCGGCTCTCATAACGTTGCGCAAATGGCACGAGTCCTGATACGTTACGGTGACCTGAGCATCCGAAGGAAGCTGTCCGGCGGCCGCGAACTTGGGCAAGCGCCCTTTTTCGATCATCATTTGGCTGATGTCTTTCACGTTCTCGGCAAAATGCTTCGCAGCCTCCGCATATTCGGCATCGTCGTGCAAAAGGTGGCTGTACTCCACCAGCAGCGCCCCGCAGCCCCCTGCATTGGAAATAATATAATCGACCTGCGCTTCCCGGAACGCGTCGATATTCCTTCTGGCCAGCGCCTTCGCCTGCTCCAGCTCGCCGCTATGCGCATGCAGAGCGCCGCAGCACGTCTGCGCCTCGGGAATGACGACGTTGAAGCCCGCTTCCGCCAGCAGCTTGACCGTGTTCATGTTCGTTTCCGTGAACAGCACGTCCATAATGCAGCCGCGGAACATGCCTACGGTTGCGACCGGCTTTCCTTTGGCAGGCACGTAAGTACCTAGCTGCTCGACCACGCCTTTGGACGAAGCTTCCGGCAAAATGCGCTCCATTTGGCTCATCGTATCCGGGAACATGCGCATGAGTCCCGTTTTGCGGACAACGGTCTGCATGCCGGAGCGCTGGTACAAGCGGAGCGCGGAGCCCAGCAGGCGCATGCGTTTTTGGTTCGGGAACATGTGCTTGAACGTGATCGAACGGAGCTGCTTCACCCAGAAGCGGTGCTCCGTCTGCCTTTCGATCGCGTCCCGCGTCTGTTCCAGCAGCTGCCCGTATTTCACGTCTGCCGGACATACCGGCTCGCAGGCGCGGCAGCCCAGGCATAGGTCCATTTGCTTTTGAAAAGAATCCTCGGGCTCCATCAGCCCGTCCACGACCGCCTTCATCAAAGCGATTCTTCCGCGCGGGGACGCGGCTTCCATACCCGTTTCCTTGAAAGTGGGGCAAGCCGGCTGGCAAAAGCCGCAGCGGATGCAGTTGGACAGCTCGTCATAGTTCAGCGTAAGCTTCATTCGCTCGGCGAGCGGACTGCCGCTGCTTGCAGCGACTTGAGATTTTATCGAAACCGCTTCGCTCATTGTCCGATCACCAGCCTTTTGCGGGATTGCTTTGCGAAAATTTTTCCGGGATTCATAATGTTATGAGGATCGAAGGCGTGTTTGATGCCCTTCATCACTTCTATTCCGGCTGCGCCGACTTTCCACTCCAAATAAGGCGCTTTCATCATGCCGACACCGTGCTCCCCTGTAATCGTCCCGCCCAAGCGGATCGCCGCGTCAAAAATTTCCTCAAACGCCTGCTCCACGCGGTGGATTTCCTCCTGATCGCGGGCGTCCGTCGTGCAGGTCGGATGCAGGTTGCCGTCCCCCGCATGACCGAACGTACAGATCTGTACATCGTACTTCCGGGCGATGCGGTTGATTTCAACGACCATCTCCGCGATTTTGGAGCGCGGTACAGTCGCATCCTCCAGAATTGTCGTCGGCCTTATTCTGGCCAGTGTGGACAGCGCGCTGCGCCGCGCCATCATCAGCTTCTCCGCTTCCTGCGCGCTGCCGGCAAGCTTGACCTCCTCGGCGCCCTGCTCCTCGCATATCCGCTTGATGGCCGCGATATCCTGCTCGACCGCCGCCATATCGTTGCCGTCCTGCTCGATCAAAAGCACGGCCTCCATATCAAGCGGGAGCCCGATTTTGTTGTACGCCTCCACAACGCGGAGCGTCGGATTGTCGATAAATTCCAGCGTCGCCGGAATAATCTGATGCCCGATAATCGCCGAAACCGTTCTGGCGGCGGCGTAGATGTCTTTGTACATGGCGAGCATCGTCTTTTTGTGCTGCGGGGCGGGGAGCAGCTTCACCGTTGCCTCCGTGACGATCGCCAGCGTCCCTTCGGAGCCGACGAGCAGCTTGGTCAGGTCGTAGCCGGCCACATCCTTGTACAGCTTGCCGCCCGTACGCAAAATCTCGCCGGAAGGCAGCACCGCCTCCAGACCGATGACGTAGTCTTTCGTCGTCCCGTATTTCAAACCGCGCAGCCCGCCGGCGCATTCCATAATATTGCCGCCCAGTGTAGACACGACCATACTGCTCGGATCAGGCGGATAAAACAACCCCAGCGCCTCGACGGCAAGGTGGAACTCCTTCGTATTTAAACCCGGCTGGAACGTTGCCGTAAGGTTGTCCTTATCAATTTCAATCAGCCGGTTCATGCGGTTCATGACCATGACAAGCCCGCCATCGACAGCTACCGTGCCGCCGCACAAATTGCTGCCCGCCCCACGCCCGACAATCGGAATGCGGTGCTCGTTCGCAAGCTTGAGAATCGCCGCCACTTCCTCGCGGCTGCCCGGATAAACGACGCCGTCCGGCATGCTCTGCATCATCGGCGTAGCGTCGTAAGAATGGGTAACCAAAGCTTCGGAATCGTCTTTAAAATATTTGTCCCCGACAATCTCGCGAAGCCGCCTGCGAATAGAATCGTCTAACATGGACTATGCCTCCTTTAAAAATAAGCTCCAGTATGCACGAGAAATCGGAAAAACCTGACCTGCCGCGCGGGAAAGTAAATCTGAAAAGCGTGCCCTATCTCTGGAAAAGTGAGCGGAAAAATTGCTCTATTCCGGCGAGTGAAGCGGAAGAAGCTTGCCCTGCTCCACGGGATAGTGAGCTGGAAAAACTTCCCTATTCCGGCGAGTGAAGCGGAAGAAACTTACCCTGCTCCACGGGATAGTGAGTCGGAAAAACTTCCCTATTCCGGCGAGTGAAGTGGAAGAAGCTTGCCCGCTCCACGGGATAGTGAGCTGGAAAAACTGCCTACCCCCGGCGAGTGGACCAAATAAATCCGCCCCATCCCGATGAAGTGAACAGGTCATCTGATGACTTTTCTTTCATTATAGCGTATGATTGAATAGATGTATATATGTATCGGGAGGTCCGTCATGACATCGTCTTTTCCGCAAGTCAAACCGCAAAAAGGGTCGGACATCGTCCTTCAACAGCTCAAGCAGCGGATTGCATCGGGCCAATACCCTCCCGGCTTCCGTCTCCCTTCCGTGGTCGATCTGGCGGCAGGGTTCGATGTGGGCCGTTCTACGATTCGGGAAGCGCTCAGCGCTCTGAAAGCGATGGGATGGATCGATATTCGTCATGGCGGCGGCACCTTTGTCAGCAAAGTGCTTCCGTCAGACCAAGCTTTGCCGGGAGCAGATATGTTTCAAAGCATGGAGTCGTTCCAGGAAATTGTGGAAATTCGCAAATTTATCGAATCCGGATGCGCGTCTTTGGCGGCTGCAAGAAGAACAGACGAGGATCTGGCGCAGCTGGCCCGCATCCTTGCCCATATGCAGGAAGTTCTGGAAGATGAACAGAAGTCCGAGCATGCGGACGTGCAGTTTCATCTGCTAATCGCCCAGGCCAGCCACAATACACTGCTCACCCAAATGATGGACTCCCTGACCAAAAAGCTGCAGGAAACGATGGGCGGCTCCCGCAGGCTGTGGTTTTTCTCCGAGTTGGCTTCCGGCAAGCAGCTTCTGGAAGAACATACGGCCATCTATGAGGCCATACGGGAGCAAAATAAAACGCTGGCCTCCGAGCTGATGATGCAGCACCTGCTGAAAGTAGAAGCCGTCCTGGAAAAAATGAACCAGGGCCTGTAAAAAGCAGCCTCGCAAAAGGCACCGAGATATGGAGAAGCCCTGTTGATCGGGGCGCACCAAGTCGGTGAACCGACTTTTGCATCGTTTCGAGCCCGCCGGGGGCTCCGACGCGCAATCTCGAACACTTCTGCTAACTCCGCAGCAGCAAAACTTCGTCGCACCGCGCGCAGCTTCCAGCGCGCGGTGTTGCGCTGCATGACGGTGGTCGGTCGAACAGGTGCACCTCCGCAATCGTTTGTGCAGGACGCACGCTTTTCTGACAAGTCAGTTTTGTCTTTCCAAGTCACGGTTGTGGATGCCGAAGTGTTAGCAGCTAACCGGACGCTTCCACTCATTTGCCGTCCAAAAGCGGTGCAACCGCTTGCAGAGTATCTTCAGCCCGAAAAAACCTGCGAAAGTGCAGGCTTTTTTGATAAAAACGACTCGTTTGGAGGAAAAACCTGCAATTGTGCAGGAATTCCCAGCTTGATAAGCCTCAACCCCCAATTTGAGCCAAAAAAACTGCAGATTTGCAGGAATTGTTCGAAGCAAGCGCATCTGGGCGCAAAAAGATGCACTTTTGCAGGTTTTCTGCACATGGTGAGCGATGTCTTAGCCGGCAGGTTTGCGATTGCCTCATTTGCATGCTCCTGGGGCTCAATCGCCCGCCCCCGGGAACCTCTAACGATGTGTCTACATCGTTAGCAGCGCCCGCCGGCGCTCAATCGCCCGCCCTCGGAAACCTCTAACGATGTATCTCCATCGTTAGCAACGCCCGCCGGCGCTCAATCGCCCACCCCCGGGAACCTCTAACGATGTATCTCCATCGTTAGCAACGCCCGCCGGCGCCCAATCACCCGCTCCCCGGAAACCTCTAACGATGTGTCTACATCGTTAGCAACCGCCGGCGCTCAATCGCCCGCCCCCGGGAACCCCTAACGATGTGTCTGCATCGTTAGCTGCCCCCGCCGGCGCTCAGTCGCTTCGCCCTCCAGCGCCTCGCCCAGCGGGGGCTCTTCCGCACACGGCGCGCCCACCACACACCCGCACCCGCGCCCTTCACTACAGCGCAAGGGGCTGACCCTTCAGCAGAATAAACTGCTGAGGGTCAGCCCCTTGCCGTCAATTAGTATGTAGCGCCCTGCAGGAACTTGACTCTGTCCCCCATCGGCGGAGTTTCGTTGCCGTCGACTACGATCTCTACGACGACCGGCCCGCCGTGAGAAAGCCACTCTTGCATGTGGCGCTGCTGCAGCTGCTTGAGCGAGGTGACCTCGGCGTAGCGGAGGCCGAGCGAGCGGGCCACGTCCGCTATGCTGATCCGCGCTTGCGAAAAATCATCCAGGCACCGCTTGTACTGCATCATATGACCGTGGTATACCATGCCGAGACGGGCATTGTTCACGACCACGAACAAGATCGGCAGCTTGTACTCCTTCGCCGTCAAAACCTCGAAGCCGTGCATGAAAAAGCAGCCGTCGCCGGTCAGGCAGATGACCGGCCGGTTCGGTTCGGCGAGCTGGGCGCCAAGGGCTCCCCCGATTCCCGAGCCCATCCCTCCGAAGTTGATGTCGAGATCAAATTGCTGCCCGTCTTTGATCAGCAAATTTTGGATCGAGTAGGTCATGAACTCGCCGATGTCCAAATAAAACCGCGCATCGCCTGGAGCGATCGCGCTGATCCTCCGGATGGCGGACAACGTGTTCCACTCCCCGCCGTTCTCTTCTGCCGCCGCAGCCGCTTCGCCCAGGCCGGACCATACGTCCGGCGTCTTAGCCGGCATCCGCGCCAAAAGCTGCTCCATGACCAGATCGATTTGCCCATGAACCGGGTACTTCGTTTCGAAGCATTTGCCCAGCTCGTTTTTGTCGAAATCGATATGAATCAGCTGCTTGCCTTGAACGAGCCGCTTCTCCCAGTTGCTTGTCGCCGACTCTCCCAGGCTTGATCCGACGACCATCAGCACATCGTGATCATTGCCGTTCAAATAATCCAGCGCTTTGCTGTTGCCCGCCATGCCGTAAATGCCCAAATAAAGCGGATGATTCTCGGGAAAAGCCCCTTTTCCGTGAGGGGTTGCCGCCACCATCCAGCCTGTTTTTTCCGCGAATTGCACGATGCTCTTCGTCGCCAATTTCGCCCCGTATCCGAGCAGCAGCGCGCCGCGGCTGCCTGCGGCCGCGATGCCTTCCAGCGCAGCCTCGATGGCCGCCGGGTCCGGCGCAAGCCGCTGAACCTTCGGCAAGGCGGGAAGCTCCACGCTGCCGATATCGGTCATTTGAATGTCGATCGGAATGGCCAAATGCACAGGCCCCGGGATGCCGCTAATGGCCGTATGAAACGCTTCTGCGAGCATGCCCGGAAGCTCGTGCGCGTGACGGACGGTTTTGCTTAGCTTCGTAATGGAAGTGAAGATCGGCTCCGCCTGCAGCTCCTGGCCCCCGCCTTTGCCCACGACCGATAAAGGAACCGAACCGGTAATAAAAATGACGGGGAGCTTTTCCTTCCACGCGTTTGCCGCAGGCGTCACCAAATTGGTAGCCCCAGGCCCGCTGGAACCGACGCAGACCGACGGGATGCCGGTAATACGCGTATAGGCAGCCGCCATATAACCCGAGCTGGACTCATGCTTGGCTACGATCGGCTGAATCTCCGGTATGTCCATGAGAGCGTCGTAAATCGCATTAATCGAGCCGGCAGGAACGCCAAAAACGTACCGAACCCCCTGCTGCAGCAAAAATTTCAATCCAACTTCAATCGCTCTCATTTTTCTATTGTGCCCCTTTCGGCAATGTGAATTTAAAGACCGAGCCTTGACCCTCGCTGCTTTCGAACCAGATCCGCCCGCCGTGCAGTTCGATTAGCTGTTTGGAGATGGCCAGCCCCAGGCCCGTTCCGTTAATCTGATTGTTGGCTTGATAAAACTTGGTGAAAATATGCTTTTGCTTCTCATACGGGATACCGATTCCGTTATCGTGCACTTCCACGGTAAGGTAATTCTCTTCCGCATGGGTTTTGATCGTAATCTCGCCTCTGGGCGGCGTAAATTTGATGGAATTGGATAAAAGATTCAACAAAATTTGTAATATACGCTGTTGATCCACCTTCAGTACGGTATTCGTTCCGGCCGCCGCTTCCACATTCAGCGTAAGTTTCTTTTTATTGACAAGAGACTGCACAATATCTACGGCTTCCGCTATAATTTCATCGAAGGATGCCTCGGTGTAATACAATTCGAACTTGCCGTTTTCCATTTTGGCAAAATCGAGCAGCTCGTTCACCTGGTTGAGCAAGCGTTCGATCGACTTGCCCGCGGTTTCCAGCAAATCCTCCTGGGAATCGTTCAATTCCCCGAGAATTCTTTTTCTTAAAATGTCTACCGCTCCTTTGACAGCCGTAATCGGAGTCCGCAGCTCATGCGACAGCGTAGCGATAAAATCGTTTTTCAGCTCATTCAAATATTCCAGCTCTTTGACCAGTCCTTCCAGCTTGAAGTTCGCCTGCTGCAGCTCCATGGTGCGCTCGTTGACCGAATGCCCCAGATTCTCGGTATGCATCGCATTCGCCAGCGCCGTAGACGTAACGTCGGCAATGGATTGGCAAAATTCTATCTCGCTCGTCGTATACTCCCGCTGCTTGTGGATGGACGGCATCGCGATGACGCCGAATACAACTCCCTTCGCCACGAGCGGCGTCACCATCAGGCTCCTGATATCAAAGGTTCTGCACGCATTATGGTTAGGACGCGGGTCTGCATACACGTCGGGAATGGCCAGCGCCTTTTTCTCCGTAATGACTTCATAAAACAAACGGTCGCTGTCGATGCTTAATTTGATCTCTTCGCGGTGCTTGGTTCTCCATTCGTCTTCCGTAACGTTCAAAGAAGAAAGCTGAAAAGGTTCCATCGTGCGATCTTTGTCGTTATATAAATGGATGCCGATATCGTCCGACCCGCTTGCCCTTTGCATGTAGTGAAAACAAGTTTTCAGGACGTCCTGAACGGACAGCGATTTCGACAAGCCCTTGGTGGCGTCAAGGAGAAGCTGCTGCTTTTCCATCAACAGCTGCCGCTGCTCGAACATCTGGATGTTGCGGATAGCTACGCTGGCCATGTTGACGAACGCTTCCGTCACTTCCATCTGCTCTTCCGTCAAATTCATCGGTTTGCCGAAATCGTGCACAAAGACAAGACCGAACACGTCATCGTCGACGAGAACGGGGATGCCCAGGATCGAATTGATTTGCATCAAGTGCCTTTTCACCTGATCCGGCCGTTTGTCAAAGGTTGTATCCGGGATGTAATCGCTGGCGCGCGTGCGCAGAATGTCGCGGACAAACGCATCGTCCTTCGGATCGATCAGCAGCTCGGTAATATCGACCCGCTTGCTGTTTCCTTTGTTGCCGTAAAATATGCCGTCCGGTTCTTTCAAAAAGAAACCGACCAAATCGGCCTGCGTTATTTCGCTGGCGATCGCATCGACAAGCACCTGTAAAATTTCCGGCATTTCAAACTGTGAGTTAATTACTTTCGTCATGTGAAATAATTTTTGAAAGCTTTTTAATTCCATCATTTTGCCTCACCCACTCCTTGATTTAATAAACCGTTACCCGGTGTCTCCCTCTGTTTTTCGCGCCCAATAAGGCGGAGTCCGCCTGCGCTATCATCTGATCGAAAGATCGGTGGTCGAAATTGTGGGTTACGCCGATGCTGACCGACACTTTCAGATGCTTATGCGGCGAGACGGCGATTTTGAGATCGTCAACGGCTTTTATAATGGAATCTGCCAACTCCAGACAACCCGCTTCATCCTGCAGCAGAATGAGATACTCGTCCCCGCCGTAACGGAAGGCGATGTCGCGGTTCGGATCCAGCCTGGAAAACAGAAGGTCTGCCACTTCCTTCAGCACCTGATCTCCGACCAGATGGCCGTAAGTATCGTTAATCGGCTTAAAATGATCCATATCGACCATCAATGCGGCATGGAAGCTGCGGATGCCGTCCCGGATCGTCTGCATGGTCAGATCCAGATAAGCGCGGTTATACAAACCCGTAAGCGAATCGATGTAAGCCAGTTCGGAAAGCTGCTTATTATCGTTCTTCAAGCTTCTCAGCTTCTTCTTTTGCTCAAGAGCGATGGCGATTTTCCTTTCCAGCAGATCGAGATCGAAAGGCTTCGTCAAATAGTCGAACGCCCCCAGCTGCAACCCCTGCAAAATGTCCGCTTTCTGGGCGTTGGCCGACAGGAAGATGACCGGAGTGTCGAAATCGCTCTGCTCCATCCACCGCCTGTAAATTTCAAACCCGGTAATGTCCGGCATCATGACGTCGAGCAAAATCAGGTCCGGAGCGGTTTCCTCCATCATGGACAGAGCTTCCGTACCGTTCTCGGCGATGAAAATTTCATAGCGCAAAGAACTTAAAAATATGCTCAAAATATTTACGTTGTAGGGTTCGTCGTCAATAATAAGAATTCGACCGCTCATTAATTATCCCAGCTTTCCTTACTTTAGTAACAATCGGGTTGCGGGCTAGCCGCTGTGCATTTTCGTATGTTCGTCAATAATGTCCAAAAAGAGCCGGACCAAATTTTCATCGAACTGACTGCCTGAATGAATGAGCAGCTGTGCCCTGACTTCAGGGACATGCAGAGAATGACGGTACACTCTTGTCGATGTCATCGCGTCAAAAGCATCAGCCAAGCTTACAATGCGAACCCACAACGGAATCGAATCTCCGCAAAGCCGGTCGGGATAGCCTCTGCCATCCATCCGTTCATGATGCCACCTGACGACAGGCAATAAAGGCTTGACCTCGGGCAGCTCTTTCAGCATCTCGTAACCGACCACGGGATGTTGGCGGATGACATTAAACTCTTCATTCGTCAGCTGCCCCGGCTTCATCAGAATGGGATCGGGTATCGCGATTTTTCCGATATCATGCAGCAGAGCGGCTACTTTCAGCTGTTCCAGATCGGCCTTGTTCACACCGGCTTTGGCTCCAAGCAAAGCGGAATAGAAGGCGACATTGTAGCAGTGGTTTACAGTGAAGCTGTCCTTCATCCGTAAGGTGTTGAACAAATTCTCATACGTTTTCTGTTGCAGAATTTGTTTGCGGAACTGGATTTTCTCTACCAGCTGCTCCATGTGCACTTTAATGACACCGCACATTTTCAATTGATCGTCGCTGAGCCGAATACCGGAACGAAAGCCAAAAACAAGTGCGCCGTAAGAGGAGCCGTATTGGATATGGAAGCCGTAAATAGTTCGGAATTGTGTCATGGAGAGGAAGGTTTTCATCTCATTAGCGGTGTTCTCTACACTAAGACTGGTTCCCTCCGGCACCAATGAGAAGAATTGTGTTGCCATGGCAATGTGCTGCAGCTGTGTCAGCTCTGCCTGATTGATATTGACCGAATAAGAGGCAGGGGGATTTCGATGTTTTTCATCCTCGAGAAATACGCAAACATGCTCGCACCCAATGAATGTTTTAGCAAAATCGCCCAATTGTCCAATGGATTCAAAAATAGAATCGGAATTGATGACACTCTTGAAAAAAACCGATTTCTGCATAGATGCTACCTCTTATTCTCAACAAGTAAAGTCTCGTAAAAGTATTTAAAGTTTTTCGCCAGAAAAACTGGCATCGGAAGCATAAGCTTAGTACTATTTCTTCTTGCAAACAAATTTCCCTTCTTTTTTTTGGAATTTTGTCGACCTTTTTTTTGCTGATTCGCTCGATTGTTGACATATGAAAAGACCGCCTTTTTCACAGCTATCGCCATGAAAAAAACGGCCTTGGGCTCCATTACATTTTATAAGTCCAATATTCGTAGTTCTTCTTCCGTAAAGACGCGCGAGCGGGTCAGAAAAGGGAGGCCTTCCAGCCCTTCCAGTGAAGCGTTGACGCCACTCTTAGAAGAAGCCCAATGCGTCAGGGCTGTAGCTGACGAGAAGATTTTTCGTTTGCTGGTAATGCGCGAGCATCATTTTGTGATTTTCGCGGCCGATGCCCGAAGTTTTGTAGCCTCCGAAGGCGGCGTGAGCCGGATAAGCATGGTAGCAGTTCGTCCATACGCGCCCTGCTTCGATGCCGCGGCCCAGGCGGTAGGCGTTATGAATATCCCGCGTCCAGACACCGGCTCCCAAGCCGTAAAGCGTGTCGTTGGCAATCGCAAGCGCTTCCTCCTGATCCTGGAACGTCGTTACGGAAACGACCGGGCCGAAAATTTCCTCCTGGAAAATTCTCATTTTGTTATGTCCCTTCAGAACTGTCGGCTGTATGTAGTAGCCCTCCGCGATATCGCTTTCCATCTTCGCCCGGTTTCCGCCGATGAGGCATTCCGCCCCTTCCTGGCGGCCGATGCTGATGTAGCTCATAATTTTTTCCATTTGCTCCGTGGACACTTGCGCCCCGATCATCGTATCCGTGTCCAGCGGATTGCCCTGCTTGATCGCGGCTACGCGCGTTAGTGCTCTTTCCATGAAAGCGTCATAGATCGATTCCTGAATGATCGCGCGGGACGGACACGTGCAAACTTCGCCCTGATTGAGCGCGAACAAGACAAACCCTTCAATCGCCTTGTTGAAGAAAGCGTCGTCTTTGGCCATAATATCTTCGCAGAAAATGTTCGGCGATTTGCCGCCCAGCTCCAGCGTGACCGGAATAATGTTCGGCGAGGCGTACTGCATTATCAAGCGTCCCGTCGTCGTTTCTCCGGTAAACGCAATCTTCGCGATCCGGTTGCTTGAGGCAAGCGGTTTGCCTGCTTCCAAGCCGAAACCGTTCACAATGTTGAGAACGCCGTGGGGCAGCAAGTCCTGAATAAGCTCAGTCAATACCAGGATGGAAGCAGGCGTCTGTTCCGCAGGCTTCAGCACGACACAGTTCCCCGCGGCCAGAGCCGGAGCCAGCTTCCACGTCGCCATCAAAATCGGGAAGTTCCACGGAATGATTTGCCCGACCACGCCGAGCGGCTCATGAAAATGATACGCCACCGTATCGTTGTCCAACTGGCTCAAGGCCCCTTCCTGCGCCCGAATGCAGCCGGCAAAATAACGAAAATGATCGATCGCCAGCGGAAGGTCCGCGGCTAGCACTTCCCGAATCGGTTTGCCGTTATCCCACGTTTCGGCAACCGCCAGCATTTCCAGATTCGCCTCTAAACGGTCGGCGATTTTGTTTAGAATTTGCGCGCGCTCGGCGGCGGAAGTGCGCCCCCAGGCGTCCCTCGCAGCATGCGCCGCGTCCAGAGCCAGCTCGATATCTTCCGCCGTCGAGCGGGGAATTTCGCAAAAGACGCGGTGATTCACCGGCGATACATTTTCAAAATACTGCTCCTTGACAGGAGCAACCCACTTGCCACCGATAAAGTTGTCGTAACGCTTCTTGAAAGCGACCTTCGATCCGGTTTGTCCCGGTTGTGCGTAAATCATAGCAAGAACAGCCTCCTTTTGGATAAATGGGGGTACTCTATATACATAAGCAAGTACCTCGCCATTTATTAATACAAGGCTGTTAAAAGCGAATCGACACGTGAATTATTGCACGCTGCCTTTTAGCGGACGGCATGGTGGATCGCATTCAGGGGATGCAGCGTCCCCTTATAGGCGAAGGAAGCATGGCCCGTTTCTTCCGAAACGACGAGCACAAGTGCGTCGGTGCGCTCGGACAGGCCGATCGCCGCGCGGTGCCGGGTGCCCATTTTGACATCGCGATAGGAAGCCGCGGAAACCGGCAAAACGTTCGCGGCGGAAATAATGCGGTCCGCCTGGATAAGCACCGCTCCGTCGTGAAGCGGATTGCCGGGATAAAAGATGGATTCCAGGAGCGCGTGGGTCAATGTCGCTTCCATCGGAATGCCCGAATGAATATACGCATTCAGATTGTCGTTTCTTTGGATCACGATCAAGGCGCCATGCCGGCGTTCAGACAAATGCTGAATGCTTCTCGACAAATCCCCATAGCTATCTGTAAAAGGAGACAAGTAACATTGCAAATAAAACGAAGCGGCAGCGGACTCCACTCTTTTGAACGACTCCATAATTTCATTAAGCTCGCCCAACATGCAGGAGTTCTCGGAATCTATGGACTGAAGGCTTTGCTGAATTTGGTCTGCAATGCGGTTCAAATGCAGTTTGATCTCTTCTTTCATCGGCGATACGTCACAATCTTGCTTCTGCATTCGCGGCACCTCGGCATGTTCAGAATAAACCCTGCTTGTTTTATAATCTGTACATTCAACCGCAAATGTATGAAAAAAAGGCAACAAAATCACCCTGCGAGTGACAAAAAAATACGTCTGCTTCAGCGAGCATCGTCAGCATGGCACGGAAGCCTGCGGATGACCAGGCCCAAACAAACGCCTGACCCGATCCCCGCTGTCTAGCTGCACGCAGAAAACCTGCAAAAGTACATCTTTTTGCCCATAGATACATTGTCAGCGCAAAATTCCTGCAATTGTGCAGGCTTTTGGCCGGGCGCAGGGGCTCAGCTCCATTTTCATCGAATATTCCTGTACTTTCGCAGGCTTTTCGCCAAAATGAACCGTTTGCCCGCAAATTCCTGCACTTTCGCAGGTTTTTTACCCGGATCGGCCTGCCAAGCCATCTTATGACCGCCTGCCATGCAGCGCTGCCGACGCCCTTCGGGAGAGTTATGCGTTTGCTCAAGGCGCAAGCCGTTTCACCACGGTCAGCACCAATATCTTGGCGCCAAAAGAACAAATCGTGCACAAACATGCTTGATGCCGGTAGTGGATTTGGTGCGCACATTGCCTCGTTCACGACGCCGGATCGTCGATGACCAACTGCTTGTAAGTCTCCGGAGAAGCCAGCCGCAGCACGATCGCAGGCCTCAAAGTGATCACATTATCAGAAGACGTGTATTCCCATATGTTAACTTGTATATAATCCCTTGATTTACCATCGGTCTCTTACATTGTCAATTGAACCGGTAATAGATGTATTCAATCCATTTTATTGGATAATTCTATCCAATCATCGAAGGCGACCGCGTTCAGAGCCAGTTTGCTTCATCAATCAAAATGCTAGCTCTATGCACTGAACAGTCTGCCAGCCCGAAAACCTGCGAAAGTGCAGGCATTTTCTGTAACAATAGTCCATTTTGGCAAAAAGCCTGCGATTGTACAGGAATTTTCTATGAAAATGGGGTTAAGCCCCTGTGTTCGGGGAAAAGCCTGCACAATTGCAGGAATACTACCATTGCCAGCTATGAACGAGCAAAAAACTGCACTTTTGCAGGTTTTCTTCACGCAGCCAGGCAGATAGGCGATCGGCTCCGGCGTGCAGGTTTCTGAACAGCCTGAAATGAGCAAGCTATGCTGGAATCCGGCTTTTTGCCATATCCGTTCGTGAGCAGCCGTTTTTGCGTCTTTGGGCGGTGTCGGCACAACAAAGAGCCGCTTGCCCCTTCAATGGGAAACGGCTCCTAATTCGTCATTTAACTTTTGAATTCATTCTATCCGCTCTGCATTCAACAAATGTTCCACGGATAAGATCCGGTCAAAAAGACCAAAAACTTCTTCCGAATCGTAAAGATTTTCCATCAGACTGACTTCCATCATCAAACGTCCCGAAAGCGTAGAAGTTGTGAGCAGCAACGACTGGTTTTTGATAGAAAAATAGATCGTATCCACCCATTCCTCCATAATTTGATGCGATATAATTCCCAGATTGGACAAGGTAATGGAAAAATTCCACAGGGGGAATCTTTCAGGCATCGTTTTCATGCTCAATTCAAGGCACTGTTGTTTATATGTCCGATATGAATTGGAAAACGAAGCAAAAAAGATCGACAGCGCATAGGGAATCCCTCTTTTAAACCATTTGAACGCGGATTTCACCTGTCTGTCCAAATTCCTATCCCGGAAAAATTGCATCGGAAGGCTCGCGACGTAATTGCCGCACATGGTCTCCGGCGAATAGTTATGCAGAAACTGCAAATCCATGGGCATGGAGACAAACACGCGCTTCTTCCCGGGATCGTGCTGCAGCAGTCCATCAGTCATTCGGAAGCAAATGTATTCGGTCAATGTCATTTTTTTGCTCCGGCATTGCCGTAAAAGCTCACCGGTCTCCTCTTTGCTGAAGCAGTACGATTTTTTGACATAACCGCCGCCTTGCTCCGGCTTTTTACCGTAACTCAAATCGACGGTCTCGCCGGCGCTTCCCGCTTTCCCCAGCCTGAACATAAAACCTATAACAAAAACCGGCATCCATAAAAAGGCGGCGACTCTTCTTTTCATACGCAGCAGCCTGCCGACGGAGACGTTGCCCTCTGCCGTTGTTTGTTTCGGCTTTGCCTCGGGTTCGCCCGAATAATATTCAAGCCATCTCTTGATCCAGAAAACCAAGCTGAGCCCATTAGCCAGCGCATGGTTCATCGCGAATATCATTGAATATTCATTTATAGGGAAAATTCGAAACGGAAGTCTGGAATTAGTTGCGGCATACTGGCTCAGAACCTCCGCCTCTGTAAAATATTTGGCAAGCTGCTTCTTTTCAGCCTCCAGCAAATTCTCCAGCTCTTCCTGTGAAAAACGTCCCCATATAAACGTGTCCTCTTCGAGCTGTTCCACCCTTTTGGCTTGCAGCAAAGGATTGTTCATGATGAGCAAGCGGTAGCTGGAAAGCAATGTTTCGGCATCGATTCTTCTTTTAAAAGTAACCGTTGCGATCATGCTGTTGGATGAAATATAATGTTCTGTTCCAAAAAAGTAAGTACTTGCCAGTTTAATGGCATCCACTCTTTTCCTTCTCCTTCCCTGCCATTTTTACATAAATCCTACATCTGCGGCATGATCCATCATCAGCTTCACCTTTTGGCCGTCCAGCCTTGACCACTCAAACCCTAGCGCTCGCAAAATACCGTCAGTCTTCTTGTTCATCGTCATGAACAACGTTTGGCTCGCCCCCTCAAAGAAAACGTTGGAATGGACAAGAATCCGGGCAACCTCCTGCTGTGTCTCCGCTCCATCGTATTTTTCGAACATATATTCTGTAAAATCATCCATCGGCATCGGCTGGACTTTTACATCCGTTTGATTCAAAAGCTTGGCAAAAGACATCATGCTCACCTGATGGCTGTTAAACAGATGATAGGTTTCATTGTTTAGATTTTCCCGGTCGAACAGCAGTACAACGGCTTTGGCCACCTCATCCGCAAAGGAGAAGTTCATCGTTTTATCTTGAATTGCGGGAACCCGGCCAAGTTTGATCAGCGCTTTTATCAAGGAATAAAATGCATTATCCGAGATATTTTCTTGGAATATCCCCGAAATGGAATCAAAAACGAGGTTCCCGACTCTGAACACATTGGAATTAAGCCCTTTTTCCCTTGCTCTTACAATTTCTTTCTCAGCTTCGAGCTTCGTCATCACGTAATAGTTATCAGAGCTTTGTCCGACATTGCAATCGTATTCCGTGAACACAATGCTGCTCCGGTCTTCTACCCAGCCGCTGCCCACGCTGGTGGTGGAAACGAAATTGTAAGTCTTTTTCTTCCCTGTGCCGGCAAATTCGATCAGTCTTGCGTTCCCTTCCACATTGACCGCATGAAATTCCGAGTAATGTCCGAAATGCTTGACGTTCGCCGCCGAATTAATGATCGCATCGATGGTTTCGGCCAATTGCTCATAGCGCTCCCGGCTCAGTCCGAAACAATCCTTGGTCAAATCTCCGCCAAACACGCACACTCTGTCTTCCCAGCCATTCCGCCCGTCAAACTCGGTGCCAAAATGGAACTTCAGCTTCATCCGCAGTCTCTCCAGTGCCTCGTCGTCGCTTGTTCCCCGAACAGGCACATAAACTTTATATTCCGTATTTTGCAGCAGTTGAAACAAAATATGGATTCCTAAATACCCGGTTCCCCCTGCCAACAGAACATTGCGGTAGCCGGCCCGTTCAGAAAGATTGATGTTCTTATATACCTGATTTTTCTTCCGGTATTCTTTAAGGCTCTCGCGCATTTTCCAGTCAACCTCAGACCCGCCCGTTCCTCTGGCAGCTGCCGCTTCCCGCATGGCATACACGAATTGTTTTAATCTGTCTTTGGAGTATTTGATGTGATCCGCCAAGGTCCGAATCGTCGGATATTGAAAAATGTCGTTAATCCCTACTTCAAAATCGAACGCCAGCCTCGATACCACCTGAATCGCCTTGATCGAATTTCCACCCAGCCTGAAGAAATGGTCATCTATTCCGATCTTCTCCATGCCCAGGATTTCCTGCCAAGCCTTCTGGATTTTCAGCTCAACTTCATTCCTCGGGTTGCTGCCCGTGTCGTCGCTTTCCTGCCATTCGGGCTCCGGCAATGCCTTTCGGTCAATCTTTCCGCTCGGAGTCAGCGGCATTTGATCCAGCTGCATGAAACTGGACGGCACCATGTAATCGGGCAGTGCTTGCACCAGCTGTTCCCGCAGCTCATCCGCTCCCGTTTCTCCTTCTGCTATAAAATACGCCGCCAAATACTTCTCCCTTTGCTTGTCTTCCCTGGCGATCACCGCCGCCTCCCGGACAAGCGGATGCTTCAGCAGCTGCGTTTCGATCTCCCCCAGCTCAATGCGGAAGCCCCGGATTTTCACCTGATCGTCGATTCTGCCCAAATATTCGATATTCCCGTCCGGCAGCCAGCGCGCCAGATCGCCCGTGCGGTACAGCTTTTCTCCGGCTTCGTAAGGATTCACCACAAACTTCTCCGCCGTCAACTCCGGCCGATGCAGATAACCCCTGGCCAATCCGTCTCCCGCAATGCACATTTCCCCCGCCGCCCCGAGCGGCAGCAGCTTTTGGTTCTGATCCAGAATGTAAATCCGGGTATTGTCAATCGGCTTGCCGATCGGTACCGACGCATTGCCCATATCCTCTTCCCGGTACATCCACGCAGTTGCAATTACGCTGGATTCGCTCGGTCCATAGGCGTTCATATACGCCACGCTGTCCTTCCACCGCATGACCAGCTCTTTCGTGATTGCCGATCCGCCCGTCACCAGCTTTTTCAGCGCCGGCAGCCTGCCTGGTTCAATCCCCGCCAGATAAGTAGGCGGAAGCAGCGCAATTGTCATTTGGTTTTCGTCAATGAAGCGTACAAATTCATTCAGATTGTTAATCGTATCGCGCGAAATCAGATAAAGTGTGCCGCCTCCCAGCAAAATCACGAACATTTCCCAGACCGAGGCGTCAAACGAACTGCTGGCAAACTGCAGCATCCGGTCCGATTCGTTCACTCCCCATTTTTCAAGGAAGAAATGCTGGAGGTTGAGCACTCCCCGGTGCTCCACCATCACCCCTTTGGGTTTCCCGGTAGATCCCGAGGTATAGATGATATAGGCCAGGTCCTGCGGCTTGTTAACAGGCTCCGGATTGGCGCCGTCGGCCGGGTCTGTACACTGAAGACTTTCGCCATCCAAATCCATGATCGGGCCCCGGTAGTCGAGCTTGTCCCGGTAATGCTTTTGCGTCAGCAGTATAGAGGCACCGCTGTCTTCCAGCATATAGCGAATCCGTTCCTCCGGATAGTTTGGATCTATCGGCACGTACGCGCCGCCCGCTTTGAGCGTTCCCAGGATGCCAACGACCATTTCGATAGATCGTTCCACTATGATGGCGACGATATCGTCCGGCTTCACTCCCCGCCCCCTCAACACCTTGGCCAGCCGGTTCGCCTGTTCGTTCAGTTCCCGGTAGGTCAGGGTTTGCTGCCCGAAGACCAATGCCGGATGCTCCGCTCTTTGCTCCGCTCGTTCCTCAAACAGCCCATGGATCGTTTGCTCCTTCGGATATTCCGTCTCCGTCCGATTGAAACCATCAAGCAGCACGCCTCTCTCTTCCTCCGGCACGACCTCGATTTTTTCGACCCGTATCTGCGGACAACGTACGATTTCACGGATAATCATTTTGATCTGCCCGGCTACCCGCTCTATTAAGTTTCTGTCATAGGCCAAGCTATTGTAGCGGAATTTGATTTGCAAATCTTTCCCGGGCACAATAATGAAATTAAAATCAAAATTCGTCTGTTCGGAGACCTGAGCGGACAGAATCCTCAAATCCGTTCCGTGGGCGCTCTGTCCTCTGACGGCCTCCTCCATCGGGTAGTTTTCAAAGGCCAGCAGGCTTTGCACCAATCCGCCTCCATGGGCAGTCCGCGACTGAATTTCCGCCAGCGGATAATAGTGATGCCGCTCAGATAGCCATGCCTCCCGCTGCATGTTGGCAATCAGAACCGGGAAGCTATCTTCCTTTTCTGTCCGGACTCTGACAGGAATCGTATTGATAAACAGCCCTACCATTCCTTCAACACCTTGGATTTCCGCCGGTCTTCCTGAGACAACCGTTCCGAACACCACGTCTTGGGTATTGTTGTACCGCTGCAGCAGGAGCCCCCATACAGCCTGCATCACCGTACTTAACGTAGCTCCGTTTTCTCTTGCGATGCTCTCCAAACTCGCCTTCAATTCCTCATTTATCGTAAAATCGTATTCTTCCTGAAAGTATCCCGGATTATCCGCACCGCTTTTGATTTTGGGCAGCGTGGCTGACTGTTCGTACTCCGTGAGATAGTTCTCCCAATAAACCGCCGTCTCCCGGTCATCCCTTTGTTCCAGCCACCGGATATATTGACGGTAAGGATACACCGTTCCTAATTGCGGGGTACTTTCATTATGAAGCGCACTGTAAATTTTCCAAAACTCTTTAAATACAATGCCAAGACACCAACCATCCATGATGATATGATGAAAACTCCAAATCAGCCGGTAACTGTCGTCACTCGTTTTAATCAAGGAAACTCTGATGAGCGGGTCCCGGGTGAGATCAAAGCCCTTCTTCTTATCCTTATCCAAATATGATTCCAAAAAGCTTTCTTTCTCGTTCTCCGTCAAGAAAGAAATATTTCCGAAACATACATCAACCGGCCTTTTCTTTAAAACGACCTGAACCGGTTTTTCGACCTTGTCGTAAACAAAGGCGGTCCGCAAAATATCGTGTCTTTGAACTATCTGCTGACAAACGCGCTCAAATAAACTTTTATCGATCTCACCCTTCAGGCTGAGCACGGCTTGTTCATGATATGCGCGCGAGCTTGGCTCCCTGAGGAAGTGATACAACATTCCCGACTGCATGGGGGTCAGTGTATAAATATCCGCGACATTGGGCCCCGAGTCCCCCATCGCGCGGTATACCTCTTCGATCTCAGCTATCGTAATGCTCTTGGAACTTACGTCACTGGCCGTCAGTTCCGTGTATTCCCGTGATGCGCAATGTTCGATAATTTGCTCCAGATTGCGTTTAAAGCCTTCCGCCAGTCTGATTATCGTAGCCTGTTCATATTCATGCTTGTGATAGGCGTAACTCAGCCGCAGCTTTCCATCGGTCACTCTTCCGTTAATGTCCAAACGGTAAGGTCTTTGCATGCCGGGTGAAACCGTTTCATCGGTAAGAACATCCGAAAGGGTAAATATCTCGGTATCAATATCCCGGTCAAACTGCCCCAGGTAGTTGAAGCTGATCTCAGGATGCAAATCAAACCTTAATATTCCCTCATCCCGAAGAAACGTCTGGTATTTCAAAATGCCGTAGCCGATGCCTTTTTGCGGAATGCGTCGCAGGCTTTCTTTGACGGCTTTAAGTCGGGAAGCCACGTCCTTAACGCCTTCCATATCCAAAATGACCGGATATTGGGCAGTAAACCAGCCAACTGTTCTGCTGATATCCATATCCTGAACGATCTCTTCGCGTCCGTGCCCTTCCAGGTTAACCAGTACCTTGTTTTCTCCCGTCCATTCCCGAACAGCCTCTCCCAGCGCCGTCAAAAGAACATCGTTGATTTCGGTATTGTAAGCCTTATTCACTTCTTTAAGCAGCTTGACAGTCTGGATTTCGTCCAGCTCGATTTCTATATGATCGCTATCCTTATATTTTCTGTCATGAACGGTACGATCTTGGGGAATAGGCTTGATCTCATTTTGTTCCAGCTCGCGCCAGTATGTGATTTCTTGCTGAAGCTCGCCGCTTGCGGCATATGCATAAAGCTGCTCGGACCATGCCAGGAATGAGTCCGTTTTCTCGCTGAACGTGATTTCATCTTCCCTCTCTGCCTGCCGGTATCCCGTAGAAATGTCCTCGAAAAGAATCCGCCAAGAAACTCCGTCAACAGCCAGGTGGTGAATACTTACGCAAAGATAGTCGCCATCTCTCGTTTTAAACAAGCCCGCTTTCACCAGAGGTCCGTGTTCTAAATCCATGCCGGACTGAAGCTTTGCGGCTGCTTCCTTAACGGAGCTATCATATAGCATATCACTTGTAAAATCCTTGACCTCCAGCGAGTACAGCTCGCCTTCCGTGCCCCGGTTGAACAGAATTACCCGTCCCGCCTTCTCCCTCACGACAATACGCAGTGCATCATGGTGTTCCACCAAGCGGTCGAACACTTTTCTTAACCTCTTTTCGTCAAAGCCCTGTTTCCGATGCAGCAGAACCGACTGATTGAAGTGATGTTTGGCTGCGAAAGACTGCTCAAAAAACCATCTTTGAATAGGAGTGGGCATAATTTCACCTGTTACCGTTCCTTGAAAAGCGGCATGTTCGACGGATTTCACATAAGCACTCAATTCTTCAATCGCGGGATGATCAAAAAGATCCTTCAATTGCAGCTTTAGCTTATAATCGTGAAGCTTGGACACAACCTGAATGGCTTTAATGGAATCGCCGCCCAGATTCAGAAAGTTATCCTTAATGCCAACTCTTTCGACGTTCAGAACTATTTGCCATATCTTAGCCAATATCTCCTCTATCTTGTCTCTCGGCGCCGCATATTCCACACCCGCATCCGCAATCGGATCAGGCTCGGGCAATGCCTTTCGGTCAATCTTCCCGCTCGGAGTCAGCGGCATCCGATCCAGCTGCATGAAGCTGGACGGCACCATGTAATCGGGCAGTGCTTGCATCAGTTGTTCCCGCAGCTCATCCGCTCCCGGTTCTCCTTCTGCTGTAAAATACGCTGTCAAATACTTTTCCCTCTGCTTGTCTTCCCTGGCGATTACTGCCGCCTCCCGGACAAGCGGATGCTTCAGCAGCTGCGTTTCGATCTCCCCCAGCTCAATGCGGAAGCCCCGGATTTTCACCTGATCGTCGATTCTTCCCAAATATTCGATATTCCCGTCCGGCAGCCAACGCGCCAGATCGCCCGTGCGGTACAGCTTTTCTCCGGCTTCGTAAGGATTCGCCACAAACTTCTCCGCCGTCAACTCCGGCCGATGCAGATAACCCCTGGCCAATCCGTCTCCCGCAATGCACATTTCCCCCGCCGCCCCGAGCGGCAGCAGCTTTTGGTTCTGATCCAGAATGTAAATCCGGGTATTGTCAATCGGCTTGCCGATCGGTACCGACGCATTGCCCATATCCTCTTCCCGGTACATCCACGCAGTTGCAATTACGCTGGATTCGCTCGGTCCATAGGCGTTCATATACGCCACGCTGTCCTTCCACCGCATGACCAGCTCTTTCGTGATTGCCGATCCGCCCGTCACCAGCTTTTTCAGCGCCGGCAGCCTGCCTGGTTCAATCCCCGCCAGATAAGTAGGCGGAAGCAGCGCAATTGTCATTTGGTTTTCGTCAATGAAGCGTACAAATTCATTCAGATTGTTAATCGTATCGCGCGAAATCAGATAAAGTGTGCCGCCTCCCAGCAAAATCACGAACATTTCCCAGACCGAGGCGTCAAACGAACTGCTGGCAAACTGCAGCATCCGGTCCGATTCGTTCACTCCCCATTTTTCAAGGAAGAAATGCTGGAGGTTGAGCACTCCCCGGTGCTCCACCATCACCCCTTTGGGTTTCCCGGTAGATCCCGAGGTATAGATGATATAGGCCAGGTCCTGCGGCTTGTTAACAGGCTCCGGATTGGCGCCGTCGGCCGGGTCTGTACACTGAAGACTTTCGCCATCCAAATCCATGATCGGGCCCCGGTAGTCGAGCTTGTCCCGGTAATGCTTTTGCGTCAGCAGTATAGAGGCACCGCTGTCTTCCAGCATATAGCGAATCCGTTCCTCCGGATAGTTTGGATCTATCGGCACGTACGCGCCGCCCGCTTTGAGCGTTCCCAGGATGCCAACGACCATTTCGATAGATCGTTCCACTATGATGGCGACGATATCGTCCGGCTTCACTCCCCGCCCCCTCAACACCTTGGCCAGCCGGTTCGCCTGTTCGTTCAGTTCCCGGTAGGTTAAGGTTTGCTGCCCGAAGACCAATGCCGGATGCTCCGCTCTTTGCTCCGCCCGCTCCTCAAACAGTCCATGGATCGTTTGCTCCTTCGGATATTCCGTCTTCGTCCGATTGAAACCGTCAAGCAGCACGCCTCTCTCTTCCTCCGGCACGACCTCGATCTGCGAAATGGGAGTTTCACTTTGTTCCATGACTTGAGTGAATAAATAATCAAAGTGGCGGATGACGTTTTCTATAGGGATGAGCTTTTCAAACACCTGTATCTGATAGTCAAAATTTACGGCTACATCCGCTTCTCCTTCTTGTCCCCATATCAGAAGTGTAAGCGCATTCCTTTCGTGATGATGCGGCATGCTTACGATCCGGCACGCTGCGCCGTTAAACGATTCTCTCGTTTCCTGTTCTTCAAAAGAAAGCGATATATCAAACAAATTTCCTTTTTCGTGGACATCCTCGTAAACCGCCCGATAAATTTCGCCGAAAGATATTTTCTGATGCCGATAGCACTGCATAAGCTCACGCTTGATGAACTTTATCAGTTCTTTGAAGCTTATATCCTGCTCGGGACTTATCCGAAGCGGCAGCACATTGGCGAAGTGTCCCACGGTCTGCTTATACTGCGCTTTGCCCCGGTTAAAAACCGGGACGCCGATCACCATTTCGTTTCGATTGCAAACCCTGCTGAAGTAAAGGAACAGTATGCCTAAAAAGTAGTGGAACGACGAACAACCTTCCTCCTTACAAAATTCAACCATTTGATCGTACAATGCCTTGTTTATTGTTAAAGTTTCCCTATTGCTCCAAACAGAATCGCCGTAATCATCATCCGTGTTCAAACCTCTGCTTAGCAAAGGCTCGGGAACGGTTCGATATTTGCTCTGCCAGAACTTCCTATCCTTCAAAAAGGCTGAAGAATTCAAATAATTCTGGTTGTCAGAGATAAAATCGGTATAGGAATAGGAAGGTCTGTTCATTTCCCCAATTCCTTGAGCCAATTCATTGTAATTTTCAAACATTTGACTGATGAGGAGGGCAAACCCCCATCCATCAATGATCATATGATGAACTTTAAGTAAAATGAAATATACACCCGGTTCGCCTTGTAATAATTCAAATCGAAAATAATTGTCCTTCGGTTGAAAAATTTTCAAAAACTCTTTTTTCATCCAATCCAGGCAAAAGGAATTCGGATCTTTCTTCCCCGAAAAATCATGAAACGGAGCTTCATAGTCGATTTCCGGCAGGATTGTTAAATAGGGCTCGCCCTTTTTATCAATAAGACGAGTTCTGAGAGAATCATTCTGCCTGATTAACAACTGAATGGACTTCTTAAAGATAGCCGTATCCAGTTTTCCTTTAACCTCAATGTACCCGCCAAGGTTGTAAATAGGTTTTCCAGGGTGCATACTTTGCTCGAGCCATATATCTTTCTGATAGGAACTTAACGGATACTCCTCGATACCTATCACGCTTGTTTCCATAACGTTTCCCCCTGTTCTCCGAATGATTTTTCGCTGCAATAAAAAAAGCCTGTTCCCATAGTTAAGAAGAACAGACGACAAATTTCGCCCAGTTTCCTTCGGCAACCTGGCAATCATGGCTGTTTATCCAGCTTTAGACCCATGGCTTTGTGTCCACCACTTTCGAGGTGTTTACGATTAACGGGAAATAACATAAGTATGTTGTTTTACATCCTTACCAGAAACTTGGCTTCATCCATTTACATAAACGGCCCCCTCCCATAGTTTTATACAGCCTTCCGGTATTCGCCGAGACTTCTGCACAACTTTAGCGGCTTAATTCCGTTAGCATGATGAATCCGCGATCCGCTTAGTTCGCTGTTCTTAGATCGATATACCTATGGAATTAATTGTATTATCTAAAAAATATCGAATTTTGTCAATAAATTCTAAGTTTTTAATAAAATTCATGATAAGTATATTGGTCACAATTACTTCGATCTCAGCACTTGGTTGGAAATGCTGCTGACCATCTCAATCTCTCCGGCTGTCAAGGTAAACTGCATCGCCTTCACATTTTCCTCGGCATGAGTTACTTTTGAAGCCCCAGGTATCGCAAATACGTTCTCTCCGTGGGCATTAATCAACCAATTCAAGGCAATCTGCGTTGGCGTTGCGTTATATTGTTGAGCCAACTGTTCCAACGTTTCAATCAGCGGCTTTGATTTCTGCAAGCCCGACTCCCGGAATGCCGCTGTCCACTTGCGCGGACCCGTGATCGACTTGACCAAGGATGGATTTTTGTGAAATTTGCCGCTTAAGATCCCTTGCATTAATGGGGAGTAGGCGATGATCGCCACGCCGAGTTCTTTAGCCGTATCCAAAATTCCGTTCTGTTCAATTCTCCGGTCGAGCAGGCTATATTTCACTTGATTCGAAACTAAACGAAGGCCATGCTCGCGCAGCACGCGATCGGCCTCGCGCATTTGTTGCGCGGAAAAGTTGCTTACACCCACATATTTAATCTTCCCTTGCTCGACTAAACTAGCCATAGAATTCATCATGGCGGCAACCGAAGCAAAGGAGTAAGGAGAATGCACCTGATAAAGGTGAATCGTCCGGTGATCCAACTGGCGGATACGTTCATCAATCGTTGCCGTGATGCTGCCTGCGGTGCGAAAAGCCGGCCACCATTTCGTAGCGATATTCGCCTGTGCCGCGAGCGTTCCGCCAATCTCATTCAGCGTGCCGGCAAGTAGCTGCTCAGACTGTCCGCCACCGTACGCTTCAGCAGTATCGAACCAATTAATTCCACCTTCCAAGCTGGTCTGAACAATTTGCCTTATATCCTCTCTCCGCAGCGCCGGCCAGAATTTCCCGACGAGCCCTTTTCCGTTGCTGAACTGCCAGCATCCAAGCCCCAGCGGTGACAGCTTTAAATCCGAGTTGCCCAGCTTGCGTAATTGCAATGAAGCTGCCGTAGTTACTGTTTTCTCATCCATGATGCTTCCACCATCTCCCGTAAAATAATGTGTAGAGTTTTTTATAAAATATATGGAAAAACCACCTTCAGAATCCTTTTTTGTTATATCGGTTAAAAAATGGCGATTTATTAACAAAATGTGCTTTATACCATATGATTAACCAAGTTTTTCCATACGGGCGCAAAAAACCGCTGCCCCTTTTCGGGGACAACGGCTCCTCATTTTGCTACTTCAATTTTATGCTTTTCAGCAGCGCATCGATCGGTTCCTTCTCGTCCGTATCTCCGCGATGGTAATGTTCCACAAGCTTGTCCAGCCGCGCTACCTGATGGCCGTAATCGTACATGGCGGCCGCCACGACCGAATGCCGCAGCATACCTCCCGGCCCTTCGGAAAACTGCTCGATGATCGTCGACATAAAACGTTCGCTCTCCGCCTCCATCTCCAGCCCTTCGGAGCTGTCCGCCTTCAGTTTATCATCGAACTTCAGCAGCACGTGCTCGTGGAATTTGATCAACTTCTCCAGATGGCCGTCAAAAAACGCATCGGTTTGCGGTGTGCGCGCCGCCTGAAAATAATGCTCCTCCACGGCGTCCAAAACCTCAAATCCTTTGTAAATGGCGCGCAGCATTTGCTTGTAGATGACTAATTGGCGAATGCGGCTGAAACCGGCGCGCTTAAGCTTTTTAACTTCCTCTTCCATAAGCTTGTATTTATTCGCCAGCGACTGCACAGCCCCCTGCAAACTGTCTTTTTCGTTGCGAAATACGTTCTCCTTCATTTCATCGGAGATAACCGTCCGCAGCAGCAGCGAAAGTTTGTTGAAAACGCTATGGATCTGCGCGGCAAACTGCTCCTTCGGCTTCGGCGGGAAAAAGAGGATGTTGATCAGGCAAGCGCAGCCGATTCCGATCAAGCTGAGCATAAACCGGTTGACGGCAAACTGCCACTCGGACGAAGCGTCCATCACCGCCACAACCGTAACCAAAGTGAGCCCAATCGTTTCCTCCATGCCCATCCTCAGGCAGATGATAATAACCAGAATACATACGATCCCGATTGCAATTATATTGTTGGAGAAAAACATCCCGGCCAGCAGAGCCAGAGCAGCCCCCATAATATTCGTTTGCAGTTGATCCAAAAAATAGCGCCATGATCGGTAGATCGAAGGCTGCATCGCAAAAATAGCCGCTACCGCCGCGATAACGGGAGGGGTAAAGTTCAGCCAAGCGCTGATATATAATGCCATTGTTACCGCAATTCCTGTCTTCCACACGCGTGCGCCGAAAACCACGAAGCCCTCTCCTTTTCCTCTTCATACTGTCATTATATCTAAAAACAAAAAAATAAGCATTCCCGGACAGCCGACTGACTGCGCCGATCATGCTTATTTGTTGAAAGATCGGGACGACACGATTTGAACATGCGACCCCCTGCTCCCAAAGCAGGTGCTCTACCAAGCTGAGCTACGTCCCGAAAGTACCGGTGAGAGGACTCGAACCTCCACGGTTTCCCACTCGATTTTGAGTCACTTTGGATATTATACCACGAGCGGAATTTAAGTCAAGAACAAGGAAAATAAAACCCACGAAAGACTTGCAGAATCTGGGATTTTCGCGGGTTTTTTTGAATAATTCGGAGACAACCGAAAAAGAAACCATTTTTAGCCGTTGGGAAGACTGATCAATCGGACAGGTTGTCCGCTACTTCTTACGCAGCAGTAAAAAGAGAAAATATGGCGTTCCCAGTATGGCCGTAACAATGCCTGCCGGAACCTCTATCGGAGGCATAATGATTCGCCCCACCAGGTCGGCGGTTACTACGAGAATAGCACCCAGCAAGGCTGAAACGGGCAGAACAAGCCTGAAATTTGAGCCCACCAACAGGCGGGCCAAATGAGGAATGACCAGTCCGATAAAGCCAATGGTTCCGGCTACGGCAATAGCGCTGCCTGCCATAACAACAGCAACAGCGATTAGCATGAGCCGCGTTCTCTCCACTCTCATACCCAGCCCACGTACAATTTCCTCGCTCAGCAATAGCGCATTAAGAGGACGCGAACAGAATAGAGCGGCGACAAGCCCCATAACCGTCCATGGCCAGATCATCTCCACATGCTCCCAACTGCGCGCATACAAGCTGCCTTTGAGCCAAATCAGCGCCTGCGCAGCAGACGGAGAAAATTTGACAATAAACAACGTAATCAAGGCCTGGATACCTGTGCTGACTGCTACTCCACATAGAGCCAGACGCTCCGGCATAAGTCCGTTTTTGTAAGCCAAACCGTACACCAAAAGTCCTGCGGCAATAGAGCCGCCAAAGGCAAACAGCGGCAGCATAGCAGCCGAGAATGCGGGTACAGCCAGAATCAGCACCACAGTAGCCAATCCGCCACCAGCCGTTACGCCGATCAGATCGGGAGCTGCCAGAGGATTGCGGGTAACACCTTGAAGAATAGCTCCAGCTACTGCCATGTTCACTCCGACACAAATACCGATCAACAGCCGCGGCAACCTGTAATCAAAGGTAATCCCTTCCTTGAAGCGAATCTCCTCTATAACTTGGGCAAATGGAAGATTTACAGCACCAAGATGCAAGCTAAAAAAAATCATAATAAGAAGGAGAACGGCGCTAAAGCTCATTATCCATATCCAGCGATGCTTGCCCTTCCGCATCATGACCGCCACCCTGTCTTCCGGCGCATCACATACAGGAAGAACGGCGTTCCCAACAGCGCAGTAATAATTCCCACGGGAATATCTGCCGGATACAGCACCCACTGTCCACCCAGGTCAGCAAGCAACAACAGATCAGCTCCTGCCAAAGCAGATACAGGAATAATTCTTCGATAATCAGCGCCAACAAGCTTTCTGACGATGTGAGGTACCATCAAACCTACGAAGCCGATAGGCCCTGCCAAAGCAACCGCACTTCCCACCATGACAACGCTCAGAACAAACGCCAGTCCCCTGATTTTCCTAACCTGCTGACCAAGACTGCTGGCTGTCGCTTCACCAAGTGTCAAAATATTAAACTGCCCGGCAATTAATAGCCCTATGACAGCTGCTGGGATGATAAAGAGCAAAGCGATTCGCACATCGGCCCAGGTTGCACCAGACAATTTCCCTGCCATCCAGTACAAAATTTCGGATAAGTTCTCATCGTCCAGAATCAGAAAGCCTGTCGTTAGGGAACCCATTAAAAATGCAACGGCAATTCCAGCCAAAACCAGTCGAGTTGAGGTATATTGTCCTCTCAAGGACAGTATGTACACGATACTTCCTCCAATGGCTGCACCGACAAAAGCAGATAGGAGAATCGTAACCGAAACATCCTTCTGTCCCAAAAGAACGAGCGCCAGCACAACGAAGAAGGAGGCGCTTTGGTTAATTCCCATGACTTCCGGGTCTGATAGCGGATTGCGAGTAATGCCCTGCAACAGACAGCCAGCTACAGCCAATCCCCCGCCAATAATAAGGGCAAGAACAGCTCGGGGAAGACGGACAAACCAGACCTTATAGGCAAGTATATCTGTCTCATCCATACTCGCGATCTCCTGTAAACTGCTCCATCTCAGTCCTTTCAATCCGAGAAAAACGGAGATCGCAACAGCCAGCAGCATCAGAACCCACAAGCTGGAAATCAGAAAGAATGGGAAAGGAGGAGGGTTTGTTATGCCCGTTTTCTGATCCATACGTAATCCCCCCGGAATCAGTTGCTCGGGCTCGTGATTTTCAAAGCTTGTTCAAGAATAAGCTGTGCCGCACGTGGCCCCCGTCCTTTGGACCACAGGTCGCGGCTTACCGCAGTAGCCTGGTTTGCTTTGACAGCCTTGAGGTTTTTGTACAGGGGATTGGACTGCCATTTACCAAGATCACCATAATAAAACAAGTAATCCGGATTGATTTCGCTTAACCGCTCCAGACTCAGTTTGGCAATGTCCGTTTTGCTCTCCGCAGCAGACAAATCCTTTTTCCCGTCAAAGGCGTAGTTGACTCCAATTGCAGAAAGCAAGGAACCGACGAAAGAGTCTTTCATCCAAACTGTTGAATCATCCTCAAAAGCACCAATGACAAGGACTGTAGGAGCACCCTTCAACTTTTCCTTGCCTGCTTGAATCTGCTTTTCAATCTCCTGCTTCACCGCTTTAGCTTGCTCCTTTTTATCCAACAGGGTGCCAACGCTAAGCAGGTTCTCCAACACTTCCTCATAGCTGTTATCGTCCAGCGCAATCGTCGGCGCAATTGCTCCCAACTGCCCTTTAATCATTTCGTGCCGGTCAGGATTAGCAATGATTAAATCGGGCTTGACGGATTTCAGAACCTCCAGATTGGGCTGTTTGGCTTGTCCCGTATTAGTAATTCCATCTGCCTTGACAGTAGCTTTCAGATAATCGGGAAACCCGGACTCACCGATCCCGACAGTTGCCGCCGGCACAACATCCAGGACAGAAAGCAAGTCTATGAAGGAGTAGTCAAGAGCAGCAATTTTTGTTGGTGCAGCTTTGATTGACGTTTCTCCCCAAACATGTTTCACTGTGAATTCTGAACCGTTTGCTGCCGAAGTCGCAGATGAGGGAGCGGTGCTGTTTGCGGCCCCAGTGACACCCTTTCCTTCATTGGTCGTGGAATCGGATTTTTCGGCGCAGCCCGCCAGAAGTGCAGCACTCAGCATGAGGGCAGCAATGGAGCAAGTAAAAGTCTTGTTGAACATTTGCATCTGTCTATAACCTCCCGTATTGGTAAACATATTCTGGCGATTTCATTTCCTCCAAATACGAGAATGAGAATGATTATCACCAACACATAACAACACGATTATAGACAGATGAAACCAATAAATCTATGAAGAATATTGCCCGATTATTTGTACAATATTGCTTCGGCCTGTTCTATCACATATTCAGGGGACAAACAATCGCACTGTCTCCTCCAACATCATTTCATGACTTAAAGCAGAGTAATCCAGCCAAGGATAGTACGAGTCCAGTTGAAACCATCGCTGTTTCCGCACGGCTGTAAGCTCTCTCCACTCCGGGCTGTCCATCAGCTTGCGGTACAATCGGGTATCTTTTTTCCTGGGCGAGGTCATAAGCAGTATGTAGTCTCCGTCGAAGTTGGGCAGTTCCTGCGTTGAGATGGTTTTGCGCCAATGAATTTGGCTGACTGCATGAGGCGGCTCAAGCTTCAAATCATGATAGAGGACACTGCCGATATTGCGTCCAATCCCATAAACGCACAGCTTCCCGCCCACAATCCGCAGTACAGTCACAGTCCCTTCCCCAATCTGTCCGCGGATTCGCTGACCAGCCTGAGCAGCCTTATAGTCATATTGCTCTAACCAACGGCTTGCTTCCTTTTCTTTGCCCAGCGCCAAGGCGATTTTATTGAATCGTTCCCGCCATTCCAGCTTCCAATAGGGTAAAACAACCGTTGGTGCAATGCCGACAGTTCCGGGCTGTCACTGACAATCAGGTGAGGCTGAAGGTCTATCAGTTCGTTCCACTTCCCCTTCGTATACATATGCAAAGGAACAGAATCCATCATGTGCTTGTTCAGATGCGGCCCACCAATCCTGCCTTCCGTCAGGACAGAAGCATAGGGAATCACACCTAAAGCCAGTAAATCTCCGTTGTAGGTATAACGCGTAACTACAATCTTTTGACGATATTTTTTGCTATAGGCGGCTGGAGAATAGCCCGTTTCTTTTTTGAACATACGGCTGAAATAGGATTCTTCGTTATAGCCTACACTCTGAGCGATGTTCTGCAGGGAGAGATGGGACAGGATAAGCAATTCCTTGGCCCGATTGATCCGCAGGCTGGTTATATATTCCTTCACTCCAATTCCCCTGCTCTTCTTGAACAAACGCGAATAATAGCTGGAGCTAAAGCCGGACATGTGCGCCAATGACTCCAAAGAAATCGGCTTCATGTAGTTTTCCTTCAGATAATCCAGCGTCCGCTCAATCCCCTGCTGCGGATGATCGCCCTGGGTGTCAAACTCGTTAGCCAGAATGTACAGCAGCTCATAGAACAAATGTTTCTGCTGAAAGTATTCTCGTTCACCGCCTGTACCCTCGGTAATCTGATGCATCTGCTGAACCAGTTGGGTAATCTGAGCTGGATTTGATATCAGCACAGCGCCCTCTATTGGGAAAGATCCGGAATCTTTACGGTACACCGACCAGTTGTCATTGATCTTGTGAGGGATCATGACAACAAAGGTCAACATGTAATACTCCAACATCTGGTCTTCATTCACTGCTACTTCCAGCTTCTGCCCTCTCGCAATAAAAAATACACTTCCCGGCAAAGCCTGGTGTGTATCGTCGCGAATACGCAGCAGCCCCTTCCCTTGATGAATCAGCAGCATGGTGTGAACTGCGGCGCTTTGGGACGAATGAATCTGATCCGGGCTGCATCGCCTCAAGGATATACTCTCCAGTTGAAGCAGCATTTCGTTCAAAGCCTGAAATATGGTAACGTGTGACATTCAACTCCCCCATTATACATTGAAAAAATAGCCCCTACACTCCGACTATAGCAATCCCGCTTAGTTCTTTGTACAAGCCATATCCTTATTGTATGCCATTCCTGGGCGACAGGAAACAAAGCGCTATTTAGCACTTTTTTGCAACCAAAAATTTTTTGATGAATGGGTCGCTTTTTCTTCTCTCATTGCCAACAGAGTTAATCCTGTACTTCGATCAATAGCCCAGGTGATGAACGGCGTACTCAATATCAAATAAAAAAGCCCATTAGATTATATCCCTAATGGACTACTCGATTATAAATATGATACCGGCGAGAGGACTCGAACCTCCACGGTTTCCCACTCGATTTTGAGTCGAGCGCGTCTGCCATTCCGCCACGCCGGCTTAAGTGGCGTGCCCTGAGAGATTCGAACTCCCGACCTTTTGATTCGTAGTCAAACGCTCTATCCGGCTGAGCTAAGGGCACACGTATATAATTCATTTTTTAAAAAAGGCACTACCCAGATTCGAACTGGGGATAAAGCTTTTGCAGAGCTCTGCCTTACCACTTGGCTATAGCGCCAACAAACTAAGCGGAAGACGGGATTCGAACCCGCGACCCTCGCCTTGGCAAGGCGATGCTCTACCCCTGAGCCACTTCCGCATAATGCGCGTAGAGGGACTTGAACCCCCACGGTCGCCCGCTAGATCCTAAGTCTAGTGCGTCTGCCAATTCCGCCATACGCGCATGGTGTTACTAAAATGGTGAGCCATGTAGGACTCGAACCTACGACACCCTGATTAAAAGTCAGGTGCTCTACCAACTGAGCTAATGGCTCAAGCTATAATTATGGGGTCCCCGCAAAGTAATCGGAATTCGCTTCAGAGCTTATCTTCACTTTGTGGGGTGTAGTACTGGGGATCTAGGATTCGAACCTAGGCATGACGGAGTCAAAGTCCGTTGCCTTACCGCTTGGCTAATCCCCAATATGTAATTCGATGAAATAAATGGGGCGATCGATGGGACTTGAACCCACGAATGCTGGAGCCACAGACCAGTGCGTTAACCCCTTCGCCACGACCGCCGCGTCAAAAAGTTGTTTAAAAACAATGGAGGCTGATGGATTCGAACCACCGAACTCGAAGAGAACAGATTTACAGTCTGTCGTGTTTAGCCACTTCACTAAGCCTCCGCAAAACTAAACCTTAATCGGGATTCCGAAAAGTAATGGTGCCGTCGAGAGGACTTGAACCCCCAACCTACTGATTACGATTCAGTTGCTCTACCGATTGAGCTACAACGGCATACTAGGTTGTTCATGGTGGCTCGGGACGGAATCGAACCGCCGACACGAGGATTTTCAGTCCTCTGCTCTACCGACTGAGCTACCGAGCCTTGCACTTTCATGGTTAAAAAATGGCGGAGCCGACGGGATTCGAACCCGCGGTCTCCTGCGTGACAGGCAGGCATGTTAGGCCTCTACACCACGGCTCCACACTAGATAAAACGCCTCAACCTTCAGGAGGTTGGTTGCGGGGGCAGGATTTGAACCTGCGGCCTTCGGGTTATGAGCCCGACGAGCTACCGGGCTGCTCCACCCCGCGTCGACAGATGGTGGAGGCTGACGGGATCGAACCGCCGACCCTCTGCTTGTAAGGCAGATGCTCTCCCAGCTGAGCTAAGCCTCCATGGGATATTGGAATCAACTTCGCAAATTCCTTTGCTTGATGAATCCTTATGACCCGTAGGGGATTCGAACCCCTGTTACCTCCGTGAAAGGGAGGTGTCTTAACCCCTTGACCAACGGGCCTTGTATGTATTCCTGACGGAGAGAGAGGGATTCGAACCCTCGCACCGCTTGCGCAGTCTAACCCCTTAGCAGAGGGTCCCCTTGAGCCACTTGGGTATCTCTCCAAAATAAAACCTTAGTAGCGGCGGAGGGGCTCGAACCCCCGACCTTACGGGTATGAACCGTACGCTCTAGCCAGCTGAGCTACGCCGCCAAGCGAAATGCTGAAAGCAGTACGGAGAAGGAGGGATTCGAACCCTCGAGACGCTTGTGACGCCTACACGATTTCCAATCGTGCTCCTTCGGCCAGCTCGGACACTTCTCCATAATGTGGCTCCCCGAACAGGACTCGAACCTGTGACAACTCGATTAACAGTCGAGTGCTCTACCAACTGAGCTATCAGGGAATATGGTGGAGCCAAGCGGGATCGAACCGCTGACCTCCTGCTTGCAAGGCAGGCGCTCTCCCAGCTGAGCTATGGCCCCTGATTGAATCAACTCGAGAGAAAAAAAACCCACTTAGTGGGTATTCGCTTGGCAACGTTCTACTCTCCCAGAACCCTTCGGTTCAAGTACCATCGACGCTGGAGGGCTTAACGGTCGTGTTCGAGATGGGAACGTGTGGATCCCCTCCGCCATCATCACCAAACAGACAAAGTGCTCATTTGCACCCTGAAAACTAGATACGAAACTTGCGTAAAGTGTGAGTTAAATTGTATAGGTTAAGCCCTCGACCGATTAGTATTCGTCAGCTCCACACGTTGCCGCGCTTCCACCTCGAACCTATCTACCTCGTC